>DWWI01000145.1 GCA_019119745.1 Candidatus Mediterraneibacter gallistercoris | reverse complement strand
GGACAATCTGCCATACTCCGCTTTCAATATAGGATGACTCCGGAAGCAAAGAAATGTAAATCTCCTGCTTTACGCTGTATGGCTTTGGCTCCCCATAATACAGAAGAAGTTCCGTCCCTCCCAGAAACAGCCGCTGAGGCCCCAGAATTTCCTGAATGGGGCCTGCCCTCATGCCTGACGGGCTGATTACGGAAATATCCATCTCATCCACATAGGATTTCCAGATCTGTACGTTCAGACCGGTCTCTCTTGGCTGGACAGCAATCTCCACTTTTTCCTCTTCCTCATCAGATACCTGCCCGCCGGTATGCCCGCCGCTGCTGCCTTCATTTCCGGTTCCCACACAGATTACATTCTTCCATGTCTGTGAAATATCATTGAGAAATCGCTCCATAAGGGACGTTCCATCATGTGTTCATTATAACTAAGGGAACTTATTTGGTGTGCACCATATTACGCTCTGCTACCATTCAAAAAGCACCCACATTTTAGTAACCACCGATTAAGGAAATAAACATAACCATTTATTTTGACCATGGCGAACAGGTTGAACCTAAAACGCTTCCAAGTACGTAATGCATTCGGAAATGTTTTGTGATAGAATACATTAGAAAAGGCGGTGAAGAAATATGGAAGATAATCTTTTTTCCCTAAATAAATTGCAAAACGATATAAAAGCAATGAAACTATTAGCTCCATTTCTGAACTCAGACCAAAAGAAGCAATTACGTGTTTTAGAAAAGCAGCTTGATAATATGGTTATTCAAACTACCGCTTTCAACGAGAGATTTTCCTCCTATGGTTGGTGCGCTTATGACAGTATGAGTTTGGCCCTTATAGAAAGCACAAATGACGCTTTTGAAAAGGGCGGGATTGAAAACGCAGAACAGGTACTAATTAACTATTACACAAACGATGTTAGCAAAATTGTTCATTGGATAAAGAACAGCTCAGATGCATTTTCTGTAAGAAACAATTTGATTGAGCATTTTTTTGAAGACCATTTTACAGGGCGATATTACGCAAGTGTTCCTCTTGCTTTGATTATAATAGATGGCGCAGTTAACGATTTCACAAAAAGTAAAGGTTTTTTTGCAGAGGGAACTTCTGTTGACGCGTGGGATTGCTTAGTTGGCTGTAGTGATGGGTTATCTAAGCTAAAAGAGATATTTAATCAAAATCGCACAAAAACAAACTCCGAGATGATTACATTACCTTATCGTAACGGCATATTGCATGGACGCGACCTCAATTATGCAAATAAATATGTGTCATGTAAATGTGTAGCTCTTATGTTTGCTGTTGCTGATTGGATGAAAATGAAAAATAGTGAGCAAACGAGAAAAGAAAAATACGAAAAATCTCTCAACCCTCCGCCTATGAGAGAGTCTTTAGCAGGTATAGAAGAAAACAAGCTGATAAGAGAAGAAATTTCATCATGGAAAAAAAAGACCGTTATTGTAGGGAAAGATATTCCTGTTTCAGGAACAGTAGAAGACTATATCGGGTATCCCTATATTGTTAAGGCAGTGGAAATGCTCGATGCATGGAAAAGCAGAAATTACGGGGATCTCTCAACTTACTTACAAAAGATGTTTCCCTCAGATCTATCACCACGAAAACGAGCTGGTAAATGTCGCAAAATATTTGAAAACAAAATTCTTGATTGTTTTGAAATCCTCGAAGTTGAAGAACGTGCCTGCGCATTATCAAAAGTTGTAATTAGGGTTTCTTTGACAACAGATAATGGACCAAAAGAGGCCACCTTAACTTTTGGTTGCGTGTACGAAAGCAACGGCGATCATGTTGGAGTCCCTTGGAGAAATAATGGTAATTGGATCTTAATGCCGTGGGATGTACGTGACTTGTATCAATAATAGTAAATCTGCTGAAGCTCTCGGGCGGTATGACCTCCCCTCCATACCGCCCTACAACAATCATATTAACAGGTATACGTCAAAAGGAACGGGCATCTTCTCGCAGGAGATCCCACAAAGTTTTCTCATTTTTCTGAATCCTGGATTTACTTTTGTATTCATGCAAGGCATTGAGCAAAACCGGAATGTCTGCAAAATATTCCTTTACAAAATCATATTGTTTTACTTTCGTATACTTTAAATTGATTTTGCAGAAATCACTGGGTTTTAACTGTGGATTTTTCCGTTTCTCATTTTTATATGCTTTGTATTTCTTTTCAGTGAAAATAATAAGCATTTCTATTTCCGGAGCTGTAATCACATTTACAACATCTACTTTATGTTCATATGCTTTACTAAGTTTAAATTCTTCTCCTCTGGAATCCAAAATCCGATAAACTGTGATTTTTTCTGAAAAACCTTTTCTCAGATACCTGGTTTCAAATTCTTTTGCACTTCTGGATTTGAGCACTTCTTCCTCTATTAAGTCTTCTCTTTCAAAAATCAGTTTTTTCTTATCAAGCAGTAAATCAATAATTGCTCTTTCTGCCGCGCCCTCACATATGCACGCTGTATACTTTGCCATTTTTATTCCTCCTGCATACTGATAAGGACTTTTTTCAAAGCCATATATGCCTCATATGCAGGCACTGTACCCTCCAAAAATCCGCTGTCGTAGGCTTCACTTTTTTTAATATCATTCCTTTTCAGAATATTTGACAATTTTTCAGCCTCAATCCCCCCTCTGTTCCGTACAATATAAATGCCGTCATTTCTTTCGAATTCATCTATCAACTCTGAATAATGCGTTGAGAAAATAATTGTAGCTCCATTTTTATTCACTTTTTTATCCAGGAAGAAACGAACCAGTGTAACAACAATTTCTTCATTAAAATGATTTTCTATTTCGTCAATCAGCAAATATCCACCTTCATAAAATGAGAACAATGCATTCATAAAAACGGTTAGACCTTTTATTGTACCGGAAGAGAGATAATGTTCCAGCATAAGTGGATTATTTATAGATATTTCTTCTTTACCGTAAAACTTTAACTGAATATCTGTCACTTTGTCATTTACATCTCCTCTGAGATATTCTATACTGGGATCCAAAAACATTAAGAGTTCTTTTGGAAAACGTCCCAGAATTCCTATTATATTATGATTCGTCCATCTTAACATATCATGTAAAAAAAAGTGCGAATCATTTTCTTTGTTTACTGCAATAATAATGCTGACATCCTCCATCAGGAACTGTTCTTTCTGATCTCTTCTGATTTTCAGTTCTGAATCACTGAATTCAAATAAATTCTTTTTTAATTTAATTTTTTGAGAATCTTTACTCCACAGTCTCTCATCAGTAATAATAAATTTTGCGCTTCCGTCTAAATCATTTATCCTTTTACTAATTATTGTCTCTAATTTACTGACCAACGAATTAGCGTAAAAATAAGCTGTGAGAGTAACTGTCTGTCCTTCCTGTAAATCATCCAGAATTTCTTTTGTCTTTATACTGTTTATTGCCTCATTGTTTAACAAACTTACAGCAAAAGAAACCGCTTTCAATATCGTAGTTTTTCCGGAAGCGTTAATGCCGATAAATGAAATAGCTTCATTTACATATATATTCGAAAAAACATTATATAATTTTTCTTTATCTCTGTCATTCACCCTCTGCTGTGCCACAAAATCCAAGTCTAGTGTATCCTTGAAATTAGGCAGTCCACATATTGTCAATTTTAACAGTTTCATGTTTCCCTCCGTATTTTTATCCGATTATTTTGTTTTTATTTCTTAATTATACCCATTATTCCATATGATATCAATTATTATTTACATATATTTCGTTTTTATTTGCACACTACACTCAAAAACTTTCTGTGCATCCTGCCTCAGATATGCCTTTCTCTTCCTTCTCCCCATACAGATAAGGGGATTGATACTTAAACACAATATCAATGCTCTTGTCCCCATTCACAATAATTTTATCGATCAGCTCCGTCACGATTTCTCTTGTCACCTCTGCCAGTGTTCCATACCTGACAAACTTTTCAATCCAGTTTTCATAGTTTTCCTCTGCTTCTTCAAAGTTATCTTTCTCCTTCTCTGCCTGTGAAATTTTCTCCCGGATATCCTGATCCTGCTTCTCATATTCCGCTTTATAAGAAAGATATTCTTCTTTATCCAGAATGCCATCCACATAATTTTCGTAGGTTTTCTTCTTATATCTCTGAACACCTGCCAGTTCTTTCTGCAGGCGCCCTATCCGCTGATCCGCTTCTTCGCACCGCCGTTTTATTTCCTTCCTGCGGTCAGCCGCTTTCAGCAGTTCGTCCTTATCGCTTTCTTTCAGTGCCATCTTTGCCTGTCTCTGGATTTCATTTATTACAATAGAATCCAGAACCTCTCTCTTAATAAAGTGGGAATAGCACATGTTATTTCCTTTTCTATGATAGGAACCGCACTCATAACCGTCTCTGCAGGTAACTCTCTGGAGATTATAACCACAGTCCCCGCAGACAAGAAAGCCTACATAAGGATTGACTTTCCTCACCTCGCTGAGAAAGCCCGGCGTCCGTGACCTTTTCTTCATGATTTCCTTTGCCTGCTCAAAAGTATCCTTGCTGATGATCGGTTCATGCATACCCTCTACAATATACTGTTGTTCCTCTGGAATATAATGATATTTTTCCATTTTGTATGAGATCTTTTCAGATTTATGCTGTACCATGGCTCCTGTATAGACCCGGTTTCTCAGAATCACATTAATCGTTGGATATGCCCATCCTTTTGCACCTGCCTTTTCCTGTGCGTTAGAATATTTGAGCCCCTGCACTTTTCTTTTGTATTCGGATGGCGTCATTACTCCTTCTTCGTTCAGTTTTTTGGCAATGCCGTCTCTGGAATACCCCTCCAGATACATATAAAAAATTCTTTTCACTACCTTTGCAGCTTCTTCATCTACAAGGAAATGATGCTTATCCGCCGGATCCTTAATATATCCGTACGGAGCAAAGCCCGACATAAACTGCCCTCGCTTTTTCTGTGTAGAAAGTGCGCCTCTGATCTTCTTGGAAATATCACGGCTGTACATATCATTAAATAACGTCTTAAACTGTGCCAGTTCTTCATTGCTGTGTGCAACTGAATCCACCCCGTCCAGAATCGCAATGTACCGAATGCCGAGGGAGGGGAAAACACGTTCAATATAATTACTGGTTTCGATATGTTCACGCCCCAGACGGGAAATATCTTTTGTGATCACTCCCTGGATTTTTCCTTTATAGATATCCTCCATCATCCGCTGAAATTCCGGTCTGTTTGCAAAATAGAGACCGGAGTATCCATCATCAATATAAATGTCTGCAATCTCCAGATCCTCAGATTTGCCGACATACTCCCGGATCAGTTTCATCTGGTTTTCAATACTTTCACTGATCTTATTTTCCCCATCGTCCTTTGACAGACGACAATATGCCGCCATCTGATACATCATACCACCTCGTCTTTCCGTGTTATACTGGATGCGGAGCCAATCCCGGAAGTAAATTTGAAATAAATATCAATCTGCTGATCAGGATACACGTAGATCCGGTCAATCAATTCAACAAGCACCTCTCTTGTCAGTTGTGCTGCTGTAATCTTTCCCCGGCTGAAATGATCCAGCCATTTTACAGTATCCTGCATGACAGTCATTTCAGTTTCTTCCACATTTTTCAGTTCATCCAGTTCTTTTTCAAATTGTTCATTCTCCATATCATACATCTTTTTCAATTCCAGATATTCCTGTTTGGAAAGGATATCATCCATAAACTGCTCGTAAGCTCTTTTCCGATATTCTGTGTTTTTCTCAATTTTTGCTTTCAAACGGGCTATCCTGTCGTCCAGCTTCGGTTTTTGGTCTCTGATCTGCACCTTTAGATTTTCAAGCTCACTTTTTATCTGCTTTATTTGCTGATTAATCGAAAAGGCAACCAGTTCATCCAGCTTTTCAAAGGTGATGTGGTTCAATTCGCAGTAATTTCGCCCCATCTTCTGATGAAATCCACACTCATATCCGTCATATCCCTTACGTGAAGCAAGATACCGCTTACGCATAGCTGTTTTACATTTTCCGCAGAAAAGCAGTCCTACATATTTATGCGGCTCCTTATTCTTATCAAAATAAGAGACTCTATGATCTTTTCTTATCTGCTGTGCCCGAGCAAACTCTTCTTTAGAAATGATCGCTTCATGTGCATCCGGTATCAGTTCCAGTTCTTCAAGAGGAATTGCCTTTCGGTATTTTAATTTATAGGACGGCTTATCAAATTTTCTTAACACAACTGCACCGGTATATACCGGATTCTTCAGAATTTCCCGAACTGTAGCAGGTGTCCATAAGCCTTTTCCCACATTCCAGGGATACCCGTTTTTCAAAACCTCTTTTTTATATTTGGCCGGAGCAGGAATTTGTTCCTCATTCAAAATCCGGCTGATCACCGTCCCACCGCAACCGCTTAAATACATTCTGTAGATCCTGATTACGATCTCTGCCGCATAAGCATCCACCTCCAAATGATTATGGGCTGTTTTGCTTTTCACGTATCCAAACGGCGGTTCTTTCGGAGTATATTCTCCCATGGTTCTTTTTGCCTGAATTGTAGTTTTGATTTTTTTGGAGGTGTCTCTAAGATACATATCATTGAGCAATGTCTTAATTTCCAGCAGTTCATCATAAGTGCTGACTGCTGAATCATAATGATCCAGAAGAGACACAACCCGAATCTTTCTCTCCGGGAAATATTTCCCCAGATAATAATTCGTATCGATGTGTTCTCTCCCGAGACGCGAGACGTCTTTCAGAATAACCATATTAATGATACCAAGCTCAATATCGGTCAGCATTCTCCGGAATTCCGCTCTGTTAAAGTTACTGCCGGATGCTCCGTCATCTGCATAGACTTTTACTTTCTTGATATCATTCTGACTTGCGATAAAGTCTCTTGCCATTTGAATCTGAGAATGAATACTGTTGCTGTATTTTCCCTCTTTTGTCCGCTCTTCTATGGAAATACGACAATATATTCCCGCCTGATACATTATATCCCTCTTTTCTTCGGTCTTGTATAGTCATTGTCTTTAATTGTCTTAATCTTACAATAGAAACTAAAGAAAATCAACCCTCAATTCTTCGTTCTGCAAGATTGCGGATACACTGCGTCAGGGTTTTACTCCCATTAAAATGCACACGGATCAAATATCCTTCATACTCATAACTTACATATTTCTTCTGAAATTCTGGAGAGCCGGAACAGTTGTTAACCGCACATTGATTTTTCATCGATACTGCCGTCTGCTCTGCAGGTACAAGTAAGGTATTCATGCTATATGCCTCCTTCAGCATACAGTCCTCTATACATCCTATGCCGGCAGGGTTGTACAAAAGTTCCGTATGCATTGAATTCAGCTTTCGAAAGCCTGACTTGATTGTAACTTTTTAAGTCATAGAACTCATTGAACAGAAATTGAGGGCAGATTGACCGTTATCTGATTCTTATTTATCCGCAAATCAAAACGCCATTGAATAGAACGTATGTTTGTGTTATGATAAAGGAAATTTAGTACCAGTCAGAAGCAGAAATAATACGAAAAGGTGGGGTAGCGATTGGATCGATGCGACTTTTGTTCTATAATGACATGTTTGAAAAATCATATCAGCGAAAGCAATCAGATGAGCCAGCCGGAATTTTTATATGAAATATTTGCAGATTTTATGGACAGTCAGGAAATTGGAGATTTCTCACTGGACAACGGACTGGTGTGCCGCTGGATGACAGGACAGGCAAAGATCAGTCCCAAAATATCCTCTTACTATGCAAAACCGAGCAAACAGGAACTGCTTGCAGCGACAATGGATCAGAACCTTATGCCGCTGATGGCTGACAGTCGTCAAGCCATTCAGGATGTTTATACTCTGTTTATACAGGATGATACGATCTCAGAAACGAAAAAGACAGAGCTGTCATCTTTGTATAAAACTCCAGATTCACAGCTTCTGTTTCTTGCAGAACTAATCTCTTTTGGTATGGAACGGCAATTTGTCAAGAGGGATGCCAGAAACCGGAAACTGATCGCAGGCGGCGCCCTCTCTCCGGCTGTCCTGAATTATATTATGGACAGTGAAGTGCCAAAACCATGCCGCCACTTTCTGGGGAGAGAGAACGAACTTGAAAAATTATATGCAATACTGGAAGAAAACAGCAAAGTATTTCTCTATGGAATTGCGGGAATCGGAAAAAGTGAACTGGCAAAGGCTTATGCCAAAACATACAGGAAGGAATATACGAATATTCTGTATCTGATGTACAGCGGGGATCTGAGGCAGGATATCATTGATCTGGATTTTGCAGATGATCTGCCGGAAGATACAGAGGAAGAGCGATTCCGCAAACACAATCGATTTCTCCGTGCGCTGAAAGCAGATACTTTGCTGATCATAGATAATTTTAACACCATCGCCACCAAAGACAGTTTTCTATCTGTAGTATTAAAATACCGCTGCCGCATTGTTTTCACAACTCGCAGTCGGTTTGACAATTATACTTCTATGGATCTGGAAGAAATCTCCGATCCGGAAGCCTTGCTGTCACTGATGAGATGCTTTTACTCGGATGCTGAAAAATATTCTTCTATTCTGAAGCAGATCATTCAGACCGTACACAGCCATACGTTGGCAGTGGAATTATCCGCCCGTCTGCTGGAAACCGGAATTTTAGAGCCTCAGAAATTATTAACCAGACTTCAAGCAGAAAAATCGGCTCTGGACGCCACAGATACGATCGACATCATCAAAGATGGACAGAGCCGCAAAGCTACTTACTACGACCACATTCATACCCTGTTTTCCTTATATCAGCTTTCTCCGGCGGAACAGGATATTATGAGGGGACTGTCCTTTGTCCCGGCAGGCGGGATCAGCGGCCGACTGTATGCGCACTGGCTGAAACTGTCTGATATGAATATCATCAATGGCCTGATCGAGAAAGGATTCATACAGACACAGACCGGACGGCAGATTGCACTTCACCCAATGATACAGGAAGTTACTGTTGACGAGACAGCTCCATCTGTAAAAAACAGTTCTGTATTGCTTGGCAGCCTGCAGGATATCTGTCTGCGTCACGGGGAAGATGTCAGCTATTTTAAACCATTATTCCAGACCATAGAAAATATTATCCGGCAAATTGAAAACGATGATACACCGGCTTATCTTCTGTTTTTGGAAAACGCATTCCCGTACATGGAGAAATACCACTATACAGCCGGGATGGAATTAATCATCAGCAAATTATCAACATTATTGCAGGATAAAACTTCCGGTTCTGAATCAGACCGGGCGCTGCTCCTGGATTATCAGGCAGCCTGTGAAACAAAAACTGAAAAAGCTATAAAAATGGAAAAGGAAGCGATTTCCCTGATTACAGAAATCACACCAGACAATGCGCTTCTTGTCTCCAACCTTTACTCAAACCTTGGCGGTCTTTATAAACAGACAGGAAAGTTAGAACTAGCACAACAGTCTATGGAGCACGGCATCCAGATCCTTGAGCAGTTTGACTTTCTGTATTATCATGACAGTATTGCTCAGTCTACAAATTATGCCGTTCTGCTAACTGATATGGGACATCCCGAACAGGGACTTTCCGCCTTAAAAAAGCTGTCACAAATGATCCGCCAATTCAATTCCGACAAAACCACGGATTTTGCTTTGGTACAGGAAGCAATGGGAAGTATCTGTCTGACCATTGGAGAAATACAACAGGCTACCACTCATTTTAAAAAAGCTCTGGCAGTCTATGAGCTGCTATTTGACGGGGATGCAAATGTCATCGAGATGAAAAAGCAGGAAATATTACAGACTTATATACGGGCAGGGATATCATTAGGTCAACAACTGGTGAATTAAAAAACGGAGCGTACTTTGTAAAATAACCAGAGTACGCTCCGTATAGGATTGTGCTATATATGCTCAGGATTCAGAGAACTATCCCAATCTTCTATGCTGTAACTTTCTTTTTCAGCAGTACAAGCACTACCGCCAGAGAAAGAACAACCGCTGCTGCTACCGGCAGCACCGATGCAGAGTCGCCTGTTTTCACAGCCTCTACGGTCTGTGGACTTTTGTCTTCCTGTAACTTGTTTTCATCCTGATCCTGTGTCTGTTCCGTATCTATAGGCTGTTTATCATCTGTATCTTCCGGATCAACCGGTGGTACAGGCTCTTCCGGATCCTCTGGGACCACAGGTTCTTCCGGATCAACCGGTGCCACAGGTTCTTCCGGTATGACCACATTATCTCCGGTCAGTTCTTGAGCAGTCACAAGATAATAAGAACAGTGTGTTATTCCGGATATGGTAAGTGTCCCGAAATATTCATTTTCTCGTTCCCATGAAGTCCTTCCGATATACTCGAAAGTTCCATTCTCCTCATTTACATAATAGAGATAACCGTTCTGCATCTCTTCTGACGCAGTCATACTGACAGAGGTTCCCTTCGGAAGCGGACCGCTGTGCGTGAAATCAAGCAGTGTAGCCGTAATTCCCTGCGGTATCGTTACGGGCGCTCCCTCTTCGCCAGAATAGTATAAGCGTATATGCAGATCAATATCCATCGTATCAGTGATCTGCGATCCGTCAAAATGCCAGGAATATGTAGGCTGTGATTCTACTCCCGGGGAGGTCAGAGAAAGTGTTTTTCCACTGACCTTAAGCTTGTCCAGCATCCCGGCTGGAACTACACACTGTTTGTCAAGAAAGCATGACACCATCTGGACATCCACAGCAGAGATACTGTCGTCTGCAATCTGGGCTTCGATCTCCTCGACCGGAAGGAAATTGTGTTCCTCGCTTAAAACTGCATAATTCGTGCCCCACATCGGATTATTGATCCGGACTGTATGCCAGACAATGGAGTCCGATACCACCGCATCATCGCCGCGGACAGCATATGCATGGTTAAACAGTCTGTTGTTCTCCTCATCATACGTATAAACAGGCATCTCCTCCATCCCATCGAATTCGCCCCAGTGTGCGATCTCTACATAAAAACCTGGGATTGTATAGCCTGCCTGACCATTCTCACCCTCTGCTGTCGGAATACTGTAGACCGCCCATTCCACCGGTTCGTCTCCTGATATACCTCTTATCGCTCCGCTGATGGGATTTGACGCCGCATCTGGATGGGAGGAATGGTACGGTGTATCCGGATCTACCATAACGCCAAGGGGATATGACTCCAGATCCGGAGTCCAATATACGGTTGACGGATCATAGACCCATCTGCTGTTAAACATGGCAGCGTCATTTCCCGGCTGGAAGATTTCGATGATCAGCTTTTTCTCCTGCTCTCTCGCCTGATTCAGCGCGCTTGCAGGAATGCTGAGCCCGTACTGCATCATCTGGATCTTCACATCGCCATCTGCATTTCTGATCATATCGATCAGTTCATTTTCATAGAGCTGGCCGCCGTCATAACGGGTTCCAACAAGTTTCCCTGCTGTGTCTGCCTGTGCCGGAACTGTGTCTGCCTGTGCCGGAACTGTGTCCGCCTGTACCGGGGCTGCTTCCTCCTGCACAGATGGAATATCTGCCACCACATTTTCATCTGTTCCTGCGGCCATTGCGCCAGAGCAGGGAACAACTGTCAGAGCTAACGCAAAAATAAGTGCCGCGGTTTTCATTTTTTTAGTTCTCATTCTTTTTTACTTTCCACCTTTCCTTTCCGCGGCAGCACAGATTTTTCCTGCCGCAGGTTATACGGCAAGGATAACATATTCATTTTTTCAGATTTTCAACTTTTTTCCGCCCCGGTACATCTGCCTGTTTCAGAAATATGACATGGGTATCACATTCAGAGTTTGGAGATCACATTCACAATCATCTGAGTACTTCGCTCCTCACCGGTATTCTTGTCCCGCACCGTGGCAGTCAGCGTAGCCGTTCCCTGGCGAAGTCCCTCTACCCGGCCCCGCTCATCTACAGTGGCAATCTCCGGTTTGTCACTAGTCCATATCACTTCCAGAACCGGGTCTAGATAGCACACCTGGGCATCCACTATGAGCCTGCCGCCCCGGATATCGTCAAATGTTTCCACATACTCTTTATTCTCTGTTGTAATCATATTCTGCTGCCAGCGTTCCTCATCGAAAAAAAGCAGATGACTTCCCAGAAGTTCCGTCATTTCATAGGCATTTCCTTCTCCATCGATGAGCGTACAGCGTGTAATGTCCAGAATCAACTCGCTTTCATCATAGTTAAAGTTTTGGAAGATTACACCCACATAATCCAGATTGAAATGATTCGGATCCTGGAAGGGAAGTTCCATATGAAGTGTATTATCTTCCGTATAGAAAAAATCATAGGTCAGGTCCGCATTCTGCCATCCCCGCTTATCCCCCTCCCCTGTGTAAAAGGTAAACAGTGAATATGTATCGATCACTTCCGATGTATCCCGGTCATGGCTGTAATCCTTCAGCATGATGCGGACTGCCGTGGACGTCTGCACCTGCACATCCATGCGGTTGTCCACCAACGGATAGCGAACATCCTGTTGGGTGAGAACCACCGAATCATCTGTCTCAAGAGGAAACTGGTAAAGGTCAAGTTTCGTATTCTCTGTCGTCACGGGTCCGATATTTTCTGTTCTGAGACTCATCCTTCCGCCTAGAAAAGCTGCACATACCAACAGAAGAGCTCCTGCAGTCCATACACCAGCCCTCCATGAGCGTTTATTCCATATCTTTCCTGCTTTTCTTGCACCGGTGCTTCCATTATTTCCTGTATCTTCGGTGTCCCCAGTTTTTCCCACCATTTCGGAGGTTGGAATCCGAGAAACAGGGATCCTCACTGCCCCGGTAAGAATATCACTCAACTCCTGAATGCCTCTCCGCATCTCAGCAGTGGAAGAATAACGATCTGAAGGCATTATTCTTAATCCCCGTCGCAGAATCCGGTTCACTTGTTCCGCCGCTACCTCCTTTTCATGGAGCAAAAGACGGGAATAAGGGGAAACCAGCTCCTCTTCGCTGGAAATCTCCATGTCTTGCGGCGCTTTTCCGTCACATAATAAGGTATACCAGACCGCTGTTACAGAATACAAATCCGTCCAGGGACCCATCTCTTCTGTCCGGGAAAGAGCAGCTTCTGGAGCCATATATCCCGGCTTCCCCGGATAGTAATCCCCAAGATAAGCCGTCCGATCATCCATAGAATAAACACTGTTGAAATCAAGCAACAGCAGTTCCGTGGGAAAAGCGCCCTTCTCTCGGGATTCCAGCATAAAAATATTGTCTGGACTCACATCCAGATGGAGTAACCTGTTCTCATGAAAGAGTTCTAGGATATTCAGAAGTCCACGGACACACGCCACCGTGTCTTCAAGACTAGGAAAATACCTTTTCTCTTCCAGCATTTCCGCCAGAACCTCGCCTTTTCTGGCTGTCAGGACTGTATAGACCGTTCCGTTCTCTTCAAAAGAATCCAGATTTTCTGCGATTCCGCCCCGTCCCTCCTGTGCGAGTGTCAGGTGTACCCGATTTCCCAGAAGATAACTCTTCTTATGGTCGCTGTAGAGTTTTTCCGCTCCATCCCCAATCTCCAGACACATATTCTTCTGCCGGGTAATTCGCCCCATAGGATCATAGGGGTAAAGCTCTTTAATCAGGACCTGATGCGTCTTTTCGGGCATCAGGCTGTCCTGATACCACGCCTCATACACGATGGAATTCCCGCCTGCACTTATATATCTGCTGATGATATAATTTCTACCCCCATGCGAGATCCTGTACCCTTTCGGAAGTCCGATCCTGTTATCCATGTCATCCTTTTTCATTCCTTCCTCCCCCTCCTGCTGGACGTACTATCTTTCATATTACTGTTCCGCTCTTCATTTCTCCGCTGTCGGGCATATTTCCGTTTCCTTTCCGGCAAATATCTTCCGGATCATCCGCTCCATCTTCATACCGATAAAATCATCCTCGTCCCCGCCGCAGGCTGCCTGAAGCACCAGATAATCAAAAGGATTCTGCACATTGAGCTGAGGCATCCCACATTCGGACAGCATCAGATCCATCCTCCGGTGATGCTCCTCCGCCAGTTTCATATCTTCCGTCTGAAGCTCATTTTCTCCCTCTGTGGCAAGATACAGAAGGATGAGAGTCTTCCTGTCCACGTCTATTTTCCGCGTACGCATTTCATAGATTGATTTTGCCGATGGCCAGTGCTGCTTGATTTCCCTTTGTATCCGCGTGTAACCGCCTAAGCGTCTCTCATAAGGGATCCCCATGCGCAGATATTGTTCTACCGCTTTACGGATACTATAGATCTGATCTTCCGGCAGCCCGCTCTCGGATATCTCCGGGCGGATCAGGCAGTCCAACATCCGACGAAACTTTCGGTAAGCGGTATTATGATAGAGCCCGAAGCGTTCCCTGGATGATTCCAGAAAACGCTTCAGTTCATCCTCAGTCATAACCCGCTGAAACCTCTGTCTGACATAACCGGTAAGATTCAATGGCTGGCGATCCGCCCTGGCAGTCTCCTCCCCAGGAAAGCCCTTTGGAAAAATCTCTCCCAATAGCTGCTCTTTTATCCTGACCGCCTGAACATATTCGTAACCTCTGCGCAGACAGAATGCGTAAATCATTTCTCCCGGATTGCGGTAATGGATCCCGCTTTCCGCAGTCATACCGAGGATTTTCTCCGCCCGCTCTTCGTCAAGTTTAAGGGCAAAACAAATCTTAAAGACCTCCTCCCTGTTCTTTGGAAGATTTCGGTCATGCATCCAGTTGCGCACCTTTCTCGCCGTCTTTTCCCTATTTTTTCCGCCTTCATATTCTGTAAGTTGTGCAGTCAAACGTACCGCCAGCGACCCTTCTCCCTGCCAGACTTCACGGAGCAGATCAGAAAAGCTCACAAGTTTAACCTTCCCTGTCAGGAGATTCTCTACTGCTTCCTTCTGCCCTTTCCTCTGCTTTTTCCCCACGGGCTCCACCTCCCAGAAAACATATAGTTCTACTATATCCTATCTCTTTCCGGAATTATTCAACTTTTTTCCGTTTCTCAGCTCCCATCGTTCCCTTACTATCAGTTTAATTGTTTCTGACATACTTGCAAGTAAAATTTTCTGGCAGTTGCACGTCTTTTCAATAACCGGCCTATCCCCCAGTCTTTTTATACAGCATAAGCAGATGCGGCAAATAAGGGCATCTGTACAGCGGAACTATTCCCGGTAAATACTCTGCTCCACAGGATACCCCAGTTCATTAATATATTTCTCGAATCCCCTTTCAACAGATAAAAGCTTCTTATAGATATTCAGCTCCGCGATCCGGTATCCCTGCCTGCTCGTGACCAGGTTGATGTCTTTCCCATCGTACACGATATATTTGTCAAAGGCACTGTCCCACTCCCGGTCTCCCAAATCAAATGTAGGGAGCGATGTGTGGCAGTAAAATACTCTTTCGCCGTAATCGTCCTCATAAATTGCAGTGTATATATCCCTCTGCCTGATCTTCTCCTTTTTGAAAGCCGAAACATCCTGGTAAGTCCGGTCATTTAACATATAGGTGTATCCGTACAGATCCCGCTCCACTGCCTTCGGCGCCTCTTCATGTTCTTCAAACTCCATATGAAATATTTCACCGTCAATACGAAATTCATAAATCATACTATCCTCCGATTTTTAACGTCATTTTCCCACTACTTCTTCTTAAAAAAATTAAATGTATTTTTTGCCCGCAGCCTTGCTTCCGCCTTTGCACATTCACTGATCTTCCGCCCCATACTGTAATACAGGATTGCTTTTTCTATATCGGGTTCCAGGCCGAAGCCTCCCCATTCAAACATTTCTCCTACAAAGTAAGGCATACATCCTTTTATCGGTTCCAGCTGTTTATACTTCCATCCATAATATGGAAAAAAGAAAAATTCACATTTTTTCTCTTCACCAGTCATCTGCCCTGCAAATCGTTCGACACATTCGGCAGCCCGCTTATAATTCCAGCTGGATCCGGTGCCAATGCCTTTTGCATAACAGTACGCAAGATTAAGCAATGCTGGAACACTGCCCGCCTCTGCTGCCTTAGAGAAATAGTAAAACGCCTTTTCGGGCGAAGATTCTTTTCCTCCGCCGGCACTCATATAATCCAGCCCTATATGATTTAGCAAGATTCCATTTTCCCCGTAGCTGGTATTTTTTACTGCCTCATAATAATGTGCCGCGCTGATTGCATAAGGCTTTAATCCTTGCAGCGCTCTCCAGCGTGCATAAGCACAGAAGAACACTCGCCGCGACTTCGAATAGCTGCCTGCTGTAAGACAGTGAACTCTAAAGTCACTGTCTAAGTATTGGAAGTGCTGTAAGCAAAAATATTCCGCTAAATCCCTCACAGCGCCCGGCATATAGCAAATATCACGAAACAGATATTCTTCGCAGACCGTACTGTTCTTTCTGACATGCAGGATTTTCTCTGTTGTTATCAGGGCATATCCCGTATAGGCGGTCAGCATTCCTTCTACTGCATGGGTCAAAAGGATTTTTTCTGCTCCGGTGGTAACTGGTTTCCCATAAGCACGCATAATCGTAGATATAATATCCTGGCGGTCCCCCGGATAGAAATTCTTTTCCGTCAGCATATTGCCCACGAAAACTTCATCGTCCTCGACATATAAGTCTCCCAGATATGCCCCTAACTCCATCTGGAAATTATAATCCTCCTCGTCCAGGCAGGAAGCTCGATCGATCCACTTCTCATACCCGGCCTTCTCCGCGTAGTCTGAGGGAGTCTCCTGTGGATCACGGGAATCCACAATATCCTCTTTTCCTGTCTTTCCTTCTTCTTTCTTTCTGTTGTCTTTCGTCGGATCCACGCCGGCTTTCTGATTCCCGGCAGTGCTCTGCGTCTTGTTCTTAGCCTGGCCCTCTCCCGCGTCCTCTTCCTTCGATACCACAACGATCTCCTGTCTGCTGTAGACCATTCCTCTCGCCACGGTCTCCTGAGGACGGGACAGCCGGATGATCCGCTCCGGGCGCTCTTTCAGTTTTCCTATGCTGACCGGAATCCCGGTATCAACCTCGCCGGTGAGGACGCCCTCCGCGAAATACCACTGGCTGTGCCCGCCGGTGAGAATAATAAGATCGATCTGCTCCGCGCCGGTGAAGCCCTTTATCTTCTTTTTTGCCTCCTCCTGGATCCCGTTCACCAGCATCGCATAGATCTTCAAATATCCCCCGGCAATATGCTCAAGCGAGTTCCGGCTGATCACCGGGAATTTTCCCGGCGTGATTCCCATGATCTGAAACACTGAGGAGATGAAAAAGCAGAAGTCGACCTGCCTGTTCTCAGCCAGAGCGCCGGATACCGTATTCTCCTTCCACACCCTGCACGTCTCTTCATACTGACTCATAAATCTCGCAACGCCGTCCTCGGAGAATCCGTTTTCCAACAGATAATCTTTCAGCACGTCCATCAGAATCCGGTCCATCTCATGCCCGCCGAAGAAAAGCGGCGCTTCTGTGGACGGCCAGGTAAGAAGAATCTCTGCCTGTGCTCCCGCCTTATATCTGCACAACGCCAGATCCGTCGTTCCCGCTCCCATATCAATCATCAGGACATATGAGCTCCGGCCTTTCTCCAGAGCGCCCAGCGCTTCCATACGCTCCCTCTCCTGCACGCTCACACTGTACATTGCAGCCGTTGGCTCGTCCATCCCCCGCACATCCGGGAACCCGGCCTGCTCTGCACAGGACACCATAAACCGCCGTGTACGTTCTGTCCATTTCGCCGGATAGCTGATCAGAGTTTTCTCCATTTGTACCGTTCCAAAATGCACCTTTTGTTCCTCATAGGCTTCATACAGGAAGCGGAAGAATAAAAGAGTCAGTTTTTCCGCTTCCGCTTGCTCCTTCTCATCACTACTTTCCAGCTTCATTTTAAAATTCCGGTATATCTTTTCATCCTTCTTCGGCTGTTTCGCATCATACCCGAAATAATATGTATCTTCCACTTTTTGTATGAGAGAGGGAACCACCCCCTGCCCGTCAAACTCCACATACTGAATCGAAGTGCCATCCCCGTCAGAAGGTCTTCCGTCCGTGTAGTTCTTGATGTGGACGACCGTTGTACTGGTTCCAAAGTCAATACCGATCAGCCGCTCTGTCATATCTCATTCCCCGCTTCCAGTTTTTTCTTCACATCCACCGCCCACCAGGGGATTCTGCCCCTGCGGTACCACTCAAGCGCCTTCTCTTGATCCGGTTCCACTCCAAGCCCATGCTCATAGATCAGCCCCAGCCGGAAGCAGGCCTCCTCACTTCCGGATTCTGCGGCCCGAAGATACCATCCGAGGGCTTTCCTCTCATCTTTTGGCATGGTGACGGCGTTTCCCATGCAGTAATACCCCATCCAGCACATCGCCGGACCATACCCCTGCTCCGCCGCTTTTTTGATCCATTTTTCCGCTTCCTCCCGGTCTCTTTCCAGCCGTTCTGCACCGATGCCCCGCTCACGGATCAGCCCAAGATAAAACTGTGCCCGGACATGCCCCTGCTCCGCCGCTTTCCTGTACCATTTCACCGCCTTATAGCGGTAGTTTTCAAGCTCTCCCCTGCATACAATACGATCCGGGCAGTCGTCCGGATTCAACTGCAGCAGGTTCAGCGCATCACCGCCCTCCTGGATAAACAGACGTCTGGGATCGCGCTCATAATAATATCCCAGCTGAAACTGGGCGTCCGCGTCTCCCGCCTCCGCGGCTTTTTTCAGCCAGTATTCCGCCCTGGGATGAGGATTTACATAATCATTTGCCTGCATTTCACAGTAAACGCCAAGATAATACATGGACTTTATATGCCCCATATCCGCCGCTCGCCTAAATTCGTCGACGGCTTCCTCCGGGATGTAGCGCTTTCCCGCCGCTTCCCAGATATCCAGGCCTTTTTGAAAGTATTCTTCCTGTCTCATCTCATCTTCCCCCTCATTCAAGATTTTCCAGTTTTTCCGTGGCGCTCTCAGCCCTGCTTAAGAAACCGGAAGCCGTGCGGGTCATATTATCCTTCGCATACTGGTCCGCCATGTTCAGACTGTGGTCAATCTCAGATTCCAGCTCCTCCCTTGTGTATTCCGGTCCTGTATAGTCCGGCGCCGGAACTGTGTTCAGGGAATTGACAGTATCCCATGCGCTCATGGACGCCGTCCAGCTCCCTGTGGGGTCATAGTAGGGATTGCTCACAAATCCGTCATACAGCGGAGGAAATTTCCCTTTTTTAAAATTTTCCCGGTTCACTTCCGCCATTGCCTCGATCTGCCCAGGAAGCTCGGACATCAGAGACTGATAGTCCTGTTCCCACGACGCGTTATGGATGATGCCCGCACCGTCCATATAGGGTTCGCCGCTGGCTTCCAGCCTGGCTTTCTGCTCTGCCTGCTCCTGCAAATTTTCTGACAGATCCTGGGACAGATCCGACAGCATTGTGTCGATGCTTCCGTTGTACAGGATCCCGTTTTTTATATAGAATCCTCCGCCTCCTGTATTTTCCATCGTACCCGACGCAGATTCATTCGGTGTTTCTGTTCCTTCCCTTCCCCCTGTTCCTGTCTCTTGCGTCCTGTTCTCAAATAATTCTTCCAGAAATTCAAACATCTTCATTCCTCCCGGTATTATTCCACCTTATTTATCTTTACCCATGCTGCCGCATCGTCCATATCGCCGCATATGACTGCATTTCCGATTCCCAGCGATACGATCAGTGACTTCTGATCCGGTCTGAGTGCAAGCCCTGCCGCCATCACATCACAGTCATCCGGCGAAGTCAGGCGGTGGACGATCTTATAGTTTGTATTTTTCACCGCATCGGGAATCAGGCGTGTCGGTACCTGATCAACGATCATCATGCCCTCCCCATAGCTTCTGATCTCGGAAAGCATGCTGACAAACAGATCTGCCGCAGCCTGCTGGGGATTTCCCGTGCCGCCATAATCGCCCCGCGGCCTGGAAAGGACATTGTGCGCCTCCTCGATCACAGTCAGATGGAGTAGATGGTTTTTCTGAGCCTCCCGCCTCCAGTTTTCATCCCATGTGTATGCTGATATCCTGTATTCGTAAAGGCTAAGCATCAAAAGCGACATGATAAGCGCGCGGTCTTTCTCATTGGTGATCCTGCTCAGATTGATCACGGCAGGCTTTCGGAATAATTCGTCAAACTCTGTAGAACGGCTCACATTCAGAATCTTTCCTCTGGTTCCCCTGACAAGATACTGAAAGCGGGTTTCCAGGGAAGCCCCGATATTATCCTGCACTTTCTGCTCGTAATTTCTTGCTCTCAGAACATCTTTCGCCATCTCTATCATCCCGTCCATTTTCGGATATACAAGCGGCTGCTCCATCTCCCCTGCCAGGAAAGGAGCTTTAAAACTCCTGTACAGATAGCTGTAGACCGTCTCATCGATAATAACCGGCAGCACATCGCTCACCGGCAGAGATGCGTTTAAAACGGCTGTCAGCTTCTCTCCCCTCTGCATCAGATCCACCGGGGCTTCTCTGACTGCCCCGGGTTGGAATGGATTTAATTTCAGTTCTGAAAGCTTCTCCCCCTCAAACTCTTTTACACCGGGCATATACAGCTGGAAACGTCTGTCCTCCGGAAGTTTCCTGTTCTCCTGTACCGCCCATCTCATATAGTCATCTTTTGCCGGTTCTATGATCAAAACTGGAATTCCCCGCTCTGCAACCTCTCTGATGATCGTCTTGCAGGTAGTAGATTTCCCTGAACCTGTACTTCCCGTTACCAGAGTATGACGGACAAGGGCGTGAGGATCTATTTTATATTCATTGTTCTGGATAACGCCCGTGTCCACAACCCTTCCCAGCGTGATACTGTCGCCGGCAAGCTCTGCCGGATTGTTCGCAAACCGTACCGCAGTCTTTACAAACCGCAGACCCGGCACATCTCTTCTCGGAAGCGATGCTGCCAAGGATAGTTCTTCCGTATTCATGGGCGTACTTACATACTGGAATACCTTCCCAAAGATATGCCATTCCTTTCCTTTTTCCACTTCCTCCTCCGCAGTCAGAGGCACCAGTTCCATTCCGTATTTCACCGTTTCCAACGCACCGGAACCGTCTTTAAATATATGCAGGCGGATCGGCTCCAGATAAGTCTCGTCTCCCGAATAGACCGATCGGAGCATTCCGGTCACTGTGCGGATATCTTTCTTTGTATTCCCAAGGACATAAACTCCCGTATTCCAGAATCCGAGGTTTCTTCCCTTTTTCATCCGCTCGATATGCTGTTCCAGAAGCTGCTCCGCATACTGGGCAAAACGGTCCAGATACTGGGTTGTGACATTTCTGGAATAGCTCATCCCGATCTGTTTCTGCATCCCTGTCAAACCGCCGATTCCCGTCGCCAGGCCCATACCAAGGATCGAACCGATCTGCGCAGCTCCTCCGCCGATACAGGAACCGATCAGAGCTCCTAAAAGCCCGCCTCCGCTGCCTGCAGCCGCACCTTTGTTCTTATTTTCACTCTGGGATTCCGTCTCTGAGACTGTGCGGCTGACATCAAGATGTATCTCGCTTGACAACCTGCGCATCTTCCCGATCAATTCTGCCACATCTCCGTCTTTAAGCGGATCTGCAATGACCAGAAGCGCATAATCCTTTTCATTTCCATTCAGGTCACGGATGCCGAAAGAAAGCTGATCCAGTGTCTGCAGCATTCCCGCTTTCCGGCTGTTTCGGAAAGACGGAATGCCGGTCACAGCTCCCGCCGCCTGATAGGTTGAAAGCCCGCCGCTGATCTGATCGAGAATCTCTTCTGGAGAAAGAGCCTGCAATTCTATCCCCGGCATATTTCCAGATGCGGATTCTCTCATCTGTTCAACAGCATCCGACGAACGCACCCCTTTCTCAGAGGATGTTGTGCCAAGATAAACCCTTGTTTCTCCCCCGCAGCGATTCAGCAGAAAAATCGTCCTGTGCCCCCACGCGTGCATGGACGCAAGCACGCCCTGCCATCTGGATAAAAGCTCATAGTCCTCCATATGGTCCGGATGAACCGGAAGGCGGGTAATCCTAAGCCATGTGATCTTCCCGGTATTGCTCATATCCGTCGAGAACCTTTCCCGTTCAGACAGACGGTTCAGATAGCTGCGCTCCATAAAATAGTCCAGCAGATTCTGATAAAACTCATTCGGAACTTTAATATCATTTTCAATTTTAAGCCGATCCAGCTCGATTCCCTTAAACAGGTCTTTCATCAGGATGTCTCGCGAAACACTACTCATAGTTCTCCTCCTCTTTGCTTTATCGCCGTTGCAGAATACTAAGCCTGCTACGTTTTTTCAGTATATCACGGGACAGATTGGCTTTACGTCAACTTTTTTCCGAAGACTTTGCAAGCAAGCGCGCCTCCGTTTATTGGCTGTTTAGTTCCGTTGTTTCCGGGACCGCTGTTAAGGAGCGGTGTTCCTGGATTTCAAAACAAACAGAGGTATTATGGGACGAAAAACTATACGATGACATCAGGCGTTTTATGCAGGGATGCAGATCAAGTTGTCCGAGGATGCAACGCAGTTGGAATTTGTTCAGGAACTGATACTCGGAAATGAGCCGGTAAGCAGTATTGTGATAGCGCCCGTAGCATTCTCTTAAAGATTCCAGAAAACGCTTCATCTTCTCCTCTGTTATAACCCGCTAAAACCTCTGTCTGGCCTTCCCTGTCAGAAGATTCTCCACTGCCATCGTCTTTTCCCCCAAATAGGCTTAATTTAACGTAACCCGGTGCTTTCTTTATGCTCAATTTTTACTCAATCAGCGTTCAATGAGCTTTCTGCCGTTTTTCAGTAGAATGAACTTGCAACAGAAAAAGTACCAAATCTACAGAAACGATACTGCTTCAAAGCAAATTTACTAACAGGGAGGGTTTTAATGAACGAAAAAACAAGGAGGTACAGAGAAAATGAAAGAGTTTAACAACATCAAAATCGTTGGCGTTGATTATGGCTACGGAAATATCAAAACCGCCGGCACAGTCACAAAGAGCGGAGTGACGGCCTATGAGACAGAGCCGATCTTCTCGGGAAACATTCTTGAATATGAAGGCGGTTATTACCGTATCGGGGAGTGTCAGAAAGAATTTGTTTCTGACAAAGTGTCTGATGACGACTATTATCTGCTCACATTGATGTCCATTGCAAGAGAGCTGAATGTATACGGTATCCATGAAGCTGACGTCCATCTTGCGGCAGGGCTGCCGCTCACATGGATACGCAGGCAGCGCGAGGAATTCCGCAGCTATCTTCTTAAAAACAGAGAAGTGACCTACCGCTTTAACGGAAAAGAATACCGTATTCGTCTTATCGGATGCAGCCTTTACCCCCAAGGATACCCGGCTATTGTCACCCGCCTCAAGGACTTCAAAGGAACTAATCTTCTGGCAGATATCGGTAAGCCTTATCTGGACTGCATTACTTCCGCAGCCAGACAGTATGTGGCAGATATCTTTTCCACACTCCGCAAATATGAATACAATCCGGATCTTATGAGGCTGTATATCGTAGGAGGCGGAGGATGCCTGATCAGGCACTTTGGACAATACGACGAAAGCCGAGTGACCATCGTGGACGACATCTGCGCAACAGCGAAAGGGTACGAATATCTTGCTTTTTCCAGTCTTCGCAGAAAGGGGTAAGTCATGAGTCAGAGTATCCGCAGTACCAATGTCCGCTTCAACTTAGACAAAGATCTTCAAAACAAAGCATGGCAGTATCTCCAGACAATGGACAAACAGAAATTCAAATCCTACAGCCATGTAATTGCAATCTCACTGGTCGATTATTTTGACCGCTACTACCGCAGTCAGGATGATCCTTATTTTGAGACTAGAGAACGGGAAGAAAAATTTGTTGATCAGATCATCAATTCCGTAGAACATGTCATGGAGAAAACACTTCCTGTCTTTCTGGCAGGATGTATGACCGGATTATCCAAGGTTCCTTCCCTGACTGTCTCTTCTGATCCGCCATCCGATTCGGATGAAGACGTGGATTGGGATTTCCTTGGAGAATGATTTCGACGTAAACGTGTGAGCGCAAAAGGAGGTGGCGCATGACCGAATTTCTCACACAGGACAGCCAGTTTGCCAATTATATGGTCTTTCCAAAATTTCTATTAGACAGAGAGACATTAAGCGAGACGGCAAAAATCCTATACATGCTTCTGCTCGACCGGGCACGGCTCTCACAGAAAAATGATGGTTGGACAGATGAGAAAGGGCATGTGTTCATCTACTTTCCGATCACAGCACTTGCAGAAACAATCCACAAAAGCGAAATGACGGTCAAAACAGCTCTGAATGCGCTGGAAAAGGAGCAGCTTATTTCCCGCAAAAGGCAGGGAATCGGATTACCGAACCGGATCTATGTGAAATACCCGGCCGATACAGGTCTGACAGACAGAAAACTGTCCACGAAAGAGAAAGAATTCTGTCCGCCGGAGAGACAGAAAAATGTCTGTCAAACAGACACGAAACTGTCCGGTAATAAAAATGAAAGTAATAAAACTAAAGAGATAAGTGAAAAGAGTAAGGAGCGCACCGCTTACGGAGCTTATCATAATGTATTCCTGAACATGGACGAACTGACAGAGCTGCAAAGCGAAATTCCCAATTATCAGGAATATATTGAAAAGCTGTCCAGTTATATGGCTTCCACCGGCAGGCAGTATCAAAACCACGCCGCCACGATCCGAAGCTGGACTTTGCGTGATCGTCCCTCTCTATCCAAACGGAATTATGAATGTAAGGAGGATGAAAGCCTATGAACCTAAACAAAGATGAATACCTGAATGAAGCAGACGGACTGATCTACTGCTCAAACTGCCATACTCCCAGACAACACAGAGTACAGCTTGGCAATAAAGAGTTTTTTCCGGTGATCAGATGCCGATGCCAACAGGAAAAATACGTTCAGCAGGAAGCCGAGCGAAAACAGCGGAAATTTCTTGAGCATATATCCCGGCTGAAAGCCAGCGGCCTGCAGGACAAAACCCTGAGTGAATACAAATTTTCTAATGATAAAGGCTACAATCCCGAAATACAGAAAGCACATGACTATGTAGACCACTGGAAGGAGATGAAAGAAAAATCTCTGGGGCTTCTTCTATGGGGAGATGTAGGTACAGGAAAATCCTTTTTTGCCGGCTGTATCGCCAATGCCCTGCTGGACAAAGGTATCCCTGTCCTTATGACAAACTTTTCCCGTATCCTGAATACCCTTACCGGAATATACGCCGATGACAGGAACCGGTTTATCGAAAGTTTTAACCAATACAGTCTGCTGATCATTGACGATCTTGGTATCGAGCGTAATTCAGAATTCGCGTTGGAACAGGTATTCAATATAATTGACAGCCGTTACCGCAGCAGAAAACCCCTGATCGTCACGACAAATCTTACACTTGATGAACTGAAAAATCCAAAAGATCTGGCACATGCCAGAATATATGACCGTGTACTGGAACGCTGTATCCCCCTAAAGGTCAACTGCCGGAATATACGGAAGATAAATGCTGCTTCCAATCTGAAAGAAGCACGAAATCTGTTAGGTTCCAGTACCAAAGATACCGTATAAACGGATCAGAGAATCAGAGAATCAATACAACACAAATACAAATTAAAAATATGCAGAGGTATCAGCACCAGATAACTGAAAAATCAGTATCAGAACGATACCGGAAAGGAGCAATTATGCAAGACTCATCCGAAGAAACAAAGAAAAAATTATTACAGGCGAAGCACCGCATGGAAGCCGTACAAGCCAGAGACCGCAAGAAGGAACGCAGTGCCAGAACACGCCGGTTGATACTGGAAGGAGCAGAACTAGAAAAGATTGTACCGGAAGTCAAAGACATGACAACAGATGAATTACGTCAGTTCCTTCTGCTTCACCTTCAAAAGCACTTTTAAGAGCGGGCTTTGCAAGTTTCCTATCCCCGAAGGGCGCATTATCCGAGATTTTCAATTATCCGGGGAAATCCTGGAATAAAGCCCATATAAAAGACTTTCAAAGAAATTTCCTCGGATAATGTAACAACTATTTTAGAAAGTCCGGCAACGGATTCTCCTTTTTCCGTTTTGCAGAACTTTCTTTTTGCTGGGAGAACCATTTCTCGTTCCAATCCCGGATATGCCTGTTCACAGTCCCCTGTGAAAGCTCA
>DWWI01000144.1 GCA_019119745.1 Candidatus Mediterraneibacter gallistercoris | reverse complement strand
CTGTTCCAGCAGCTCATTGATATTGACTGTCCGGATATTCAGATTCTGTGCGTTCTTGTCCATTTTAACCAGAGAGAGAAGGTCTGTGATGATCTGATTCTCCCTGTCAATCTCTTTTGCAATATCCTGCATAAACTCCTGATACATTTCCACCGGGGCTTCCTTCATCTCAAGAAGAGAATCCGCCAGCACCTTCATGGAGGTCATAGGAGTCTTCAACTCATGGGAGACATTGGAAACAAACTCTTCCCTCGACTCGTCAAGCATTTTCAGTCGGCCGAGCATCTTGTTAAAAGCTTCGCTGAGCTGCCGTGTCTCCGTGAAAGTATCTACATGCAGCACATCATCGCTGTAGCCTTCGGTCACGTTTTCAATCGCACCTGTGATCCTGTGGATCGGTCTCACCATCCGGTCTGCAATAAACACGCCTAAGGCAGTCAAAAGGATCAGAATAATACCGACTACCACACCGCCGTGTGTATATAGCATCTGAATAGTTGCTTCAATGTTATCTGTTGACACGGTAGCAAGCATAACCCCTGCGACGTCATCGCCCTCTGCTCCCGGAATCGGCGACGTCACCTCAATATAATGATTCTTCCGGTCATACTGATTTGTTGTTTCACCCTGCATACAGCGGATCACATTTTCAGAAACGTCTGTTTTTCCCTCATCCAGACTGTATGTATCTTTTATTACATTCAGCTCATAATCTATGATCATGACCCTGCCGTTATAAATATTGGTAAGCTGTGCAAGATTTGCGTTGATCACTTCCGATGAAGTATCCGTCAGATATCCGTAATTACTAAGCTGGTTAGAAAGGATCGTACATTGATTCTGTATCTCAGCCGTCCTGAGTTCTACGGCATGAACCTCATAGAACTTGACAACTCCGAACAGCGCGGCAAGACAGGGCACAAGCCCTGCCAGCACAAACAAGACGATAATGCGGACCCGCATATTTTTAAAGACTTTATCTCTTAATCTGAAATGTCGTTTAGCCCTGGAAATAATAACCCACTCCCCACTTTGTATGTACAAACTTCGGCTCGCTCGGGTTGATCTCGATCTTTTCCCTCAGCCGTCTGATATGCACGTCGACTGTTCTCGCGTCTCCCGGATAGTCGTATCCCCATACAAAATTTAAAAGATTTTCCCTGCTGTATACTTTGTTCGGGTTAGTTGCAAGAAGCTCCAGGACATCAAACTCTTTTGCGGTCAGATTGATCTCCCTGTCCCCGATAAACACCCGTCTGCTCTCGCAGTCGATCTTCATATTTCCTTTTACCAGCACGGGGCTTCCGGCCGGTTCTTTTCTCTTGGAAGTACGACGCATGATTGCCTTGATTCTCGCCTTCACTTCGAGAATATTAAACGGCTTGGTAATATAGTCGTCTGCTCCGTATTCAAGCCCCAGGATCTTATCCATATCTTCACTTTTCGCTGTCAGCATGACAATCGGCATATCTGAAAATTCCCTGATCTGCTGGCATACTTCAAATCCGTCCATCTTCGGGAGCATCACATCCAGAAGCACCAGATCGTATTCGCACTTTTTCGCGTACTCCAATGCTTCTTCGCCATCATACGCGCAGTCCACTTCCATGCCTTCCTGTTCCAGACTGAACCGGATTCCTTTTACGATAAGTTTTTCATCGTCTACGACTAATATCTTTTTACTCATACTCCACTTTCACGACTCCTATGTCAAATTGTTATGTCATCTTTTATTTTATTAAATACGCCTTCCTTGATCCCGTTGATCTGCATCAGCTCTTCAATACTCCCGAAGCTGCCGTGCTCTTCCCTGTATTTCAGGATATCCCCGGCTTTCGCCTCACCGATACCCGTCAGAGTCATAAGTTCCTCTTTTCCGGCCGTATTTATATTTACTTTTGCATTTTCCGTACCATTGGTTACTGTTGTTTCTCCAACCCCTGTGTCCGGCGACGCCGCTTCATCGGCTGTCGGAATATAAATCTGCTCCCCATCAGCGATGATTCTCGCCTGATTAACAGCATCCGGAGCAGCATCCTCTGTAATGCCGCCTGCCGAATGTATGGCATCAAATACTCTTGCACCCGGCTCGAGCTCATATACTCCCGGGGATTTTACCGCCCCGCATACATAGACAAACACTGTCGTCTCCTGTTGCTCCGCCTGTGCTTCTTTTTCATCCTCCGAAACTCCGGTATTTCCCGCTGCCTCTTCCGTCTGGTCCTCGTCCGCCAGAACAATTTCTTCAACGCCCTTTTCTTCTGCGGCTCCGCTGCTGCAGCCGAAAAGAAATATTAGCGCGGAAAAAATAAGCACTTTACAGAAAATGTGCGATGTACTTGTTTGTCTCAGATTGTCTTGCATATTTCTTCTCCTACTTTCTCAAGCAGGAGAAATACCCCTTGCATGCCGGACAGTAACATTGTAACGAATTTCTTCCAAAATTACAATAGACAATTAAATGTTTGTTAAGGATTTGACGCATTGTTACAATTTTATTACGGTTCATTTTCAATTTACAGAAAAATCCTTTTATTCCCACTGGAAAATCGCAATTCCTGCAACAGCCAGAACCAGTCCGCCCAGCTTTCTCCATGAAAAGGGCTCTTTATCCATTCCGAAAAGGCCGAAGAGCTCGATCACGTAAGATACCGCCAGCTGTGCAATAACGATAAGAAGCGCCGACTTCGCAGGCCCCAGAGCTTCAATGCTTTTGATAACCGTCCATGTGATCCCGGCGCCGATCACACCGCCCAAAAGCATATATTTCGGTTCCACTTTTCCGAGAGCGGCCACGCTGTCGCGCCCGGTAAAGAACCATGCTGCCAGACAGACCGCAAAAGCCGTGATCTGCACCCAGCCGTTGCTCACCCACACTCCGGTTGTTTTTGTAACCTGCGTATTGAACACTCCCTGTATACTCATCATCGCTCCTGAGAGCAGCGCAATAAAAAAACCAATCATAGATCATACCTCCATGCATTTTATGCCTGTTTTCCGGATAGTATGTCCTGTGAATGGTTTTCCTATACGTCGCCGGCCCGCCGTTTAATCTGCCAGCGCCTGTTTCAGTTTTCCGATCATCTCGTCAATATGTTTCTCCTCCACGATCAGAGGCGGAACAAATCGGAGCACATTTCCTTCGGCCTGTATT
>DWWI01000143.1 GCA_019119745.1 Candidatus Mediterraneibacter gallistercoris | reverse complement strand
AGGGCGGGATATGAGCCGGGGCGCGATTTCGTGCTTGCAATAGATGCTGCTTCCAGCGAGTGGAAGGGAAGAAAAAAGGGAGAATATATCCTGCCGAAATGCGGGAAGGAGTTTACGTCCGCCCAGCTTGTGGAGCACTGGAAAACTCTGGTGGAGAAATATCCGATCTACTCTATCGAGGACGGTCTCGACGAGGAAGACTGGGAAGGATGGCAGATCCTTACAAAAGAGCTGGGAGATAAGGTACAGCTTGTGGGCGACGATTTGTTTGTGACAAATACAGAGAGACTGAAAAAAGGTATCGATATGGGATGTGGCAATTCTATCCTGATCAAATTAAATCAGATTGGTTCTGTATCCGAGACGCTGGAGGCGATCAAGATGGCGCACAAAGCGGGATACACGGCAA
The DNA here is from genome assembly GCA_019119745.1 of Candidatus Mediterraneibacter gallistercoris. The sequence continues at coordinate 6,691 of DWWI01000143.1, read as the reverse complement.
TTTCTTCCCACCGTTCCGGTGAGACGGAAGATACGACCATCGCTGATCTTGCAGTTGCACTCAATACCTGCCAGATCAAGACCGGCGCACCGAGCCGGAGCGAGCGCGTGGCGAAATACAACCAGCTCCTGCGGATCGAGGAAGAGCTGGGCGAGAGCGCAGTATATCCGGGATTTGCGGCATTTAATGTAAAAAGATAGAAGACGATAAAAATAGAAAACTGTACGGGAATACGGGGTGAAAGATCCGGAAAACGGATTTTTCACCCCGTGTTTTATGTGGCAAATTATAGCAAGTAAAACTGCATCATAAAAGCCGATTAAAATTTATACTGTTCGATAAAAAAATTGCACTTGTAACGGCTGATGTTTGGGCGTATAATTACCCACGGTCTACAAAGAGGAAAAAAGAGAATCAGGGGGACAGATATGGACAATAAGATACATGACATGACGACGGGCAGCCCGGTCAAACTGATTATACGATTTATGATTCCGATGTTTCTGGGCAATGTCTTTCAGCAGTTTTATAATATAGCAGATTCTATCGTAGCGGGGCAGTTCATCGGCGTAACTGCTCTGGCGGCGATCGGAAGCACAGGTTCGCTGATGTTTTTTGTGACCGGATGGCTCAATGGACTGAGCAGCGGTTTCGCGATTCTCGTATCCCAGTGGTTCGGGGCAAAGCAGTATGACCGAATGCGCCATTATGTGGCAATGTCAGTTTATCTGGCTGCGGCATTTGCGATTCTCATGACAGCCGGTCTGCTGATTGCGAACGAGCCGATCCTGAGACTCATGAACTATTCGGATGACATCATGCCGGATGTGAAACTGTATATGGGGATTATTTATGCAGGGCTTATTGTCACTGCAGCGTATAACTCTCTGGCGGCTTTTTTAAGGGCGCTGGGCGATTCCAAATCCCCGCTGTATTTTCTTGTCATCTCGGCGGCAATCAATGTAGTGCTAGATATTGCATTTATTGTTATATTCGGGATGGGTGTGGAAGGCTGCGCATATGCGACCGTGATCGCACAGGGAATCTCAGCCCTGCTCTGTTTTATTTACATACTGAAGCGTTTCCCGATCCTGCACCTGAAACGGGAAGATTTTAAGATCAGTCTTGAAAGCTTCGGTAGACTTCTGGCGCTTGGCATCCCTATGGGATTACAGTTCTCCATCACGGCTATCGGTACGATCATCGTACAGGGAGCGGTGAATATATACGGTGAGATTTATATGGCGGGCTTCTCTGCGGCAGGAAAGCTCCAGAACCTGATCGCAACAGTATTTACAGCGTTTGGCGCAACGATCGCCACGTATGTGGGACAGAACCGGGGAGCGGGAAGGATGGACCGGGTAAAACAGGGAGTGCGCTGTACCCAGATCATGATCCTCATATGGAGTGTTGTCCTTATGGTGGTTATGTATTTTGGCGGTAAATATATGACATGGCTGTTCATCAGCCCGTCAGAGACAGAAGTGGTGAATGCTTCCGTGACGTACTTCCATACGGTATTCTGGTGCTATCCGTTCCTCGGCAGCATCTTCCTCTATAGAAATACACTGCAGGGAATGGGATACGGTCTTGTGCCGATGCTGGGAGGCATCTTCGAACTTGTGGCCAGAAGCGCCATTGTTATGATCGTAGCCGGACATACAAGCTTTGCTGGTGTATGCCTTTCAGATCCGGCGGCATGGATCGCGGCCCTGATTCCGCTTGTGCCTTACTATTTCTATAAGATGCACAAGTTTGGCAGCAGTTCAGCTGTTGCAGACAGTCGGAATTGATTTATGCCTTTGTAACGGAAAAATTGATGGAAAATGAAGGCTTGCTTTCGTATGCCGGGACAAGCACCTGATCCGTGCTCCACACATCCGGACGCAGCTCGTATCCTTCATATTCGACTGTACAGCTGACAGTCACTCCGGCTTCGTTTATTGTGAAGCCGGAGAAATTGTCTCCGTTCAGCTTAATCTGCGTGTAAAGGAGAGAAGGCGCGTCAGGAAGAAGATGGTAGTCGTCTTGTGCGCACAGAAAAGCAAGGGCAGAGACTGCCATCAGATCGCCATAGGATGCAATCGTTATATCTTCATTTTCATAGGATGCAGAAAAATTCAGACCGGTTATTACACCGTCTTCTACTGTGTAATCAAGCTGCGGAAGTTCTGCATAGTTCTCTGAAGTCCCGGTGACATAAGGAGTTCCCGGCATCTTTTCCCATTCCCCGTCTTTGTTCAGGATCAGGCGGGAATCATCCATCAAAATTCCGTAAAAGGATGAATCTCCGGGCAGGTTCAGCTGCCGGTCGATACCGAAATATTTCTCCATATCATTAAAATTTTCCGCGTACTGCTCAACAGTCAGATCACCTCTGTTCTGCGGCAGGGCGCCTGCCTGCCATACAAGAAGTAAAGCCAGTGTGTTTAACAGAGTCAGGATGACGACAGAGCCAGATACTTTCAGCGGAATATACCTGTCGTTCAGCCAGAGGAGCGTTTCCTGCTCCCAGTCAAGTGTCTCTCCGTCTTTACAGGCTCTGTAGGACTTATACATCCGTATGATCCAGTATACGGGAAGATTGAAGCCACAGCCTTTTTTCAGTACAGTCCAAGTCCGGTGAAGTGCTTCGCCGTGTGTCAGCCGTGCTCCGGTTTCTGCTGTCACGCGCAGGCCGAACAAGAACTTGCCCGGCGTCGTTCCGAACCGGGACAGCATGAGCGGTTCTGCCAGAAGAAAAAGGCAGTTATATGCAATAAGATCCGCAACAAGACCGGCGAATCCCGTTTCCATAATATTGATGTGAAGGACGAGGGACAGAAACATATTCCACAGGATCATATATATGGCTGCATCTATACTCCGCGCGAAGTATCTGATCCACGGCGAAGTTACTTTCGGCATCGTATCTTCCTTCAATTCTGAAGGCAATTCCGAAACCGAAGTGTCAAGAAGATCAAGATAGTGCTGTGCATCAAAGCTGCTGTAAACAGCCCGATCTTTACAGAGCTGTTCGCAGACTTTTACAGAATGTCCAAGGGCCTGCTGTTCCTTTTTTAGAGCCGTAAGGTGTCGAATCAGCAGTCCGGAGAGCTCCTGTTCATTACGGCTTAAGGATTTGATATCTTCCAGACTGAGATGGAGAGTACGAAGAAGCCGGATACGTTTTAAAATACTCAGATCTTCTTCGGAATAATTTCTGTATCCGTTTGAATTTCTCTCGGGCGTGATAAGCCCCTCTTTTTCATAAAATCTGATATTGGCTCTCGTCATGCCGGAGAGCTCTTCGATTTCCCTGATCGTCATGGGTGATATTCCCCTTTCATTGCGCCGGATAAGCTTGCCTTTGTCCGGTTGTTGTTTGTATAGAGTATACGGTGTAAAGCGGGTTTACAGTCAAGCGGAGAATTGTTAAATCTATGTATAGATACAATGCAGCGTGTAAGGAAGTCAATTGGACATACAAACATATCCGCTTGGCTCGATGCTCGCGGGGATAAATGGGCATCCTAAGGGGACATGAAAATGACTGTAGAATACACAGACAAATATGATATAATAACTATAGATATGTGTCATTCATTGAACAATATTATATGATATGAAAAGAGGCAGTCATGATCGTTTCAGATAAAAATTCACCTAAGGTAAGAGAAATTTATAGAGAACGCAGTGAGAAAGCTATCGAGTATGCCCGCCGACAGATCGAGGAATCACCGGTGGCTCCTTATGTGTCGAAATTGTATTTGTATGGGAGCTGCGTGAGAGAGGAACAGACTTATCGGAGCGATGTAGATCTGATGTTGGAATTGAAACCGACATTTGATATCAATAAGCTCAGGGATGAGATCATCCTCCTGAAAAGCCGCGTGAATCCGGGACAGTTGGATATGCCCGAAGTGGATTTAAAAGTTGTGATAGGTGATGAATGGAAAGACGAGCATACGCTTTATTTTGAAAATATAAAAAAAGAAGGGAGAGACATATGGCAGGACGAATGAATACTTATGCAGAATTTGCCGAAAATGACTATAAATTTTTCAGACAGTCATATGACAGCGGAAATAAAGGATCAGCGCTTGCCGCTTTAGGACAGAGTATATGTGAGAGATATTTGAAACATCTTGTTTCTGAATGTGCTCATCCGGAAAATGAATCTGAAGCAGCATCCAAGGAAAGTGTTTTACGGACACACAGTCTGAGGAGACTGATGCGCTATATATCAGGCGACATGGGCATTGATATTCCGGATGAAACGGAGAGCGCATTAGACCGGATCGATGGATTTTATTTTACAACCAGATATCCGGGAGATGACAGCTTTATTCCCACAGAGAGGGATATAGACAGAGCAGATAAAGCGGTGTGTCTGTGTCGGGACTTTGTCTTACGGACAACGAGTGAGATTGAACAGAAATAATACAGAAGATAAGGAGTGAACATTATGTCTTTACAATCGTTAAGTTTCCGTCTGATGGCCGGTCATTCAGATGCGAAAAGAGACCGCGGACTTAATACCACACCGGACGATATTCTGCGGATTAATGATATCCCCTACGGCCTGGATGTGAAGTGGAATACTCTGGATGTGTACAGGCCGAAAAATTTAAAGGGTAAACTGCCGGTCATTGTAAATGTCCACGGAGGCGGATATGTATACGGAAGTACGAAGCAGTATCAGTTTTATTGCATGGATCTGGCGCGGAGAGGCTTTGCGGTGGTCAGCTTTAACTATCATCTGGCGCCGAAGTTTAAATTCCCTGCTCCGATCTTTGATCTGAATCTTGTAATGGAGTGGATCTGTAAAAAAGCGGATATCTATGGCTTTGATATGGACAGAGTGGCGCTGGTCGGAGATTCCGCCGGAGCGCAGCTTGCCAGTCAGTATGCGGTCATCTGCTCGAATCCGGAATACGCCGAAGTGATGGAAGTTGTTCCGCCGGCTTTCCGTCTGAGAGCAGTGGGACTTAACTGCGGAATGTATGATCTGAGAAAAAGGGCATCTGAAATCTCGGAGAATAAACTGATGATAGATTATTTTACGGAACATCCGTCAGTGTACGGAAAGAAACTGGATGTACTTGACTATGTGACGGAGAAGTTTCCGCCGGCTTATCTGCTCACCTCAAAAGGAGATTTCCTTATGGATCAGTGTGAACCGATGGCAGAGCTCCTTATGGAAAAAGGCGTTCCGTGCGAGTATAAGATCTATGGGAATGAGAATACAGGACATGTATTCCATGTGGATATGCGTTCGGATCTGGCACGGGAGGCAAATGATGATGAGGTTGCATTTATAAAAAAATATATAGATAATACAGTAAAAACAGAGAAAAAGGAATGATAATTTCGTATCAAAACTATAAATATTAACAAATTTTAGCAAAATCTTAACACTATCTTGACATCAGAAGAGAGAAAGAGTAAAGTCTTATGCATAAAAGCAAAGGCGCTTTGGATGAATTTCCGAAGCGCCTTTGCTTTTATCATAAAAATACCTTTCGGTACAAAGAGGTGCATCAATGGGAAGTGATCACTCCCGTCGGTGCACTTTTTTGTTCCCCGGAAAAATCAAAAGGAGGAGATATTATGTATTCGGCAACAGATGTAATGTGGGTTCTGGTTGCGGCCATTCTGGTGTTCTTTATGCAGGCAGGATTCTCACTTTGTGAGGCGGGACTTACCCGGGCGAAGAATACGGGAAATATTCTCATGAAGAATATGATGGATTTCTGTATCGGAACACCGTGCTACTGGCTGATCGGATTCGGAATCATGTTTGCGGGCAGCGGTCCGCTGATCGGCGGACTGGATCCTTTAATTCAGGGAAGCTATGATTTCGGAACACTTCCTACATGGTGTTACGCTATCTTCCAGACTGTGTTCTGTGCGACTGCAGCGACGATCGTATCCGGATCCATGGCGGAGCGTACGAATTTCAAGGCTTACTGTATTTACAGTGCGGCGATCAGCCTGATCGTATATCCGATCTCGGGTCACTGGATCTGGGGCGGCGGCTGGCTTTCATCCCTGAACTTCCATGATTTCGCAGGTTCTACCTGTGTACATATGGTAGGAGGCTTGATCGCATGTCTCGGAGCTGCAATGCTTGGACCCCGTATCGGAAAATACGATAAGAACGGCAAGGCGAGAGCAATTCCGGGCCATAATATGACAGCAATGGCTCTTGGTGTATTTATCCTCTGGTTCTGCTGGTTCGGTTTCAACGGCGGTTCTACAGTGGCGATGACGACAGATGCGGACATGGAGCTTGCCTCTCTTGTCATGTTCAATACAAACCTTGCAGCAGCTGTATCTACAGTTGTAGCAATGATCTTCACATGGCTGCGTTACGGCAAGCCGGATGTATCCATGACATTTAATGCTGCTCTTGCAGGCCTTGTTGCAATTACGGCGCCGTGTGACTGCGTTACCCCGGTGGGCGCATTCTTTATCGGACTGATCGCAGGTTTCCTTGTAGTGCTTTCTGTTGAATTCTTCGACAATATAGCCAAGATTGATGATCCGGTAGGAGCGGTATCCGTCCATATGGTAAATGGTATGTGGGGAACTCTTGCAGTCGGACTGTTCAGCAACGGCGGCGACGGCGTGGCACCCGGACTCTTCTACGGCGGCGGATTCAAACAGCTTGGCATACAGGCACTTGGCATTGTTTCAGTTGCGGCAT
>DWWI01000142.1 GCA_019119745.1 Candidatus Mediterraneibacter gallistercoris | reverse complement strand
GGAGAATCAGATCATCACAGACCTTCTCTCTCTGGTTAAGATGAACAAGAACGCACAGAATCTGAATATCCGGACAGTCAATATCAATGAGCTGCTGGAACAGACACTGAAGCGGCTCCGGCCGATTGCGGACAAAAAGAACGTCGAGATGGTCATGGAGAGTTTTCGTCCGGTCAGCGCTGAGATCGATGAGATGAAATTCACACTGGCCATATCCAATCTTGTAGAGAATGCCATCAAATATAATCATGATAACGGCTGGGTCCACGTATCTCTTAATGCAGATCATAAATATTTTTATATCAAGGTGGAAGACTCAGGCATCGGAATTCCGGAGAAAGACCAGCCGCATATCTTTGAACGTTTCTACCGGGTGGACAAGTCTCATTCAAGAGAGATCGGCGGTACAGGTCTGGGACTTGCAATTGCAAGAAATGCCGTGATCGTCCACCGCGGTGCGATCAAGGTTTACAGTACTGAAGGGGAGGGAACGACTTTTACTGTTCGTATACCTCTGACGTATGTGGCGGCATAGGAGGGTGAGAAAATTGAAGATAAGAAAAGCTGTTCTCCCCATGCTGGTCTGTCTGGCTGTTCTGATCGCAGCCTGTGGAAGGCAGGAACAGATCGGGGAAGGTGATTCCGTTGTTTATTGTCTGAATGAAGACGGGACCGGTCTGGTCAAAGTCTCATGTGACCTGCCGGATGGCGAAATACAGGAGAAAGCCGAGGCGGTCCTGGAAGAATTGAGCACGCCGACGGATAACATAGAATATATGACGCCCATTCCTGAAGATGTAAAGGTGCAGAAGTGTGAACTTTTCGGCGAAATCCTGGAAGTTGATTTCAGCGGTGAATATCTGGATATGGGAAATATTCATGAAAAACTGATGCGGGCGGCGGTTGTGCAGTCGCTGGTGTCTATTGACGGGATAAATGCAGTCGCTTTTACAGTGGATGAAAAGCCCCTGACGGATGACGAAGGTGTTAAAATCGGTCTGATGAACGAAGATGATTTTGTGGAGACTACGGCTTCCTCGCCAAGCGCATATCAGAATGATACACTTACGCTTTATTTTGCAAATAAGAGCGGGGATAAGCTTGTAGCGGAAAAAGTGGATGTCAGATACAGCAGCAATGTGTCGAAAGACAAACTGATCGTGGAAAAACTGATGCAGGGGCCAGGCGGAGCAGGATATTATCCTACGATCAATCCCGATACAAATCTGCTGAGTGTGACTACAAAAGATAATATATGTTATGTGAATTTTGACAGTACATTCCTGACGGGAGCATACGATATCCTGCCGGAACTTACTGTATATTCGATCGTGAACTCTCTGGTTGAGGGAACAGAGGCCACACAGGTACAGATCACGATCAACGGAGAGACTAACGCCAGTTATATGGAGACTGTAGATCTTTCGCAGCCTCTTAAGGCGGATATGGATCTTGTCGCAGCCGATGAAGCGGATGAATGAAAAAACGGCCTCTTTGTGCAATATGTATTTTGTTTCTTGTAATACAGGGGATAAGAGTTTTCTTTTTCGGTGTGGAAGATATGGAACCTTCCGCACTGGAAAAGGCGGTTTCTTATGGCGAAAAGCAGGTTGAACTTGCGGGCGCTGTATACAGGATCGAGGAAAAGGAAAGAGTAACGGCTGTCTTTCTGAAAGACAGCACTGTATCTGTCGCAGATCAGATCATCAATGAGTCTGAAATTCTTGTGTATATTTCCAAAAATGAAACTGAAAAATCTACAGCAATAAAAATCGGGAACCGTGTTGCCGTCTCGGGCGAGGCGGCAACTTTTGAACCTGCCCGGAATCCGGGGAATTTTGACCAAAAAGCATATTATATGCGGCAGGGAATCCATGTACTGGTATGGGCAAAGCAGATCAGGGTACAGTCCTTTGATACAAGACCTGTCCGGCAGTTCCTTTCGGAGCTCAGAGAAAAGTGGAACAATCTGCTGATCCGTCATCTCGGGAAATATTACGGAGGAACGATGAGTGCTGTCCTTCTGGGAGAAAAAAGCGGACTGGATGCAGAGATGAAGACAATGTACCAGAAGTGCGGAATCAGCCATCTGCTTGCCATTTCCGGCCTGCATATGACGTTTCTGGGCATGGGCATCTATAATCTTCTGCGGAAAGCCGGATGCGGATTTATTGTCTCAGGTCTTGCGGGAGGTGTCCTCCTGGTTTTGTACAGCATGATGATCGGAGCCGGTGTCTCCAGCCTCCGGGCCCTTATCATGTTCCTTGTGAGGATCGGAGCAGAGATCACGGGCAGAGACTATGATCTTCTGACCAGTCTGTTCCTGTCTGCTGCAATTCTCTGTTTCCGGCAGCCGCTGTATCTGACGGATGCAGGATTTCAGCTTTCTTATGGAGCTATCCTCGGGATCGCTCTTCTTGGTCCGGTATTCTCCGAGATGTTCGGATGCGCGAATATCAGTGCCTGGAAGAAAAGGCTTGAGCATAAGAAAAAAGGACGGTTCCTGAGCCTTCAGAGAAAAGTCCTTGCGGCAGTTCTGTGGATCATGAACGGTCTGTGTACCAGTCTTGCCGTCAATGTGCTGCTGCTTGGACCTATGCTCTGGTTCTATTTTGAGATCCCGCCATATTCTGTTTCCCTTAATCTGATCGTGATACCTGTCATGCCGGCTGCCATGGGAGCAGGAGTCATAGGTTCCGCGGCGAGTCTTCTGTCTGATGCAGCAGGCGGCGTTGTGCTTCAGGTCTGCCGCTGGGTGCTCCGGGCATATGACCAGATATGTACATGGGCATGCAGGCTTCCCGGTAACCGTTTTGTCGCGGGAAAACCGGAACTGCTCTGGCTTGCGGTGTATTATCTCGTGCTGTTCGCATTCTGGCTTTCTTACCGGTATATAGTACTGAAAAGAGAACGGGCGGAAGAAAAGGAGACAGACAGGAACAAAATTCCGAATGAAAGCCGGAAATTATGCCGGCTCCCGGGGTGCGGGATGCTGTTGTTTGCGGCCTGTATGGCTCTGCTATGCAGAATCAGCTTTCAATGGCAGAACGAAGTGCAGGTTACAGTATTGGATGTGGGACAGGGAGACGGAATCCACATCCGGAACGCTTCTTTAAACTGTCTCATCGACGGCGGAAGCAGTGATGTCACCTCAGTGGGGACCTACCGTCTGGAGCCTTATTTTCTCTCTCAGGGAGTAGATACGATTGATTACATATTTGTGACCCATGGGGATGATGACCATATCAGCGGAGTGCAGGAAATGCTCGAGAACCAGATGTTTGGAGTGAAGATTCGAAATCTGGTGATGCCGTCTCCGGAACATCAGGATGAAAAACTTATCGCACTTGCACAGACTGCCGTAAAAAACGGGATCAGAGTGGCTGTCATGGATCCGGGAGATGAGATCACATCAGACGGGGCAGAAGAGGAGATTGGACTGATTCTCACCTGTATCGGACCGGAAAGCGGTCTGGGAGTGGATCCGGGAAATGAGACCTCTCTTGTGCTGGATCTGTCTTACGGGGAATTTGACATGCTGTTTACCGGTGATGTGGAAGGCGCCGGGGAAGAGAAACTGATCAGCTCCGGGCGGCTGAGGGACTATGACGTTCTGAAAGCCGCCCATCATGGATCGAAAAATTCCGGTACAGAAAAATTCCTTGAACTTACACAACCGGAGTATGCCGTCATTTCAGCCGGCGTGGACAACCGATACGGGCATCCTCACACAGAGACGCTGCAGAGATTTAGCGCTGCCGGGTGCGCGGTCTGTTCCACACAGGATAACGGAGCGGTTACGATACGAAGCGACGGCGAGAAGATGACAATACAAGGTTTTATAACAGAGTGACAGTTCGGCTTGAACTGTTATTACAAACCTCTTGTCAAACAGGGGCCCCTTCCTTTATAATACAAGAGTTATGAAAAGCCTGAATGAAGATTTAAAAACAGGACAATTTAAACAGATTTATCTCCTCTATGGTCAGGAGTCCTATCTGAAGAAGCAGTATAAGGAACGGTTTATTAAAGCAATGGTTCCTGAAGGGGATACGATGAACTATTCCTATTACGAAGGAAAGAAGACAGATATCAAAGAAGTCATCGATCTGGCGGAGACCCTGCCTTTTTTTTCAGAGCGCCGACTGATCGTGTTCGAGGATACTGGATTTTTCAAGACCGGAGGAAATGATCTGGCGGATTATATTAATGATGGCCTGCCCCGGACGACGCATTTTATTTTCATAGAAAACGAGGTGGATAAGCGGAGCAAACTCTATAAAGCCGTGAAAGCAAAGGGACATATCGTGGAGCTCGCCGCTCAGGATGAGAATACGCTCCGGAAATGGGTATCCGGACTGGTCCGAAAAGAGAAAAAAGAGATGTCACAGCCGGATATCGCGTATTTTCTGAATAAAGTGGGCACGGATATGGAGAATATCACGAAAGAGCTGGAAAAGCTGTTCTGCTACTGCCTGGACAGGAATGTCATTACGAGGGAAGACGTGGATGCCATCTGTGTGACGCAGATCACAAACCACATCTTTGATATGGTAAATGCGGTGGCAGCAGGAGACCAGCGCCGGGCGCTCGATCTGTACTATGACCTGCTCGCGCTGAAAGAACCGCCCATGCGTATTCTGTCACTTATGTCGAAAGAATACAGGGATCTGTTCCACGTAAAGCAGCTTTCAAGGCAGGGCTACGGAAGAAAAGATATTGCGTCGAAAGCCGGCCTGCATCCCTTTGTGGCGGGGAAATACATGGATCTGGCAAAACGTTTTCAGGCGGATGACCTGAGAAATGTTATGGAGGAAAGCGCAGATCTTGAACAGCGGGTAAAGACCGGACTTATGACGGACCATCTGGCTGTCGAATTGTTTATCGTAAAACATTCAGTATAAATTCAGCTAAAACATGGAGGAATGAAATTGGCAGTAATAGATCAGAGTAAAATCAGAAATTTTTGCATTATCGCACATATCGATCACGGCAAGTCCACTCTGGCGGATCGTATCATTGAGATGACAGGACTTCTCACGAGCCGCGAGATGCAGGCTCAGGTCCTTGACAACATGGATCTGGAAAGAGAGAGAGGTATCACGATCAAAGCTCAGGCGGTCCGTACTATCTATAAGGCGGACGACGGTGAAGAGTATATGTTCAACCTGATCGACACGCCGGGACATGTGGATTTCAATTATGAAGTATCCAGAAGCCTTGCGGCATGCGACGGGGCGATTCTAGTGGTGGACGCGGCACAGGGAGTGGAAGCGCAGACTCTTGCAAATGTTTATCTGGCGCTGGATCACGATCTGGACGTAATGCCGGTTATCAATAAGATCGACCTGCCCAGTGCGGATCCGGAGCGCGTCAAAGAGGAAATCGAGGATGTCATCGGTATTGACGCGGAGGACGCTCCGCTCATATCGGCCAAGACAGGACAGAATGTACATGAAGTACTGGAACAGATTGTGAAAAAGATACCTGCGCCCACGGGAGATCCCAAGGCGCCTTTGAAGGCATTGATATTTGATTCCAAGTATGATCCCTATAAAGGAGTAATTGTTTTCTGCCGGATCAAAGAGGGAACCGTGAAAAAGGGAACCCCCATGCTCATGATGGCTACCGGCGCGAAAGCGGAAGTCGTGGAAGTGGGAACATTCGGGGCAGGACAGTTTATCCCCTGTGATGAGCTGAGCGCCGGAATGGTAGGCTATATTACCGCAAGCCTGAAAAACGTAAAGGACACTCATGTGGGCGATACGATCACAAACGCAGAGAATCCGTGCGCAGAGCCTCTGCCCGGATACAAAAAAGTAAATCCCATGGTATACTGCGGACTTTATCCCGCGGACGGAGCCAAGTATCCGGATCTGAGAGATGCGCTTGAAAAGCTTCAGCTCAATGACGCGGCCCTCCAGTTCGAACCGGAGACATCGGTTGCCCTTGGTTTCGGGTTCCGGTGCGGCTTCCTCGGACTTCTTCATCTTGAGATCATTCAGGAACGTCTCGAGAGAGAATATAATCTGGATCTGGTGACAACGGCTCCCAGTGTTATCTACAAAGTCCATAAGACGAGCGGCGAGGTCATCGACCTGACGAATCCTACAAATATGCCGGACCCGTCCGAGATCGACTATATGGAAGAACCGATGGTGAAAGCGGAGATCATGGTTACTTCAGAATACATTGGGGCGATCATGGATCTGTGTCAGGAGCGCCGCGGAATCTATCAGAGTATGGAATATATCGAGGAGAAACGTGCCGTGCTTCATTATCATCTTCCGCTCAACGAGATCATTTATGATTTCTTCGACGCGCTGAAGTCGAGGTCAAGAGGATATGCATCTTTTGATTATGAGATGATGGGCTATCAGAGATCTGAGCTTGTGAAGCTGGATATCCTTATTAATAAAGAAGAGGTGGATGCTCTCTCCTTTATTGTATTCGCAGGCAGTGCTTACGACAGAGGCAGAAGAATGTGCGAAAAGCTGAAACAGGAGATACCGAGACAGCTCTTCGAGATTCCGATTCAGGCAGCCATCGGCAGCAAGATCATTGCACGTGAGACTGTGAAAGCCATGAGGAAAGATGTGCTGGCGAAGTGTTACGGCGGAGATATCTCCCGTAAGAAGAAACTGCTGGAGAAGCAGGAGGAAGGAAAGAAGCGCATGCGTCAGGTGGGCAATGTAGAGATCCCGCAGAAGGCGTTTATGAGTGTGCTGAAACTGGATGATGATTAAAAAAGAGCTGGAACTGTATGTGCATATTCCGTTCTGTGTGAGAAAATGTGCATACTGTGATTTTCTGTCCGCCCCTGCAGATATGCAGGAGCGGACACTTTATGTAGATGCCCTGACAAAAGAGATCCGGGCGGAGAAAGAAGAATATAGAAACTATAAGGTGAGCACCATATTTCTGGGCGGAGGCACTCCGTCTGTTCTGGGCGAAGATGAGATTGCAGAGATATTCCGCGCCCTATATGAAAGCTTTGACATATCCGACAGTGCGGAGATTACTATGGAAGTGAATCCGGGAACTGTGACGGAAGGAAAAGCTGCGGTATGGAAGAAATGCGGTGTCAACCGGCTCAGTATCGGACTGCAGTCTGTAAATGACGATGAACTCCGGATGCTCGGGCGCATTCACACATACAGGGAGTTCTTAAATACATGGGAGACTGTGCGCGGGGCAGGATTCCGGAACGTGAATATTGATCTCATATCGGCAATTCCCGGACAGACATTGGAGAGCTGGAGCAGGACACTGCGCACGGCGGCGGAGCTGGAGCCTGAGCATATCTCCGCCTACAGCCTGATCATAGAGGAGGGTACTCCGTTTTATGAGCGGTACGGAGAGGAAGCGGGCTGCAATTTTGAAACGGAGAACGACAAGGCCAGAGAAGCGGACGGATGTCAGACTGTTCTCCCGCCGCTTCCGGACGAGGATACTGAGCGTGAGATCTATAAAGCTACGGAAGAGATTCTTGCCGGGTACGGTTATCACAGATATGAGATATCCAATTATGCAAAAGACGGATATGAGTGCCGGCACAATCTGGGTTACTGGGAGAGAAAAGAGTATCTCGGACTTGGACTTGGAGCATCCTCACTGATTGATGAGTGCAGATTCCATAATACGGAAGATATGAAAAAATATCTTGAATTTTTTGAAAAGTCAGCTTCAGATCCGGCAGGACTGCCGAACAGCACAGACTGCCTGTCAGGTATCCGTGAAGAAGTCGAATCTCTGTCCCGTGAAGACCAGATGGAAGAGTTTATGTTCCTCGGCCTGCGCAAGACCGAAGGAATCTCTATGAATGAATTCTGCGAGGCGTTTGACAGAGATGTCTTTGAAGTGTACGGGCCGCAGATCAGGAAAATGGAGGAGCAGGGGCTGCTGATCGTGCAGGATGGGAGGATCCGTCTGACAGAGCGGGGAACCGATGTGAGCAATTACGTATTCAGTGAATTTATACTGTAGTAACAGTTCAGCCATGAAGCAGTCCACTCGAAAAATCATGCGAGCATGATTTTCTCTCCCGGACAGCTCCATGGCTGAACTTATTTCGATAAAAAATCTATAAACATGGTTGACAAACGGAAATGTGAGTGCTATCTTAATATACGAAAGGTGTTAGCACTCGAAACAAAGGAGTGCTAATAGCGGGAAAGGAGGAAACATAATGGCGGTCGATACATCATTAAGCGAAAGAAAACTGATCATATTGAAAGCCATTATCCAGAATTACCTTGAGACCGGTGAACCGGTCGGCTCGCGTACTCTTTCAAAATACACGGAACTGAACTTAAGTTCCGCGACGATCCGAAATGAGATGGCGGATCTGGAAGATCTCGGATATATTTTCCAGCCCCATACATCGGCGGGAAGAATTCCTTCAGATAAAGGATACCGGCTGTATGTGGATATGCTCATGGAGGAGAAAGAACAGGAGATCACAGAGCGCGAGGATGCGATGCTGGAGAAAGCCGACAAGGTCGAGAAGGTACTGCAGCAGGCGGCAAAGGTGCTTGCTTCCAATACCAATTATGCGACAATGGTTTCGGCTCCGATGAACAGCCGCAATACATTAAAATTCATCCAGCTCTCGCAGGTGGATGAGGAACAGATCGTGGCGGTCATCGTGCTCGGCGGCAATGTGATCAAGAATAAGATCATCGAGGTCGGTGAAACACTAAGCAATGAAACTCTGTTGAAGCTGAACATGCTTCTGAACACAACACTGAATGGAATGTCGATCGATCAGATCACACTCGGGCTGATCGCCAGACTGAAAGAACAGGCAGGCATCCACAGCGAAGTGATCGGGCATGTGCTGGATGCGGTGGCA
>DWWI01000141.1 GCA_019119745.1 Candidatus Mediterraneibacter gallistercoris | reverse complement strand
ATCTCGGAAAATCCGGTGTCCTGTCGCCCCGGTCAGGTATTAATATCACCTCATTCAATGAACTTGGCAGGATATATAGATTACACTCCTTCTGAGCCGCGAAGCTCTCCAGAAGATCAAACCTCATCATTCCTACAGCTCCATTGTTATGATACTCATTTGTAAGGATATAGGTTTCATCTTCCTGATCTGATAAATTTAAAAATTTATTCAGATATGATCCGGTAAGACCTGTCTCTTCATCAATGTGACGGATCAGATAGTTATCCTTATGGAAATTATTCCTTGCTGCCTCCCATAGCTCTTTCTCTTCAATTTCCAGATACCGAAGCATACTGTTCTTAACCACAGTGCTTACAATCCCGTCTTCATTTTGAGCTAAGACAACCCTGCAATAAACAGCCAGATCCATATACTTCTTATGAGGGATGTCTCTTAACTCGTCCTTATTCCATTCCCAGTTCACAACCCTTACTGTAATTCTCGGTTTTACAGCTTCCCAAGTCTCAAAATACTGCTCCATATGCAAGTCTGGCATGGCACGGTAAAGTCCGACTACAAAGCTGACACAGGTAGAAAGATCAGCTCCAATACAATATTGATCATAAAGACTCTCCACATAGACAAGCGGTTTCAGACCGTCTATGCCATTTTCAATTCCTACTGTCTCTTTCATAATTCCATTGTTTTTATTTACAGGGATGATTTCTGACTTAATCGAATCTCTCATCCTCTCTCTGAGCATTCTGAGAAGTTGCTTTTTAAATTCTTCATAACTCATATTCTTCATCTTGCTTTGCCTCCATCTTTTTTATCCAAATGCTTCTGCCAGCAGTCTGATGCAGAATCTGAATCCGCTTACGAACCCCTGTTCCTGACCAATGATACTGGAGCTGCACAACAACAGCTCCAGTTTCTCTTTATCCAGTTCCTCAATCGGTGTCTCCAGAAGCACAGATAAGCGATCACTCATAGCCAGATCATCCACACCTGTATCCTCCTGCATCTTTGAATAAATTTCTTTATAAATTTTTTCGATTAACATAACTCCTCCTAAATCCATATTTTTATGAGCTTCTCTATATTTACGCGCTCTGTTCGGTGTACTCGGCATCAAAGATATCTTCATTATGTATCTCAGACATATCCTCTGAGATTTCATTTTTGACCGTTCCGTCTGTAGATAGGGCTCTCCTGAAATCAGCTTTGACCGGAGCATATTTCAGAGCCTGCTTGATCACGGTTTTCTTAGCCATTGCCTCATAATTGGTCTTCCACGGACTGAATGAAGCGTCAAAAGATTTGGAATATTCTTTCGCATAGGCATCTACCGCCTCTTTACTCATAACCTCAAATCCAAAGCCTCCGTTGACGAGTTTAAAAAATCCATAGAAAAGCCTTATATCTCCCCGGTCATGCAAAACCGGTCGGTGCTCCAATTTCGGATTCAGACCAAGTTCGTACTCAAATTCGTCGTTCTCATAAACTGTATGAGCAGATATGATCTGCATCTGAGGATTCCGGTATCCAAGATCGATCAGTCCTTTATATCCAATCTGGAACTGACACTCCATAGTTCCTTTATTATTAAACGGGATCAAATACGCCTGCCCAAGCGGTGTGTTCGGCTCTAAGCCTAACTGGGCTGCGTTCATTAGTGCAGCCAGAAAGCTCATCTGTGTACACTCCTGCAACTTCGGTGTTGTATTCAGTGCTGAGAGAGCCATCCTTGTAAATCTCTCAGGCGTGATTACCTCCGGGAGCGCTTTTTTGATCTCCGGGAGCATTGCTTTGATCAGGTCAGCAATACTCATTGACTTTTTCAGTTTATTCTCCCCAGCTGTAGTCTCTGCTTTCTTCGCAAGTTCATCTTTTAGATTATTTGAAGTTCTCGGTGCCATTATCTCAGTCCTCCTTCAGTAAAATTTTTATGATCCAATATAATAATCGTTCTCTCTGTTTCATTCTCTTTTCCAGTATCCTGTTATGCTGCTTTTACAGTAAATCTTCGGCTTGTTGTTACCCTCTTATATTTCTCATACAATTCAGGCTGTTCCTCTTTCAGCCGCTTTTCATCCAGACTACTGCGGCTAACATTCTTCCATGATACCTTGTAATGTTCATTTTCCGCTGTCTCAGCATCTCCAAGATATATCTTAAGCTGCTGATCAATCTGACGTTTCTCGGTCTCCATATGATCTATTACTGTGAGAAGTTCCTGTCTCCTTCTCAGTTGTTCATCAAAGCCATACAGAGGGATCACAAGCCCCTGAGAACCTTTAAAGCGATCTGCTATAACTGAATCTGCTGTTTTAGAGCCATCAGGATCAGGCATCACACCTGAGATCACATGAGCGTTCCAGAACTCTTTCTCGATCCGGATCAGGTTCTCGATCACTTCATCATCTCTTTCGATCCTGTAGTATTTGAACGCTTTTCCATAGATCACGACCGCAAGATACCATGCATCAGCCTTACATACAGACATATAGTGATAGCACTGGATCTGATAAGAGATCGGTAAGTATTCATCTGTCCACTGATCCATCATATATGGACTTGCTGTCTTACACTCTAATCCTGCGTTCTCTCCGACAACCATGCGGTCAACATCAGCAAGCATGAACGGATTCTTTTCATCATAGAACATAGCGTTCGCACGTCTGACTTTCTTTCCTGATGCTTCACAAAATCGTCTGGCAACGTACTCTTCAAGTTCCCTTCCCTGTCTCATTGCTTCATTGTCGATATCTTCTATTGAATCAGAGGTCTTATCGTAATAGACCTGGATTGCGGTACGGTACGGATTCAGTCCGCATACAGCCCCTGCGTCAGAGCCTCCGATTCCACGTTTCCTGTATCTGAGCCAGCTTTCCTTATCGAGATTTAACGTTGATACAAGTTTCTTCATACAGTTCGTGCCTCCTACGCTGCCATACTTACAAGCTGATATGCCCTGTCAATCAACGGATTCCCCTCTACCGTCTTGGAGAACAGGTTCTCTTTATACTTTGCGGTCTGTCTTAACGGTTTCGCATGTGTAGCGAAGTCTGATACCGCATTGATAAACCTGTAAGCATTCTTTCCGGTGTCCTTAAGATCAGGAGCATCAAAATATCTCATTTTCATATCTTCCTGTAACCGTTTCATATTTCTGATCTGCTGAGGGGTTGAGCCGTCCTCAACCGGAAGCAGGACTTCAATGTAATCCATAACCTCCTGATCGGTAAGTTTGTGCATCCTGAGCTTTTCAAACTCTTTTCCAAGCTCGTCCATATATCGCTCTGCCTTGAACAGAGTATCACTTGCTTCTTTCATCTTGCTCTTGATATCCCCTGTGTGGATCATAGACCATGATCGCTCCGCTGTCCTTAACGCCAGATTCAGTGTGTTGTTGCATACGACACGGATCGGTGTCAGCGCCACCTTGATCGCGCCTGATCCATCATGGGTATTGGAGAACAGAAGATAGGGGCTGATCCTCTCGCCGGAGATAATGTATTCGTGAGGCATATGTGCCAGTAACCATACCTTTTTTCCCTCCTGGAGACTCCCGGCCGTCTCATATCTGACTCCCTGGCCGAGAAGTTCATCTGTGAACGAGAAGGCTTCGTGATTCTGTACTACTTTATAGCGATCCGTAACTACGCCTAATACCTTGCGGTCTGAATCACGGACGTTCGCCTTATAGCCTTTGATCGGCTCATTCTCTGTTGTATAGATCGGTTCCTGAACCACGTTCCAGTTCAGTCCTGCTGCGATCAGAGCTTCTTTTGAATCCGGAGCGGTCATTACTTTTGTCCCTAATCCGTGCCATGGGGTTTCTCTTACATAAAACATTGATTCTACATTTGCTGACATAATAAAATCCTCCTTTGATTTTTGATTGTTCGTAAATTAGGTTGATACTGTTATCGGTTACAATAATACTTAATCGTCGTCACTAAAGATCTGCTGTACAATTACAGTAGCTACTCCTAGCAGAGCTATGATGATCTTATCCATCGGATTCCTCCTTCCTGCATAGAAATAGGGCAGAACCCGTGTTGGATTCTACCCTGTATGTAATCTTGTTCACTGTTATAATATACAAGTAACGTGCTCTATATTTACAATACGTTGCGACTTCTAAATCACTCTGCACAGTTATTCTTTCTTAAATAAACTATCATCGAGCAGGCTTGCGATAAGTTTTAATGCTATAGAGGTAAACCATCCTGTTACTGCGCTGTCCAGTCCCAGTAATAATACCCATCCAAATCCATATGTCTGATATGTCGATATGAGCCCGAATATTGCTGAGATCCACGATATGACATTAAAAAATGTTCCTGCTGCCTTAAAGCCTTTTGCCGCTTTTGGTAATCTTCTGCCGAACAGCGCAATTGATATACTGTCCATCTCTTTGCAATGCTCTAATACTTCTCCCAGAAACCATCCCAATACAATAATTGCCACAATCCACAGCCAACAGGATGCTAAGCCTTTTACCGGATTATAGAGCGCAACATTAAACAAAATGTTTTTGACGCCATTATAAGCCACTATAAATGTTATTACTGCTGTTACCACAGTTAGCAGTCCTGCTGTTTTTGGATTCAGCTTTGCCAGAACTACTCTGAGTCCGTTCAGACTTTTTTCCTTTGTATCATTCACCTGCTTTTTTATCTTTTCTTTCGTCTCATCGTCAATTATCTTAATGTCTTTGTCTTCCATAGGTACTTCTCCTTCATTCAGTCTGTAATAATCTCAGCATATGCTCCGACAAAAATAGGAATATCATTATCGCTCAGACCAACAAAATCGGCATACATAAATACATTATCTCCGTTTAATATCTTATCAAAATCACCATATACCGCCACATAATCCGTATCTATATATCCTGTAAAATATCTGTTTCCATTCTCATCGGTATTCTTTTGACTGTTCTGTAAGTAGAAACCATATAACGTCGTATCAGTTGACTCCATCCGTTTTACTGATTCTACGCTGCATGTATCTTGATCTATAAATCTAAAATCAGCCAATATGGTAGATGCATCAAATTCAGCATAACTTCCCGTCGAATAATCCGAATTTATTATTGCAGTAGCTAAAGTTTTTGGAATACTGTCCGCCACGGGAGTTCCATTAATCTGGTGATCCACCCACCAATTACCGAAAATAATGTCCGAATGAAATTCTGACATGTCTGACGCAATCTGTGTACGGGTGTCGCCAGTACCAAACGGAACTTCGTCGATTACTACAGATGCATTTTCTCTCATTCTATTCGCGACATTATTTCGCAAATTATCAAGATAGGTATTTCCTGTTGATTCTACTGGTTCAGGTTCAGTAAATTCAACCTCTTCGTCATAAGTAATCATACCATTTTCATCTATCCAAAAATGGTCTAAAGTAACATAAGTATCTCCATCCATCATAGCTAATGTAGAGTAATCATTTCTTATTACCCAGTCATATTCCTGGAGAACATTACCATCTTTATCCGTAACCTGTCCCTGGTCATTTTCATAGAGCAAACCGTCTTTTACATCTTTTTCAAATTGTTCCATTGCACTAATTTCTTCTTCCGGCTGCTCTGATACGGATTCTGTTTCTTCTGTATTCTGAGTTTCTGCAACTTTTTCACCAGAATCTCCTTCTGCTTTTTCATCACCACATCCGGTGATCATCGCCATCATTGATACAATTACTATAGTTGCAATTAATCTTTTTCTTTTCATTCATTTCTCCCTTCATTCTTAATAAAGCTTCTCAGATATCGTTCTGTATATCCGTATTCATTTGCAAGTTCCTTTAGATTCTTTCCGTTATATCGCCTTCTTACTTCGTTTGATATGAACTCCGTTTTATACAGTCTCATCGGGAATACAATCTGCTGACCCCTCAGGGTGTAATAAATCTTTTCTGTGTTTTCGATTCCCACCAGATCAACTAACTGACCATATATTTCCACCAAGCCGTCTTTATTTTTCATTTCAATATACAAAGCATTGGTTCCCCACCTTTCCTGTTGAAATACCTTTACTATACACATTTTTCAAAACTAAATCTTTTGCTTTTAACACTGTTTTTTCTCTTGTATATTTCCTTATTTTTCCACAAAAAGCTTCTGTTAATTATCATGTGCTTTTTAGTCACAATTGAGCACTTTTAATCACTGTAGTCATTTCTCTATTTATTCAAAAATTAACACACAAATAAATTATAATCACTTTACGGAGGATAAAATAATGTATCAGGACATGGATAATGATTTGATAAGCATAGAAGAGCTTTGCCAACGTTTGATGATCGGGAAAAATATGGCATACCATCTCTTAAATGCGAATGAGATAGTCGCTTTCCGTATAGGACGTTCATGGAAGATACCTGTAAAGTCTGTGAATGACTATATTGCCAACAACAGCTACAACAAACAACAGGGGCTGTCGCATCAATGATTAGAAAATCATAGATGCGGCAGCATCTTTTTGCTATTTTTAAGCCGAAATATTCACTTCTTTTATTCCGTTTCTATAAAAAGGCGAACTTTAATAAACCTTTTCTGAAAAAAGGTTCATTTTCAGGATTTACTTTTGAGCTGTCAAAATCAGGCGGTTTGTTTGAGTGGAAATAAATGACGCCCTGTCCTTCCTGCCTGAATCTTATGATGAAGTTTGTTTATGTTATACCCGATCGCCAGCAGGATACTCTGGGCGGTTACATTTGCATTCCCTCGATATAAATATCGTCTGAATTCCATATCCTCTTTGATGTTTGCAAAACTTCCCTCGGCCTGGATACTTCGGTTCATTCGGAGCTGTGTACCATAATCACTGGTAATCCGCTCCAATGTCTCCTGACGTTTTTCTTTCATTTTTTTCGAAACGTACAGTACTTTCTGGCGGTCTTCCATTGGTATTTTGCAGTTATTCCCCTTGATGCAGTCGGTTTTGAAAGGGCATCCGCTG
This sequence comes from Candidatus Mediterraneibacter gallistercoris, assembly GCA_019119745.1. The sequence goes on along the minus strand of DWWI01000141.1, from coordinate 1,366 downwards.
CATCCGTTACTTCGATATACGGTAACGGTTCTCCGGTATCCACTGGCCGTCTTTTCTCTCTTTTCGTACTGCACCGTCAACACCTGTCCATTTTTACAGTAATAACAGTCCGCTTTCTCATCATATTTCATGTTTTCCATCCGCCCGATGTCCTGACGGTATTTTCGGGTTTTGGAAATCTCATAGTTCTGGGGTTTGATATAGGCCAGCTGACCGTTTTCTTCAAGAAACAGGTAATTCTCTTCGCTTTCATATCCTGCATCTGCCACAATCTCCTGATATTTAAACGGAAGATACAACTCCATATCTTTCAGGAATGGGATCAATGTCCTCGTATCCGTAGGCCGTGGACTGATATCCAGCCATGTAATGTATTCTGAATCCACCCCGTGCTGAAGATTATAAGCCGGTTTCAGCTGCCCATTGAGCATGGCATCTTCTTTCATCCGCATGAAAGTCGCATCCGGGTCTGTTTTAGAATAACTGTTGCGCTCTCCACAGACATAAAGCTTTTTATTGTACTCCTTCAGTTTTGCTATGTATGTTTCCAGGCTTTCCAGCGATTTCTGAAGGCGTGTTTTCCGCCGTCCGGTTCCATGGACAAAGACAATCCCTTCCTCCTGCCTGATCCTGCACAGCTTTTTTCGCAGCCTTTTTAAGGTGTGAAGGGATACCTTCCCATTATAAGCGATCCTGAAACCGTAAAGATTTTCGCACTCTTCCACAAGGACAAGAATCTTATCGAAAAGTTTTGCCTGATTTTTCGTAACAGCCTTTTTCCAGACAAAGGTATATTTGTTCGCAACGGATTCTATTTTCGTTCCATCAATAAAGATGCTTTTCCCGGAAATTTCTCCAAGAGAATATAAGAGTTTCGACACCTCGGCTAATGTCTTTTTCGAGCATTGCGCGAAATGCAGAGAAACAAAACGTGCAAAGGTTGCATGATCAGGTGCTGGTTTCCCTTCCAAAAGGTACATGAAGTTGACGTCCCTGCGGCATGCTGTTTCAATATCCCGGCTGGAATAGATCCGATTCATGCTGGCGTAGACCATGATCTTAAACAGCTGCCTCGGTGTCGCCTGATTTTTCTTTATCTTTCTATAAGTCTGATAAAGATCGCTGAGTTCCATTCCCTCCACAAATGCACTCAGAAGACGGACCGGATCATCTGCCGGGATCAAAATTTCCACATCCAGCGGAAGTTTGATTTGATAGTACAGAGAAGATAGAGTATAATCTTTCTGTAAAAGTTTATTTAGTCGCATAAATAAATTTTACACCAAGAGCCAGGCCTTGCACAGACCTGGCTCTTATTCTCTGCAAAAAGTGCTGCCGCACTAATTATTTAGTGCGACAGCCCCTT
>DWWI01000140.1 GCA_019119745.1 Candidatus Mediterraneibacter gallistercoris | reverse complement strand
CTGGAAGAAGGGATCCCGGTGCCGTTCCTCAGAGATCTGGGGGTAATGACAGAGGACGGGAAGATTGTGAGGACAAAGACCGATAAATTCCGCCAGATCAACCGTTTTCTGGAATTTATAGAAGATATTCTTCCGCAGCTCGATAAGGAGAGAGAGATTACGATCCTTGATTTTGGATGTGGGAAATCTTATCTTACATTTGCCATGTATTATTATCTGCATGAGCTGAAAAAATATGATATCCGCATTATCGGTCTGGATCTGAAAGAGGATGTGATCGGGCACTGCGGAAAGCTGGCAGAGAAATACGGCTATGAGAAGCTGACGTTTCTGGTGGGGGATATCGCAGATTATGAGGGCGTCGATCAGGTGGATATGGTTGTCACGCTGCATGCCTGTGATACGGCGACTGATTATGCGCTGGCAAAGGCAGTGGGCTGGAATGCAAAGGTGATCCTTTCGGTTCCATGCTGCCAGCATGAACTGAATATGCAGTTTTCGGACTCCGTCAGACATGACAATGGAAAAGGCGGGGAGAACAGGGGAATGGTTTATGAGATGCTCGCCCCGGTCATGGATTACGGACTTCTGAGAGAACGTTTTGCAGCTCTTGTGACAGATGGTCTGCGGGCAAAATATCTGGAGTGTATGGGGTATGAGACACAGGTGCTCGAATTCATTGATATGGAACATACACCGAAGAATATCCTGCTACGGGCGGTGAAGAAAGGAACATCCGGGGAGAAGGTTACGGAGGATATCATAAAATGTGAACAGTTTCTGCAGGCTGACCTGATATTAGGACGCCTGTTTTCAGATAAAAGGGAGAATAAATAAGAATGAAAAAAAGGATCATCAAAGCGGGAGTGCTGATCGCTGTTTTTATAGCAGCTCTTGTGATCAGCAGTCTTGTCATAAACAGTGGAACAGAAGATGAAATCGTTGATATGGGGGCGCCTACGCTGCCGCGTATTTCATTCACAGTAGACGGAACAGAAGTGAATCCGCTCTTCGGTTACGTTCAGGATATGGATATTACGGCGATGCGGGATACGATCACGCCGCTGGGGGCGGACGGTTCGCTGACTATGAATATAGAGGATGACGGAAATGACATTTCTGATATCCGTTATGAGGTATATTCACTGGACGGAGAGGACATGTATGCGGATGGCGAAGCGGATGTGCCGGACGAGGGAGAGCAGGTATCTCTTTCTATCGGGAATATCCTCTCTGATGAAGTCCGTGAGGCAGTGCTCAAGGTAATCCTGACGGCTGATGATGAGACAGTCAGCTATTATACAAGAATCGCCGCTCCGTCAGACCTGACAACAGGAAAGTGCCTTGAGTATGCGATGGATTTTCACGACAAGGCAATAAATAAAGAGGGAACAGAAGATCTGGAAAGTCATCTGGAGCCGGGCGACGAGAGCGATAATACGACATATCAGACGGTCAATATCCATTCTGATGTAACGCATGTACAGTGGGGAGATCTTTCACCTGAGATTGTCGGAGACGTGGAATGGAGTATCAAGGAGAGTAACACGGTATATACTTCTATCCTGGCGAAGTACCAGGTGTCCTGTCAGGATGAAAACGGCGATACGGCGCTCTATAATGTAAAGGAATTCTTCCGCGTACGTTTCCTTGTGGATACGATCTATCTGCTGGATTATAACAGGGATATGGAACAGATCTTTCAGGGAACTGCGTCAGAGTTTGATGACAATGGAATCCTGTTCGGGATTACGTCACAGGACGACGTACAGTATGAGACAAACAGCGACGAGACGATCGTGGCATTTGTCCAGGAGAGAAATCTCTGGCTGTACAATGGAGAAGAGGATGAACTGACAGAAGTATTCAGCTTTTCCGATCAGGAAGGCCGCGATATGCGAAGCAAAAATGATCAGCATGCGGTCCGGATCATAAGCATGGATAACGACGGAAATCTGGCGTTTGCAGTGTATGGTTATATGAACCGGGGGTATCATGAAGGCGAGGTCGGAGTCGGAATTTATTATTTCAGCGTGGATACAAATGCGATCGAGGAAAAAGCATTTATACCGAGTACCAAGTCTTATGCCATCGCAGCAGATGAACTCGGGAAAATGGTTTACTATAATCACGATCAGTCTATGCTCTATGTACTCGCTGACGGAACTCTGTATCAGATCGATCTTGATAATGATAAGCAGACGACTCTCGCCAAAGGACTTACGGAAGAGCAGTATGCCGTATCGGATGACGGACATCTCATGGCATACCAGACAACCGGCGGCACGGAAGACGGTAAAGAAGATACGAAGAAAAATAATGCGGACGGCGGTGCAGGTACAGCCGGATCAGCCATCTGTGTGATGAATCTGAAAAGCGGTGATACGTATACGATAGATGCCGGAGAAGGCGAAACCGTGCGGCCGCTCGGGTTTATCAACGGAGATTTCGTATTTGGAAAAGCACGCTCATCTGATGAAGGAACGACGGTTGCGGGCGAAGAGGTCAGTCCAATGTACGAGATTGAGATACGGAATTCGGACAATAAGACTGAAGCGCAGTATTCATTTGAAGATCAGAATATTTATACGACGGATATTCTTATCGAGGAAAATCTGCTGACACTTAACAGAGTTGTAAAAGAAGGCAAGACTTATAATTCGACCTCACAGGAATATATTACAAATAATCAGGAACGAGAGGAATCATCCGTTACACTGGAGAAGTATTCAACAGATGTGAAAGAGACACAGCTGAGGCTGACATTTGCCGACGGAATCGGCAATACAGAGCCGGAGCTTATAAAGCCCGGCCAGATTGCTTCAAAAGAACCGCTTACAGTTACTTTGAGCGGCAGCGACAGCGGAGAAAAGTTCTATGTCTATGGCATGGGAGAGCTGGTTGCGATTTATGACAAAGCCGGCTATGCGATCCAGAGAGCCAATGAACTGTCTGGTGTGGTTATTTCTTCCAATCAGGAATATGTATGGGAGAGAGGAAACAGAGATCTTGTGTATTCCACGGATGCGGCTGCATTCAGTAAGGAGAGCGGCGAGACATCGCTGGCGGCGTGCGAGCGTTATATGGAGCGGTATGAAGCTCATCAGGTAGATCTGACCGGATGTACGCTGGATCAGGTGCTCTATGTGATCAACCGGGGCTGCCCTGTGATCGCGCTGGTGGATTCGAACCATGCGGTGCTGCTGACGGGATACACTATGACAGATATTACTTATATTGATCCAGATGACGGAAAGTCCCATACAGCGGGGATAAGTGCGCTGGAGAAACAGACAGAAAGCAGCGGAAATGTATTTATAGGATATATAAAGTAGCAGTCTTGTATGAACGGTATCAAGTAAAAAGCTTCCCGGATGCGGAATGATCCGCAAAAGGGAAGCTTTTTAAATATTGTTTTATGAGACGGTTATACGGTTGTTTTGAATAATAACCCTCTGTATCTGTTCAGTGCTGTGTACAGGATCAGTCCGAGCACGCCGCAGGAGATCACTTCTCCGATTCCCACAGTCAGCATCATAAACGGAATCGGAAGCGGCACCATGTAGCCGTATTTCAGCACAAACGGTACGACGATCACATTTGCAATAATCGGCGGAAGCGGTGCGAGATATTTACTCTTATTCCTAAGCATCCATGTGAAAATCGCTCCGATCAGTGTGGCAAGGCTTCCGAAGATGATATCCGGCAGAATGCATCCGCCGAGGATATTACTGATAAGACAGCCTAAAAATACGCCTGGAATAGCTGCGGGGGTAAAAGCCGGAAGAATGGTCAGTGCTTCAGAAATACGAACCTGAACCTCTCCGTAACTGAATGACGCGCCGATAAGAGTCAGCACGACGTAGATTGCGGCAATCATAGCCGCCTGTGCTATGAACAGCACTTTGCCTGATTGATTGTTTTTCATTTTTCTGTTCTCCTTTAGTTTTGTTTTACGAGTGGAAGGTCTCGAACACTCGGTGCATTTTCCGCGAAGCAATGAGCCGGGCGGACACATTTATGTGTACATCCGGCGAATGCCGCGAGAGTCGGAAATGAAGTTTCCGACGCACGCCGGGAATCGGCGGCAAGCCCTATAGACCTTATTTTTTGCGGGCTTTGCAACGTGGGATAGTATAACATGGTATTGGTGCAAAATCAAGAAAAGTACCAAAAAAGTACCAAAGTACCAAACGAATAGATGAATTGATGGTTATCCCTTCAGCAGCTCATCGATCATCCTGGATGCTTCACTCCGTGTGATCGTCCCCGGATTCCATTGGAGTTTTGCTTGTTTTTTACGTATCAGATTGTTCAGAAAAGCAATCTGTTTCGGTGTGGCAGGCTGGGGCTTCTTTACTTTATATGTAAGCTGTACCGGCTTGAAAATCTTCGGGTCTTTTTCCTCAAAATAGTGAGCCAGTGTCTGATAAAGCTTGGCGGTCGCAAGCGCATCGTGGTATGCACGGTGGGCTGACTTATTTTCAATATTATAATAGTCGCACAGGCTGCCGAGACTTTTGGAATCCAGT
>DWWI01000139.1 GCA_019119745.1 Candidatus Mediterraneibacter gallistercoris | reverse complement strand
GTGTACTCATCTCGGTATGCAGTGCAGTGGTCACGACCGTGCTCGCTTTTATCCTGGCGTACACGATTCACTATACGAACCTTGGCAGACGATATAAATGGCTGATCAGCAAGGCGGCGATCCTGCCGATGCTGCTCCCGACGATCACTTACGGATTCGCGATCATCTATTCTTTTGGAAAACAGGGCCTTCTGACGCAGCTTTTCGGGAGACAGCTTTTTGACATCTACGGATTCAACGGACTGCTGCTTGGCTATGTGGTTTACACGCTGCCCATCGCATTTACGCTGATCAACAACGCTATGGGATACATAGACAAGCGGTTCATGATCGTATCCAGGCTGATGGGGGATTCTCCGCTGCAGACTTTCCGGATGACAATCCTGATCCCGCTGCTCGGGACACTTGCCACAGCGTTTATCCAGACATTCTTCCTGTGCTTTACGGACTTCGGTATCCCGGCGTCTGTGGGCGGGCAGTTTGAAGTGGTGGCCAGCGTACTTTACACAGAGATGCTCGGAAGTGTGCCGAATTTCGGAAACGGAGCGGTAATCGCGCTGATCATGATCATCCCGTCTGTAGTCAGCATCACAGTGCTGCACATTCTGGAAAAATATAATGTGCGGTATAATAAGATTTCTCCGATCGAACTGAAGAAAGGCGTGAAGAGAGACGTGGTTTTCGGAATCTTGAGCGGAGCCATCCTTGTCGGCACACTCTGTATGTTTCTTGTCATGTTCGTCGTGCCGTTCATCGAGGAATGGCCTTACCGGATGAACTTTACGCTGGAGCATGTACAGGCGGTATTTGAGGACAGCCGGCTCTACGGAGTGTATTTCAATTCGCTGATGGTGGCAGTGATTACGGCTCTTGCAGGCACGATCCTGTCCTACGGCGCGACTCTTGTGACGGCGAGAAGCACGGTCAGCGGAAAACTGAAGAAGGTGATAGACAGCATTGCCCTTGTAACGAACACGATTCCCGGAATGGTCATAGGTCTTGCCTATCTGTTTGTATTCACCGGGACGCCGCTGCAGAATACTTTCCCGATCATTATCATATGCAACATTGTGCATTTTTACTCGACGCCATACCTGATGATGAAGAATTCACTTTCCAAGATGAACGCATCATGGGAGACAACAGCGATGCTCATGGGCGACAACTGGCTGAAGACGATCGTCAGGGTCGTGACACCCAATGCATTGTCCACACTGCTGGAAGTATTCAGCTACTATTTCGTAAATGCAATGGTGACAGTGAGCGCCGTGATTTTTATCGCCGGTACCCGGACCATGGTCATTACGACCAAGATCAAGGAATTACAGTATTTCAATGAGTTTAATGAGATCTTTGTTCTGTCGCTTCTGATCTTATTTACCAATCTGATTGCCAGGGCACTGTTCCAGAAACTCGCCCGGAGAAGCAGAAACCGGCAGAACACAGCAAAGATCTACCGTTTTTCAGTTAAGAAAGCAGCATAAAATCATATACTTGCGCCGTGAATCTCACGGCAATTAAAAGAAAAGGAGAATAATATGAAAAAGTTTACAAGTTTAAAGAAGGTGACGGCAGTTACAATGGCGGCGGCAGTCGCTGTGACAGGTTTCGGACTGACAGGATGCGGGGCGGGCTCATCAGACGATCAGGTGATCATCTATTCCAATGCAGATGAAGAGGCTGTCACAGCGATGGAAAATGCTCTTGATAACAACGGATATGAAGGAAAATATGTATTTCAGACATTCGGTACATCCGAACTGGGAGGCCGTCTGCTTGCAGAAGGCAAAGATATCGAGGCTGATATGGTAACAATGAGTACCTTCTATGTAGAGAGCGCCCAGGCTCAGAACGACATGTTTCAGGACCTGACATTTGATGTGGATACGATTGACAAGTTTGAACCGTACTGCGCGCCGATTACTTCTCAGGAGGGAACCATCATTGTGAATACAGAGATGATGGAGGAGAACAATCTGCCGATGCCGGCATCTTTAAAGGATCTGGCGGATCCGGTGTATAAAGGCTTTGTTTCTGTGACAGATATCGCGGCGTCTTCAACCGCCTGGCTGCTCGTTCAGGCGCTTGTATCCGAGTATGGTGAAGACGGAGCTCAGGATGTGCTGGCGGGCATCTATAAAAATGTAGGAGACCACCTGGAGGATTCCGGGTCCGCACCCCTCAAACTGGTACGTGCGGGTGAGGTGGCAATCGGATTCGGGCTTCGCCAGCAGGCGGTTGCAGACAAAGAGGACGGACTTCCGATCGATTATATCGATCCGACAGAGGGAAATTTCAGTCTGACGGAGTCTGTTGCTGTCGTAGATAAAGGTGAGGATACGAACCCGCTTGCGATGGAGATGGCGCAGTGCATCATCGAGAACGGCAGGGAAGAGCTCCAGTCTTATTATCCGAATGCATTGTACAACGGAGAGTCAACGGATGCAGCCAACAAGTCCGCAAATCCGAAAGTATTCCCGGAGAAACTGACAGTTGACCTTCTGGAGCAGCATGAGGCGATCTCGGAAGCTGCAAAGGAGGAAGCGGGACTGTAAACGGCTCCTGCGGCAGTCCGGCCCGCGCCATTCGCAGAGCGCGTGAATATAAGGAATTCAGAAAATAATAGAGAGAAGAGAGAAAATACAGATGAAATCATATAAACTTCTTACACCGGGACCGCTGACGACAACGGATACGGTAAAACAGCAGATGATGTTCGACCATTGCACATGGGATGACGATTACAAACAGATCACACAGGAGATCCGCAAAGGGCTGCTGAAGCTGGCCCATGTGTCTGAAGACGAGTACACGGCAGTGCTGATGCAGGGAAGCGGAACATTCGGAGTAGAGTCCGTGCTTACAAGCGTCATCGGATCCGGAGACGAACTCCTGATCTGCGCCAACGGCGCATACGGCGAGCGTATGGCTGACATAGCGGATCATGCGGGAATCAGGCATCAGGTATACAATGAGCATTACAATAAAGTGCCCAATGCACAGAAGATTGGCGAGATGCTGGACGCAGATCCGGCCATCACACATGTATCTATGGTGCATAGCGAGACGACTTCCGGTATCTTAAATGATATAGAGGCAGTCGGTAAAGTTGTAAAGGAAAAAGGCAGAGTCTTTATCGTGGACGCCATGAGCAGCTTCGGCGGTGTGGATATCCCGGTGAAGGACTGGGGCATTGATTTCATTATCAGCAGCGCTAACAAATGTATTCAGGGCGTGCCGGGATTTTCATTTATCATTGCAAGGAGAGACCTGCTGGAGGCAAGCGCGGGGAAAGCAAGAAGCCTGTCCCTTGACCTGTATGACCAGTGGAAGACCATGGAAGTGGACGGAAAATGGCGCTTTACATCCCCGACTCACGTAGTGCTTGCATTTGCCCAGGCAATGAAAGAACTGGAGGAAGAGGGCGGCATTGAGGCGAGAAACAGACGCTACACGGAAAATAACCGTCTCCTCATCGAAAAGATGGGCGAAATGGGTATCCATCCGTATATAGACAGCACCCATCAGGGTCCGATCATCACGACCTTCTTCTATCCGGAAGAGTGCCACTTTACATTTTCACAGATGTATGAGTACATCAAGGACAGAGGTTATGCGATCTATCCGGGCAAAGTGACGGAAGCCGAGACATTCCGTATCGGAAATATCGGTGAGATTTATCCGGAGGATATCGAGAAAGTATGCGCGATCATAAAAGAATTTCTGGAGGAGTACAATCATGAAGAAAATTAAGGCAGTGATCTTTGACTGGGCGGGGACAAC
>DWWI01000138.1 GCA_019119745.1 Candidatus Mediterraneibacter gallistercoris | reverse complement strand
CGCTATCTTCATATCAAATCCTCCTGCAATTTTCTTTTCGATTATACTCTCTTATTCCTGTTTTGTATATCTGTGCGCCCTTTCTTTGTTTTCTGAATTTTCTGTATATTTAAAATATATATAATTTTTATCAGATTTTATATTGACATTTCTTTTGTTGCGAGTTATTATAATTACATCAAAAGAGAAAAAGAAAATAAATAAAAGGAGGACGGACCACCAAAAACTTAATCGAAACTCCATAATATAAAAGAAAAGAGGTATAGTCCAATGGGAAGGTAATTTAAATACAGAAAACACTATTCAAAAGAATAGTTTTACATAGATAATAAATTAAATAAAGGAGGCAAGATCCAATGGATGGAATAAGCTGAAAATCCACTGTACGAAAAGGAAATCGATACAGTGGATTTTTATTATGCTTTTCCGGCCGGTACTGGAGAAAACTGTCGTACAAAACATATTTCCATTTCATATCTTTATGATCATTACATCATTTCCCGTCATTACAATTTACTCTTGACATATTTCATCATCTTCCTATAATAGTTATTGTTGTATATAATTTGAATTCAAACTATTTGTATTCAAATTATTTTTTTGACATGAAAGGAGAGATATTGGCATGAGCAGCTCTTTCCACTATCTTGTTATGGCGGAACATTCCATATTCCAGAAGAAGCTTATCGCAAAACTCAAGGGCACCGGTCTGACCAGCGGGCAGCCCAAGGTTCTTGACTACCTGAAAGACCACGACGGCGCCAGTCAGAAAGACATCGCACACGGTTGTCATATCGAACCGGGCACTCTCACTACGCTCTTAAACCGCATGGAAGAAATCGGACTTGTAGAGCGCCGTATGCTCGGAGGCAACCGCAGAAGCTTTTATGTTTTCATGACAGATTTAGGAAAATCAAAGTTAAAACTGGTAACAGATGCCTTCAATGAACTGGAGGAGGAAGCTTTCAGTGATATCTCTGCAGAAGACAGAGAGAACTTTATGGATCTGTTCCAGAAGATTTATAAAAACACAGCTCATTTATAGCCGTATGGTAACTTATTCTCTTTTTGCCAATACACAAACACAACATATACATCTATAAAGAAAAGGAATGACTTAATCATGGGAAAACTAAAGCGCTATATTGTATTTCTGATCGGACTTTTCATAAATTCACTGGGCGTCAGTCTGATCACAAAAGCTGATCTGGGGACCTCTCCGATCTCTTCGATTCCTTATGTACTCAGCCTGAACTTTCCGTTTACGCTCGGGCAGTTCACAATTGCATTCAGCCTCCTGCTGATCCTGATCCAGCTCATCATACTTCGCAGGAACTTTAAAGCAGAGCATCTGCTGCAGATCCCGATCTCAATCCTGTTCGGATACTTTATCGACCTGACTATGGTGATGCTTTTCTTCGTCGATCCGCAGTCGTACATATCCAGTGTAATCTATCTTCTTGTCGGCTGTCTGATCCTGGGCTTCGGCGTATACACAGAAGTACTGGCAAATGTGGCAATGCTGCCGGGCGAATCCTTTGTCCGGGCCGTCTCCTCCACATGGAAGACAGAGTTTGGCACAACAAAAGTGGCATTTGATGTATCATTGACTGTCATTGCTGCTGTACTCTCACTGATCTTTGCGCATCGCCTGGACGGTGTCAGAGAGGGAACGATTATTGCCGCACTTCTGGTCGGTTTCATTGCCAGACTGTTCGGGAGAAAACTCTCTTTTCTCGATGCATTGCTCTTCCATTCAAATGAAGGACAGCAGCCTGCAGCGGTTTCTGCTTCTGACAATACCTGTTCCTCTCCTCTCCCCGTCATTGTAATCGGGCGGCAGTACGGCAGCGGAGGACACGATATTGGGAAAGCACTTGCTGAAAAACTGGGATATCATTTCTATGATAACGAGATCATTCAGATGACCGCAGGCTCTACCGGTTACGATCCGCAGTTTATCAAAGACAGAGAAGAAAACATGACCAACAGTTTCCTCTACGACCTTATGAGCCAGATGTATGTATATTCAGAGACTCAGGAATCCCCGCGCGATGAGATTTTCGAGTCTGAGGCAAAAGTTATCCGGGATCTGGCAGAGAAAGGAAACTGTGTGATCGTAGGGCGCTGCGCGGATTATGTGCTTCGCGACCGGCCTGATACTCTGAAAGTTTATCTGCACGCTTCGGAAGATTTTCGCACGGAACGTATTATGAAAACGGAAAATCTTTCCAGAGAAGACGCCCTTCAGAAAGTCCGCAGAATGGACCGCAGACGTTCTGACAATTATCGCTACTACACCCGCCGCATCTGGGGCCGGGCGCAGAATTATGATCTCACCGTCAATACGGAAATAGGAACAGAAGCTGTTCAGAATATGATCAGAGAATTGCTTGAGATAAAATTAAAAGAGGCAGGCAGTCCGGCGTAAGTACGCCGGAACAGCCTGCCGTTTCCTATTATTTCAGTTTGTTTCCGTCCGAAAATGCAGTGCCTGCCTTTCCACCCACTCTCAGATAAGTATGATTTGCTGGATCATAAGATATGGCATGAAGCTTCTCCGGATCAATCTTCCCGTCTCCGTCCAGAATATTTTCGTCTGCACTCACATTAACAATCTCTGCCACAATGCGCAGCGTGGCATTGTACTGGTTGATCTCTTCCACTTTACACTCAAGCGAAATTGGAAGTTCTTCGATCACCGGAGCATCCACAAACTCACTCTTTACGGTGTGAAAACCTGATTTCTCAATCTTATCTGGCACGTCGTGGCCGGATACAATCCCCACATAGTCTGCCGCCACAAGATTTTTCTCGTCCGCAATCCCGACTGTGAATGCATTTCTCAATTTAATATTATCCGATGTTTTGTGCCGCACGCCGATATTGATCTGAATACGATTAGAATTCACGATCCCGCCATAGGCCACGTTCATTGCATCAACAGTTCCATCCTCGCCGTAGGTCGCCACGATCAGCACCGGCTGGGGATACACATACGGATTAGCTCCAAGATTTTTACGCATTATGACTCCTCCTGTCTTTCCCATGACAGAGATCTGGTATATTTCTCTGTCCGATGATATACAATAAGCTGCCCTTTCATTATAGCACAAAATTCTATGAATCTTTATACCTGATCTGCTATTAACGGATGACAGATACCCAGCCTTTCTTTTCCCGCTTAACTCCTCTTTCGCATCGTCTTCACGAGACCTGCAGCCATCATAATGATTGCGAAAATGTGCACCGGATAACTGATAAACGACGAGACTGATTCCTCTATCATGATCATGCCGCTGTTAATCAGAAGTCCGATCGGAAGCAGTACAGAAATATATCTGCCATTCTTTTCTGCCGCAATCCCGCTCTTTTGTTCCTCCAGCTCTGCAATCACCTCATTTGTCCGGACCACCGCATTTATACATACGAGAACCAGTGCTGCAATGAGAACGGCAAATGCCCATCCGAACATATTTCCGGCCATCCCGCATCCCACCTCTATAAAAAGTCCTACTAATTCCAGAATTGTCACAGCTTTAAACATCCTGCGTATTTTCGTATAATGCTCGATCATTGATTCGGGATCCGTATACAGTTCAAACGGTCCGTCCGCAGCCCGCTTGCGCAGAATGATCCAGTAACCCCAAAGTGTAACGATCTCGGCACCAATATCTTCCATTAATCCGCGATATTCATCGCTGACATGATACATTTCATCCCCAAAATCAATCTGATATATATACTCTCCCGGATCACACTTTTCAAATCTGTAGAAACCTGCAAAAAATCCATTCATCGCCCATCCTCGCCCGGACATCTCATTGAGCCATGCAGTTTCTTTATCTTTATCAAAATACAGTCTAAATCTGATCATCGCCCTCCACCTCCATGAGCTTTGCATTGTCAAGCAGTTCCGCGAGCCGGTTTCTTTCGGCTTCAAATACACTCCGTCCTGTATCTGTGATAATATACTCTTTCTTTTTCCTTGATTCCGTATCCTGACTGTAGATCCTGATCCAGCCTCTCTTCTGCATAGTCTGCAGCGCTCCGTACAGTGTGCCGGCGCCGAGAACCACCCGGCCTTTCGTCAGTTCCTCCACTTCCTGAATAACACCGTAACCGTGGTTCGGCCGCCTGAGCGCCAGTAAAATATAGAAAAACGCTTCTGTCAACGGTGTTTCTTTTTCTGACATCATCCCACTCCTTTCTGCTGGAATTCTCTAAAACCAGTAAATTGTTTTTCGTCTTCCGATATATCGTTAAATGATATATTGTAATTATAATATATCGTGAGATGATATATTTGTCAAGTAAAATTAACCGGCATCTTCGGTACGAATTCCAAACACCGCTTCTTCCGCATTCAGCTCCAGCAGCGTCTCTTTGTCGGCCACACAGGCAAACCCATAGACCTGCAGTCCATTTTCCCGGATATAGTCTGCAGCCTCAGCGTACTTTTCCCCCGCCTGCTGCCCCACCATTCCGAGGAATTCATCCTGTTCAGACATATAGTCCAGCATGACGGCAAAATGCTCCGCCGCAAATGTTTCATCTTTTATCTTCTCCTCAGCTTCATCCCATTCTGATGGATCATCAAAAGACCAGAGTATCAGATCCGGATATTTCTCTCGATCCCACTCCAGCATCGAAGACTGTCCCAGCCGGATATAAAATCCCAGATTCGCAGGTCGTCCGACGGGCATATAGGAATCCGCCGCCGTCCGCGGCACACACCAGATATCCGCCGCCTGTTCCGAGTAGTTCTCCGTGAATCTGATAAAGTCATCATAAGAGAGAATCCGATCCAATGTCACATATGCCAGATAATATTTATTGTCATCCAATAGATTCAGATATTCTGCAGACTGCTCATTGCTTTCCGGGGTATAGAATAAATCTCCCTGGCTGTTTTCTGCCAGTTGTGTCAATGTTCCGTCATAATCCATATTCATCTGGAACCAGCCGAATACATTGGATGCCGATATGTTAAACAGATTAGGATCATACAGCCTGAGTGTGTCCTTTTCCACCCTGCCTGCCACATGATGAAATTCCCCACTCCTGCTCACGCTTTGATAGATATTGATATCATAGTTTCCGTACCCCCTGTCTTCCACCTGTACATCATCCCTGTAAGTGCCCGGCAGTGCGAGTTCCGTATACACCGCCAGATCGAGGCTCATCTGGTTCGTCGTCCCTCCAGAGCTGTTTTTGCCCACAATCCGGCCCGGATCATAATAAAACGTTGAGACAGCGTGAGGGAGAACAAACAGCACCAGAAGGACAATGACCAGTGTCACGGCGCAGACTGCCGCTCCCATCTTCAGGAACGCCCGCCGGATCGCGCGGTTTACACGCTTTGTGAAATCATCTGACGCATTTTTTTCTTTTTTAGTGAGCTGTGTCTCAGATTCTTCCGGCATTTCCCCGGAAGCCCGTAAAATGTTCTCCTCTTCCTTTTCAAACAGATACTCGCTGATGGCCTCATGACGCTCGATATCCTGCTCCACCATCTCCCGCTGTTCTTCACTGAGTTCTTTCTTTTTATATAATTCCAGTAATTCATAATATTTCATAACCGTTCACCTCCATTATCCCGCGCAGTTCCCGTTTTGCCCGCATACTCAATATCCTTGCATTTTCATAAGATATACCCATGATCGCAGCCGCCTCCTTCAGCGTAAAATGTTCAAAATAGCTCAAAACCAGGATCTCCCTTTTCCTTATATCAAGCATGAGGAGCGCCTGTCTTAGAATTTCGCTCTCCTCTTTCTTAATCGTCTCTTCTTCCGGATTTCCTTCGGATACGCCGTCAAAACCTCTCATTCTGTCTGTCGCCCTTTTTTCCGGCTCTTCCGAATATATCTGCCTTTTCTGTTTTTTCATTTCATTGAGCAGAAGATTTCTGCCCACCATATAGAGCCACGCCCGGGCATTTACATGGCTTGATGGAAGCGAGATGAGGGCTTTGCAGAATACGTCCTGCATGATATCTTCGGCCATAAGCCTGTTTCTACATATAGCATATAAATATCTGTATATTTCCTGTCCGTATCTGTGATACAGCTCTTCCAGCAGTTCCTTTTCCAAGCCCTCACCCCCTTTGCCCGACAACGCTTATTTCCATTCTTCT
>DWWI01000137.1 GCA_019119745.1 Candidatus Mediterraneibacter gallistercoris | reverse complement strand
CAAGGCACCGCAAGATTGATTCAAAGCTGCACCGTGTCGTTTCGAAAGAAAAGCACAAGATATACCGCAGTTTTACTCAGTGGAGGACTTCCATCCTCCTTTCCTTCGGCTATGACCCTCTGTATTGTCCTGAATGTAATCACAAAATGGAGTTCCTGGAACTCTATTACAACCATAAGCGCGTATCCCTTGAAGAAATGTACGAGAAAGTCATGTCCAAATCTCGTGGAAAGCGTTCCTCCGCATAGGACCGTTGTGATATAATCCTCTCAAAGGAGGACTCTTGTCATGAAAACAAATATCGAGGAACTGCGCAAAAAATACATAAATAATCCACCGGAAGGGATGACATCCGAGGACATTCGCCATATGAGCGAGGACGACCTTCTGGATATGGATTATTTTCTGAATGAAGACGACCCTTTTGACGATGTATTTGGAGAAGAAGGTTTTTATATCTTCTGATCTGACCACCGTCTTATTGTCATTCCTACGCACGTGTTTATCGAACTTACGTTTGATGAACGCGTGTTTCTTTTATCTTTTAAAAAATCGAAATTTCCTATAAAGTAAAAACAAAAGCCTTGAAAACAGCGATTTTACGCTATTTCCAAGGCTTTTCAATAGCAGGGGATGAGAGAATCGAACTCCCACCAAAGGTTTTGGAGACCCCTATCATACCATTTGACCAATCCCCTGTATCGTGACCCGTCTTCCGCAAGCCACTTGTATAGTATACTGTAGGAAATATCATTTGTCAAGAATTTTTCTTTCTTTTTGAGTATAAAAATATTTTACTGACATTATCAAAACTACAATGTTAATTATCATTCCGGGCTCTACTACCAAGTCGGACATCCCGAATGGAATTTTCCACTGAAGCGCACCGGTAGATTCAGGCAGGACAGCCGCAGTCATGCCTGCTATAAATCCCACTGCTGAGAGAATAATACATTTTCTGTATTTGACATAAGATACATAGATGCTGACAGCCTGCGGATGAATCGCATTCATCTGCGGGCTGCCCAAACTTTGTCAAAACTCTGTAATTTATAAATCTGTTTCTTATTAAAATTGCTTCCTGCCACACGGACTACAGCAGTTTCTTCATCAGTGATTCCCCGATCGTTCCCTCCGGCATCTTCACACCGAAGTTATCCGCGACTGTCGCGCCGATCACAGCGAATGTATCCGTCTCCGGAAGTTCACCGTTTCCGTTCATGGACGGAGAATATGCGAGGAACGGCACTTTTTCTCTTGTGTGGTCTGTGCCTGTATATGTCGGATCATTCCCGTGGTCCGCCGTGATGATCAGCAGATCATCGTCTTTCAGAAGCGGCAGGAGTTTTCCGAGATTTACATCGAACTTCTCGATTTCTTCCGCATAGCCCTGAGGATTTCTTCTGTGTCCCCACAGTGCGTCAAAATCTACCAGGTTGACAAAGCACAGACCGTGGAAGTCTTTCTGCGCCAGCTCGATCGTCTGCTCCATGCCGTGGACAGAACTTTTGGATTTATACGCCTCGGTGATGCCCTCGCCGTCGAAGATATCCCGGATTTTTCCTACCGAGATCACATCCAGGCCGGCGTCCTGCAGAGCATTGAGAGCGGTCTTCCCGAATGGTTTCAGGGCATAGTCGTGACGGTTGCTTGTGCGCTTGAACTCGCCTTTTTTCTTTCCTACATAAGGGCGGGCGATGACGCGCCCTACGCGCCACTCGTCCTTCATGGTGATCTCTCTTGCGATCTCACAGCAGCGGTACAGTTCATCCAGACCGAATGTCTCTTCATTCCCGCAGATCTGCAGAACAGAATCCGCAGACGTATAAACGATCATATGCCCTGTGGCAATCTCCTCTTCTCCGAGCTCGTCTAAGATCTCCGTTCCGCTGGCGCTCTTGTTTCCGATCACTTTATGTCCTGTCCGCTTCTCCAGCTCCGCGATCAGCTCCGGCGGAAATCCGTGCTCTGTAAATGTCTTGAACGGCTTTGTGACTTCAAGCCCCATCATCTCCCAGTGGCCTGTCATCGTATCCTTGCCCCTGCTCTTCTCGTTCAGCTTTCCGTAATACCCAATACTCTTTTCCACCGGCTCCACCTGTTTTAAAGGCGTCAGGTTCGCCATGCCCATTTTCTGAAGATTGGGCATACAGAAGCTGTCCACTGACCGTGAAATATGCCCCAGTGTATTAACGCCCACGTCCCCGAATTCCGGGGAGTCATCCATAGCTCCCACACCGAGGGAATCCATGACAATGACAAATATTCTCTTATATTTCTCCATACTTCAGCCCTTCCTTTCCGGAATCTCTTTGTAACAGTTCAACCACCTTATTCTTCCCAGAATGCAGACAGGAATTCTCTTATGGCTCTGTCTGCATCCGCCTCCACGGCAAAATGGATATCACCTCCGGGAATGGGATGTTCCCTCAGATCGGTAACGATCATCCCTCTTGTGTAGGTTCCGTCACACTCCACTCTCGCTCTTCTTGTCTCCGTGCGCAGGATTCCCGTCGTCCCGGCGTACATCGCAGCCAGAGGATCGTGAAGCGGGCAGTCGTCTATGCAATAATTCTGCATCTGGTTGCCGTACCAGTAATATTCCAGCGCCCGGTTTAAGAAGTTTACCGCCTTTGCGGCCCGGGCGCTCCTGCGCCGGTTCAGCCACTCTATATGTTCCCTCTTCAGGCGGACCTTCATCGTGACGTCCAGTCCCACCGCCGTAATGTCCATCCCCGACAGGAATACCTGATCGCAGGCCTCCGGGTCTCCGGTCACATTTGCCTCGCCCATGGGTGACACATTTCCCCGCATGGCGACCGTGCCGCCCATCATGACCATGCGTCTGATCTTCCGGGCAAATGAAGGATATTTTTCCAGTGTGCGCGCCACATTTGTGAGCGGCCCTAAGGTGACCAGTGTCAGTTCTCCCGCATATTTATCCGCCAGCCTCATATAGAAATCTTCGATTTCTTCTTCTGCCGTACTGCGCCTGGTTGGGGGAAGCTCTGTGTTTCCCAGCCCGTTATCTCCGTGGATCTCCCGCACCCTTCCGGGCCATCTGCCGCACAGCGGTTCCTCTGCGCCCGACACAACCGGTATGTCAGGGGCGTCTGCCAGATCCAGCACTTTCAGCGTGTTCTCCGCTGCAAGCCGCGCCTCCACATTTCCGCACACTGTACCGATCCCGACAATATCATACTGCGGCTTAAAAAGCATATAGAGCAGAGCCGCCGCGTCATCTACTCCGGTATCTACATCCAAGAGTACCTTCATACATTTTTCTCCATTGAATCTGCCGCCAGTTCCAGTGCGCAGCGTATCATCATATCCAGACTCTGTTCCCTTTCCTCGTTCGTCAGAGCCCTGCTGCTGTGCAGGCTGCTGCCCGCAGTCAGCATGCTCAGCGCCCTTTTGCCTGCCCGCGCCGCGGTACAGTACAGGGAATATGTCTCCATCTCCTGAACAAGCACGCCCATTTTCGCCCAGACGCCTTTCTCGCCTTTCTGATCCTCGTAAAATACATCCGAACTGAATATATTTCCCACGTGGAATCTGACCTGATCTCTTCTGCCTTTTTCTACAGCGCTCTCAAGCAGTCCGAAATCCGCGATCGGGGCAAATGTACCGGGGAGATGGTACTGTGCCGCGAAATTGGAATTGGAACAGCATCCCATAGCAAACACAAGATCACCGACCTGTACGTTCTCGCTTACGGCTCCGGCCGTTCCGATGCGGATGATATTGTCCACGTCATACTCGTGATACAGCTCGTAACAGTAAATCCCCATAGACGGGATTCCCATGCCGCTGCCCTGTACAGACACGGCCGTTCCTTTGTAATATCCCGTGTAACCGTTCATACCTCTGACACGGTTGTAGCAGATCACATTCTCAAGATAATTCTCCGCAATATATTTTGCCCGGAGCGGATCGCCCGGCATAAGGACAGTCTTTGCGATCTGGCCGGGCTCCGCCTCGTTGTGAAATGTCTTCATATTCTGTATACTCCAATCCAGGTACAGTTATTCGCACCTTTCTCATTTATTTTTCCTCCTCAGACTTAATTCATAGAGATCTGCCGTCATATATATTTTCTGTGACAATACTGGCGTATCATACTGGGTGTAAAGTTCCTCCTCCAGAATCAGGATTGCTTCTTCCTCCGGTATCTCCAGAATGTTTGCAAGCCTTTCCCTCGCCTTTCTCATACGCAGCTTTGTGTCGCTGTAGATTCCCGATGATGTGAGGAGCTTCATATAATATTCATATACACTGTCCGTATTCTCCAGATCCACATTACTTTTCTCCAGAATAGAATACGGCATATAGACCATTGCAAATCCCACCGGCATCTTCTGGCTGTAATAGGTGATGTCGATAACCGCCACAATGCTGGAAGGTCTGAGTTTTAATACTTCCTGATGTTTGTGCGTCGCCGGCTGAAAGCCGATCGTCAGCACTTTTTCATCGACAGGCTGGAGACAGAAATCGATGATCGGATTGCCGATCTTCTCCAGCCCGCCGGCTTTTACGTCATGATTTGAAAGGACAATATTACCTTTTCCCTGATGGTTGCTGATCAGCCCGTCCTCCTGAAGCAGAAGCATCGCCTGACGCAGCGTCCCCCGGCTCACCTTGAACTGCTCTGCCAGAATATTCTCTCCCGGGAGTTTGTCCCCGGGTTTATATTTTCCGTCCTTGAGCCACTGGGTGATCGTCTCGTAAACGGATACATATAAAGGAATTTTTACGTTTTTCTCTTTGATAATATTGTCCATGCAGGTATCTTCTCCTTCCACTAATCACAGGGTACGGCAGTTCACACCCGGCTGTATTAGAGCCCGTATAAACCGCAGTGTTTTCATATGTACAAGTAATCTCTACTTGTACATCAACCTTATGATTAGTATAAGTCTAATCTACCAGTTTGCCAAGTGCTTCCGGCCCTTTTACCCGCTTTCCGACGAACAGCAGGATCAGCAGTGTGACCACATACGGGAGCATCTGGACGATCTGTGACGGGATCTCGAAATCCGTCAGATAGAACCTTGCCGCCTGTGCCACGGCGAACACCATGCCCGCTCCCAGAGAGCCGATCGGATTCCAGCCGCCGAAGATATTTGCCGCAAGGCCCATGAAACCACGTCCGGATACCATATCCGTGACGAAGAGGTTGTTCTGTGCCAGCGACAGGTAAGAGCCTGCAAGCCCTGCGATCGCTCCTGCCGCCATCATGGCGATGTAACGGTAACGGTTGACTGGCACGCCGCAGGTCTGCACGGCGTAAGGCTGATCGCCGATGGCGCGGTAACGGAGACCGTATTTTGTACGATAGAACAGGATCCATGTAGCTGCTACGATCAGGATCATCAGATACAGGTACGGCGACTGCTCATAAAACAAGGCCCCGATCACCGGGATCTTCGACAGACCGGGTACAGTAAAACTTGAAAACGCCTCCACAGAATCGGACATTCCTTCTGTGTGCCAGATAGCTTTCAGCATGACCGCCGTAATCCCGCTGGCAAAGAGGTTGATCCCGACTCCGACTACAGACTGCTGTGCTTTCCATTTCAGACAGAACAGTGCATAGAGCCAGCCGACGAAAGCTCCGGCAAGGACAGAGATCACTGCGCCGGCAAATGCGGAGCCTGTGAAGAAAGAACCTGCCACGCCGGCAAACGCGCCGATCAGCATGAGGCCCTCCACACCCAGCAGGATGATACCGCCGCGCTCCGCGATCGTTCCACAGAGTGCGCCAAGAACGATAGGTACCGACAACTGCAGCATAAGTGCCAGAAAATTATTAATATCTGCCATGAAGATCACCCTCTCTTTCTCTTCTTATTCCATTTGATCAGTTCCGGAGCCGCCACCAGAAGGATGACAAGACTCTGAACCACTGTTACCATGTTCGTAGATACATCGGTCACACGGCTCATACGCAGTGCGCCCATGTCCATAATACCGAACAGAAGTGCTGTGAGCAGTACACCTGCCGGATGATTACGGCCGAGTATTGCCACCGCGATCCCCGTAAATCCGAATGACGGGGAGAAGCCCTCGATAAATCTGTGGTACTTGCCGAACACTTCCGTGATGCCCGCAAGGGCTGCCAGACCGCCGCTTAAAACCATTGCCATAACCATGTACAGCTTCACCCGGATGCCTGCCGTTCCTGCGGCCGACGGATTCGCGCCTACTGCACGGAGCTGGTATCCCACAGAAGTTTTCCATAAAAATATGTACATAAGAACCGCAACCGCAATCAGGATGAAAAGCGCTGTCGTAAGCTGTGTCTGGGGGATCAGTCTTCCCAGCCATACGCCCTCCGGGAGCACTTCTGTCTGTGCAGTGGAGCCGTCCGACTTGACCGGTCCGTTTACCAGCCATGAGGTAAACAGCGTGCAGATATAGTTCAGCATGATCGCCACGATCACTTCATTTGTATTGAGCTTTGCCTTAAAGAATCCCGGGATGCCTCCGACGATCATTCCCGCAAGAATTCCTGCAATGATACTTACGACCAGCACAATCGGCGCCGGGAAAGAAGCCAGGCTCAGAGCGGTCAGCACAGCTGCCATAGCACCTGCGTGGAGCTGTCCTTCTGCTCCGATATTGAGCATACCGCAGCGGGAGCCAAGTGCCACCGCCAGTCCGGTAAATGCCAGCGGAATACTTTTACTGATGGTATTTGCTATGGATTTCGGGCTCCCCAGCGCTCCCTTTAACAGGGCTCCGTACGCTTCGATCGGAGACTCGCCTGACAGCAGGATAAACAGAGCGCCGACCAGAATGGCGATCCCGATGGCTGCCAGAGATTTCTTCAGTTCACTCATCTGTTCCCATTTCTTCATGAGTTCTTACCTCCCGCACTTTTTCCTGTCATAAACAGTCCGATTTCTTCTTTTGTATATTCTCCGTTTTCAAACAAGGCGCTCACCCTTCCCTCATAGAGAACCGCGATCCGGTCGCTTAGGTTCATGATATCCGAGAGTTCCGCAGATATGAGCAGGATGGCTTTCCCCTGTTCTTTGAGCTCCAGCAATGTACGGTGCACCTTCTCGATAGCTCCTATATCCAGACCTCTCACCGGCTGTGCCACGAGCATGAACGACGGGTCATGGCTTGTCTCTCTCCCGAGGATGATCTTCTGCTGGTTTCCGCCCGAGAGCTGTCCGATGGGCTGATCCAGTCCCGCCAGCTTTGTCTCGAACCGGTCAACCTGTTCCTGCGCGTCTTTCCGCAGATTTGCATAATTGATAAAACCGTGACTGTTATACTGCGGTTTGTCCTGATATCCGAGGAGAAAATTCTCTGCAATGGAAAAGTCCGCTATCATGGCGTTCTTATGACGATCCGACGGAATATAGCCGATTCCCAGTTTCTTTCTCTCTTTTACTGACATCTTCCGGGCTTCAGTCCCGTTGATGAGCAGTGAGCCCTCTTTCATCTTTTTATTTCCTATGATCAGAGCTTCCAGCTCCTGCTGCCCGTTTCCGTCTACACCCGCGATTCCCAGTATCTCACCGGCATGAACTGTCAGGTTTACCGTCTCCTGTGCTTTCTTTAACAGACGGACATTTTTCAGTTCCATGGCCACATCGCCCCGGATCTGCCCTTTCTTTGTCATGACCGTCTCCACCGACCTGCCCACCATCTTTGCGGCAAGCTCTTTCTCGTCTGTCTCTGATGTATTGCACCGGTAGACAACCTTTCCTTTTCTCAGCACGGTGATCCTGTCTGAAAGCGCCATGGTTTCATTGAGCTTATGTGTAATAAACACGATCGTCTTTCCGTCTTTTTTAAGCTGTCTCAATATCTTGAACAGCTCGTCTACCTCCTGAGGGGTAAGTACTGCAGTCGGCTCGTCCAGTATCACGATATCAGCCCCGCGGTACAATGTTTTTAAGATCTCTACTCTCTGGCGCATTCCTACAGATAGATTTTCGACTTTTTCCTGCAGATCGATTTTAAAACCGAACTTATCTACAAGTCCGGATACCTGTTCTTCACATTTTTTCTTGTCAAGAAAAAGCCCGCCCGGCTCTTTTCCCATGATAATGTTCTCCAGAACCGTAAGCTGATTCACAAGCATAAAATGCTGATGCACCATACCGATTCCCAGCTCATATGCATCATTCGGATTGGAGATCGCCGCTTTCTTTCCGTGAATAAATATCTCGCCTTCGTCCTGATGGTACAACCCGAAAAGAATATTCATAAGCGTGCTTTTTCCCGTTCCGTTCTCCCCAAGCAGACAATGGATCTCCTGTTCATTGACAGTAAAATCAATTCCGTCGTTTGCCCGGACACGTCCGAAACATTTTACGATTCCTGTCATTTTAATTGCTTCCATATCTGTCACCTCTCTTCCTTTGTATCAATCCAGTTCGTTCGGTACTTCGATCTCTCCTGAAATGATTCCTTCGCGGATCTCATCCAGACGGGAGATAATGTCGTCCGGCACCTTGATATTGCTCTCTTCCACTGTGTAGTCCACACCGCCGTCGCTTAAGCCGAGAAGCTGATTCTCTCCCGTATAAGTATCGTCCACCACACTCTCGATTGCTTCATATGCGCAGGTGTCCAGCTTCTTGAGCATACTTGCCATAATATAATCCGGTGCGATATTGTTCTGGTTTAAATTCACGCCGATGGCGACAAATCCCTTCTCCTCTGCTGCCTGGAACACACCCATTCCTGATGCGCCTGCCGCATGGAAAATCACGTCCGCGCCCTTCTCATTAAAGGTATTGGCAATGTTCTTGGCTGTGGTCGGATCATTGAAGCTTCCGGCATAATCTATCAGTACATTGATATCCGGATCCACGTATTCGGCTCCTGCCTTGTATCCTGCCGCGAACTCATTGATCAGCGGATTGTCTACACCGCCGACGAAACCGATGGTATCTCCGTCTGAGAGTTTGCCGTCAATCTTCTCCTGCTTCGCAAGTACTGCCAGCGCGCCCACCATGAAGCTCCCTTCCTGAGCTTTACAGGAGTAGGACGCTACATTTGGAAGATCGGAAGTCGCGTCGAGAAGTGCAAATTTCTGGTCTGTATAGACAGACGCAACATTTTCCAGCGCATCCACCTGTTCGTCACCCACGCAGATGATCAGGTCATACTCTTCCGAGGACGCCATCTCATCCTGAATGATCTCCTCATCGGCCACGGATTTTGGCTCTACCTGATCATATGTAATGCCGAAATCCTCCGCAGCCTGCTGCACGCCCTCAAGCGCAAGGTCATTGAATGAATTTCCGCCAAGCCCTGCCTGCGTGAAGATGATCCCGATGTGGGGCGCCCCGGGCTTTCCCTCTTCTTCATCGCTGCCCGGGGCACAGCCTGCCATGGACGCCGTCAGACAGACCGCCATGGAAACAGCCGCGATCCGCTTCATTTGTTTCTTCATTTTTCTCCTCCTTTTCGGTTTTGTTGTACCATTTATTATTACTTGTTGTACAAGTTGATTTATATATAACACAAGTTGTTAAATATGTAAACCATTCTGGATGTATTCAAATTATTTTCATAAAATATGCATAAAACCATACATGCTGTTTTGTACGGTATCACTAATCACCGGAATTTCCCAAAGGCACACACCCATCGATCGGATAAGGGGAACCGGAAAATGTCCGATCATACACCCCGGCAGACGCTTGCCTGACTTATCGCGTAAAAAAGGAAAGAGCATGATTTACTCTTTCCTCTGATCCGATTTTTCTCTTAAGTTTTTACTATTTGCAGACTTTTCACATTGTCACGGCTTACAGATTCCGCACGGTTTGTACCCTTCCTCAATCAGTTCGTCCCGCGTGCCCGTGAATTCTCTTTTATTTTTCTCCTTGATATCCTCCACGCTGGAGCAGTCCGGATCGTGGAACTTCTCTGTATTTTCATTAATTATATAAGTCTGTTCCTCTGTCTCTGCATTGTCTGACTCTGAGCTCTCCCAGTTTTCTCC
Organism: Candidatus Mediterraneibacter gallistercoris; assembly: GCA_019119745.1. The sequence continues at coordinate 2,039 of DWWI01000137.1, read as the reverse complement.
AGTTGCATAATTGATCGTTATCTGCGGCTGTACATTATATACATATACATTGAAACAGATTCCGGCCCCGTCATCTTCTACAGACTCCGCCTCCATCTGGACACCGGAAGCCACCAGATCCTCTCCCTCGAAAATGGGCGTCACCCGGTACAGCACATGATTGTCCGTATCATGGATATAATCGGCCACCATATTTTCAAAGGGAAGCATCCCCTCCGTGTTCATATAGCGGGTTCCTGTAATGAGATTCTCTTCATTGGCATTCTCCCCGGTGAGCTGGAATCCGATCAGATGACAGCGGTTATACACATATCCGCCGTCCACAATGTCGTACTTCTCATTTTCCCAACCGGTGGGCTCCACGCCACTGATACTCTCTCGGTCTTCGGTTGGCATAGTCTCTTCTCCCACACATGCCTCCGCTTCCCCGCATCGGCCCAGTTCGTCCAATTTACTGTAGTTTTCAAAGGGAACTGTAGTCAGTTCGTACTCCTCAAACTCCGGCTGATTGTCATTGATCTCCACATAGGGCTCTCCGCTGTACTCCGGTACATCCTCAACTGTATCGGCGGTCTGTACTGAGGAACTGCTGTCTGCACTATCAGCAGCAGTATTACCACTGTACGCAGTGCCCCCGTCCAGGCTACTGCAGGCTGCAAGCGAAAAAGCAAGCAACAGAGAACACAATATCGCCCTTATCTTTTTCCTGTTTTTCATCTTCATCCTCCCCGAAAAAGTTCAGACCGCATTATTTGCTAAGTCGTACTAATGTTCTGATATTTGTTACTCTAGCATGAATTTTGAAGCAACACAAGACAAAAGCCGCATCAGTTATTTTCTCACCTGATGCGGCACTGCTTTTTATTGTTTATTCGTATTCACTTATTCTTATTCATTACCTGCCATTCCGGAAATCCCCGGGTCTTCTCTCCGGCTGTCTCACCGGTACTCTTACCGGCACCGGCTCCGGGATCAGTCCGGGAATCAGCCCGTTTAAGACCTCTTTTACTTTCTTACCGATACCACTGTTTACTAATCTATAATAATATTCTAAAGACATAATCCGTTCCTCCTGTGAATGAATCTCCAAAATAAAATGTCTGTTTCACGCTACGTTTGCATTTTAACAGAAGAATCCGGTTTTGTCAGTGACTTTATCACTTATTTTAGAATTGTTTATACTTCTTTAATTTTAGTGAATATTCTGTGTATTCCTTATTTTCACAACAGTCCGGCCATATGATCGGATGAATTGTCACTATTCTTTCTCCCGTTCATAAAGAAATTTCACATGATCGTACACTTCCGCGAAGTCAATCGCCAGATCTCCGTTCCAGATTCCGACCGGAACCTTCCCATCAAAACCGTAGATCACCGGATATTCATCATGATCAAAATCATATACGATGACTTTCTTTTTCATGGGATCGATCATCCAGTATTCCCGCACGCCCGCGTTCAGATATTTATTCAGCTTGATCACGGAATCTTTCTTCTTCGTCGATTTTGACAGTATCTCAATGATAAAATCCGGGGCACCGTACACACACCGGTTAATAATCTTATCCCTGTCGCACACGATGAGCACATCCGGCTCAACCATCGTCTTTTCATCACAGTCAAGCTGTACATCCATTGGCGCGATCATCGGCAGACATTGCCCGCCATTATTCAGCACGTGCTGAAGCAGTCTGCTGTATATATAGCCGCCGATGAGCTGATGGGCAGACGTCGGTGAGGACATGTAGTAGATCACGCCGTCGATCAGCTCCAGACGCACATCGTCCGGGAACTGATAGTAATCCTCCAGTGTGTATTCTCCCTGCTTCTTTACATTATATGGTGCGGCTGACTCTCTCACTGCCATAGGCTGCTCCTCACCAAGCACACTCTCCAGAGCCATGATCGTATCATATCTGGGCGTCAGTGTGATCCCGCCGAGCACTTTCTGAACCGTTCCCACCGGCAGGCCCGACCTCTCCGCTATCTGTGCATAAGTAAGACCGAGCTCCTTCTTTCTCTCCTGCATCTCCTTGATC
>DWWI01000136.1 GCA_019119745.1 Candidatus Mediterraneibacter gallistercoris | reverse complement strand
ACGGAGAAAGAGGGATTTGAACCCTCGCGCCGGTTTCCCGACCTACACCCTTAGCAGGGGCGCCTCTTCAGCCTCTTGAGTATTTCTCCTGATTCTGAATGAGACTACAGACAACGCTGCAGCAATTTATTCAGTTCTGCACTAATAGTGCGAAATTTATTATACTAAATGAACTTTCTAATGTCAACGGAAATTTTTCAAAAACCTTCATTTTTTTCATTATCTTCTTATTTACACATTCGCATCTATGACACGCTGAATTCTTTCCTGGACAACAGCGGCAATTTCTGTTGTCTTCATATTCTTATATTCTTCATAATATAAAGGTTTGAGAAAGTGCACCTGCACCGTCACCGGTCTGATTGTGTTGGTATCAAACGGCTTAAATGAATCCACCAGCGCAACCGGCACAATCGGACACTGTGCTTTAGTCGCCGATTTGAAACTTCCTCCTTTGAATGTCCCAACGTGATTCCCGTTTTTCGAACGTGTCCCTTCAGCAAAGATCAGATAGTTTCTTCCTTTTTGAACCTCTTTTGTCACATTGACAATAACCCGCATTGCCTGCCGCACATCTTCACGATCAATCATATACGCTTTCATGCATGCAAAAACCTGCTTTAAAAAGGGAATATTTGCAATTTCTTTTTTTGCCACTACTGAAAACGGCCTTGGAGACGCTTCGATAATAGCCAGTACATCGTATAACCCCTGATGATTCGGGAAAAACATAAACCCGTCTTTCTCGGGAAGGTTTTCTACACCATGGGCATCAATATAAACATTTCCGCCCCGGTTGGCCCGAAGATCGATCCATTTAAGGAACTCATACATATCTTCTTCGGTATATTTATCTACATGTGCAGCTCTATAGCACAGACGTATCCACCCAAACGGAACCATCAAAATATTTCTCAGTACCATCATTAAAATACGTTTCATAATATGACATACTCCTCATTTCTTTGGTATTTTTTTACACAGAGAAATGCTCCCATCGCAGGGAGCATGTGAATCACAGACTGAATTCGATCTTCCGATTTGTTCTATGATACTGATGATATCTCACCCCCGCGGCATCCATCATTCTTTTCGATGCCTGCACGCCAGCAGTGTCGGCATATTTATCACAGTCATAGATAACCTCCCGTATTCCCGACTGTATAATAGCCTTTGCGCATTCATTACATGGAAAAAGCGTAACATACAGTTTCGCTCCTGCAAGACTTCCTCCATTATAGTTCAATATCGCATTCAATTCACTGTGGGTCGAATACACATACTTTGTCTCCAAAGGATCCTCCCCGTCTCGCGCCCACGGAAATTCGTCATCTGAGCAGCCGATCGGGAATCCGTTATAACCCATGGATAATATTTTATTGTCCTGACTTACAATACAGCACCCCACCTGCGTGTTCGGATCTTTTGATCTCATTCCGGACAACACTGCTACTCCCATAAAGTATTCATCCCATGACAGATAATCCGTTCTCTTTCCCGACATACTCCTATCTCCTTCTGTAAATATTGCCACATATAAATATTGTAACAGTCATTCTATTTTGTACCGAATATACGGTCACCCGCATCCCCCAGTCCGGGGACAATATAGCCGTGCTCATTCAGTTTTTCATCTAATGCACCTATATAAATGTCAACATCCGGATGTTCTTCCTGCATACGCTTCAGCCCTTCCGGTGCAGCAAGTATACAGAGGAAACGGATTCGTTTCACTCCTTTTTCTTTCAGCATCCGTATAGCAGCCACACTGGAGCCGCCCGTAGCCAGCATAGGGTCAACTACAAGCACCTCTCTTTCACCGCAGTCGGCCGGAAGTTTACAATAATACTCAACCGGCTCCAACGTTTCCGGATCTCTATATAGACCGATATGTCCCACTTTCGCAGTCGGAATCAAAGACAACATTCCATCCACCATCCCCAGACCTGCGCGCAGAATCGGAACAATCGCCAGCTTCTTCCCCGCAAGGACTTTCCCCGTCATTTCTGCGACAGGTGTCTTTATCTTCACATCTTTGGTCTTAAGATCTCTTGTAGCCTCATAGCACATAAGCTGGGCAATCTCTCCGATAACTTCGCGAAACTCTTTTGTTCCCACACTTTCCTGACGGATGTAGCTGATCTTGTGAGCAATTAGCGGATGATCCATTATCACTGTTCTTCCTGCCATTTTATCTCCTCCATAAATGAATTTAATTTATCTGCAAGTTTTTTTATCAGCTTGTCCAGTACTTCCAGGCACTCTCCATATGCCGTCAGCGGTTTTCCGTATGGATCCGGAATCTCTGTGTCATCCCCAATAAACTCATTTAATGTAAATACATTGTCCGATGGGCCATATTCTGATAATATTTTCTCTTTCTGGCTTTCATCTATTGTAAGCACAAGGGTATCTTCCTGTATATCCTCTCTGCCAAACTGCAGAGAACTGTGATCCGCCAGCGTCATCTGAGCGCTTTTCATAATCGCCTCAGCTTTCTGGTTGGCCGGCTCCGGAAACAGTACTACTATCCCCCTAGAATCAATCACATATTCCTGTTTAAGGTCACAGTGTCTCAAAAGTTCTGCCGCCATAGGTCCCCGCGCCGAATCCGTACCGCTTACAAACGTAACTCTTCTGTATTTCTGAAGTTTTACAATCTCCGCAGCAGGGATCCTAAGATGACCGGCAGCTTTTTCAAGACGGTTCATAATAGCCGTTCCTATGCCCTGTACAGCAAAGGATTCGCTGTAGATCTTATCCACATTTTCCTCGTCAAATTCGCGCAGGACGCCATAGAGATTACGCGCTATCGTCTTTTCATTTTCTCTTGTTCCGATATTTTTGACTATCCCATGATTATAGAACGGCAATGTCTCACTGGTGGCAATAATACCGACCGGATGCCCCTGCCTGTCAGCCTCATACGCAATCTGACGTATCGCAAAGATTTCATCCCTCAGATCGCCTTCCACTATCATAAGCTTCGCCTTAGGCGCATAATGCCTGTATTTCATTCCGGGAGCTTTAGGAGCCTGTGTACTGTTATCGCTCAAAAGAGTCTGATCAACGTCCACGGGACCTATAACTTTCTCAAACATCTCTGCCGTAATGGCGCCGGGACGCAAAATCATCGGCGGGGAAACCGTCATATCCAATATGGTGGATTCCAGACCGATGTCTACAGTCCCACCGTCAAGAATCATATCTATCTTTCCGGCAAGGTCCTCTTCTACATGCTGTGCAGTCGTCGGGCTCGGTCTTCCTGAAGTATTCGCGCTCGGCGCAGATACAAAACCGCCTGCAGACCGGATCAGCGCCTGAGCCACCGGATCCACCGGCATACGCACCGCAACAGTATCCAGACCTCCCGTCGTCCCGTAAGGTACTATATCACTCTTCTCAAAAATCATAGTCAATGGTCCCGGCCAGAAATGTGCCGCCAGCATATCCGTTTCAGGCGGAATATTTACAGCTATTTTTTTGAGATCTTCATAATCTGCAATATGCACAATAAGAGGATTGTCCGAGGGTCTCCCTTTTGCCTCATACGTTTTCCTGGCAGCCTCCTCCTGCAGTGCATCCGCCCCCAGACCATAAACCGTCTCCGTCGGAAAAGCCACCAGCTTTCCCTCTTTCAGAAGCGCTCCGGCTTCTTCAATAATCTCTTGATCTATCTGATTTTTATCTATTTTTCTGATTTTTGTCTCCATAAAATTCATTATACCATCATTCGTATTAAAAAAAAACCATCTTATTATTCTATGTTATTCTATGTATTGTTTAATTCCTTCAGTAACAGCAGCAGCCATTGCATCCTGATATTCGTCGCTTACCAGTTCTGCTGCCTCATCCGCATTGCTCAGGAATCCGCACTCCACAATAACAACAGGTACCTCTGTATTTTTTAATATATAGTAGGAATTATTTCCCTTTTCATCTCTCGAATATGCCGGGTTGATCTGATTCAGCTTCTCCTGCAATATGCCCGCAGCTGTCTTACCTTCTTTTGAGTCTGCATAATAAAAAACCTGAGGTCCTCTCACCCCTGCCCCTTGATAACTGTTCTGATGAATACTCACCGCAAGCGCCGGCTGTTCCTCATTCATAATCCTGACTCGTTCTTTCAGGTCTTCCTTCTGCGTATCTGCAAGTCTGTTGTCATCAGTTCTTGTCATAACCACAGTTATGCCGTTTTCTTCAAGCAACTTTTTTATTTTTAATGATATTTTTAAATTTATCTCTTTCTCTTCTGCATTATTAATGCCGATCTTCCCGGCGTCCACGCCTCCATGTCCGGGATCCAATACAATCACACTTCCCGTTTCCGAGACAGAAGCAGATGTTTCCCGCTCATCCAATATAAGGTGTTTCAACCTCTCCCCTGCCCTGTGGCAGATAATAATCACGGCAATCATACCTGTTATCAGAACAATCCACTTCACTCTCCCGCGCATAAAATCATCCCCTTTCCCACATATATTAAAATATATGCAGAAAGGGGATGTCTCTTTCTGAGGCGCCTGATTAATTTACATACTGAAGAATCAGATCCCACACACCAGAGTCTTCCATACCAAGACTCCATTCTGCTACTCCTGCAAGATTATTCGATTTTATGACTTTCAGCTTCTCTTCCAGGGACTGTTCATCTTCCAGCCAGATTTTGTAAGTGCCTCCGTCGGCATCCCACTCCGCGTAATTCTGCATGGTTTCTTTGTCCCATTGAGCCTCCGCTCCTGCATTCTTCACAACCTGCGCCGCTTCGTCCATACTATAAGCTGTGCTGGTCACTTTATCGGGATAAGATGCCGCTTCTGTTCCCGCTTCATCCGCAAGTTCTTCTTCCGTCTTCGGGGTCTCAAACCACAGTCTCGTAAAAAACGGCACTCCGGCGATCAGCTTCTCAGTCGGCACAGATTCAAGGGCATCTGTAATACCGTTCTTGAGATAGCCTATAGATGCCACTGATCCGGCTTCATAGGATCCTTCCGTATGTTCATCGTATCCCATGATTACTACATAGTCAGCTACCGCTCCCTGCTCTTCAATATCATAATGTTCATTATAAGGCTGCGGCACATAGTTATCCACTGAGAGCACAAGGCCATTCTGCCTGCACTTGACAGACAATTCGCGCACGAACTGGATATAGTGTTGTCCACATTCCGTGGATATCAGTTCGAAATCGAGATTGATTCCGTCTATCCCGGTCTCAATCGCCTCCGCAATGACCTGATTGATAACCTTAGTACGTTTCGACGTATAACTGAGAACTTCGTACGTCTCGTCGTAAGAATTAATTCCTCCGTGGAAATCCCGAAGCACAGCCCAGACTTCCAGATTGGACTGATGCGCGTAATTCACGTAGTCCGAATCGGCAAGAGAAGATACATTCCCCTCCGTATCTGAAAGGCTGAACCATGTCGGGGCAATCGTTGTCAATCCTTTTGTTCCCGCGATTGTTTCAAGTATATAACTGTTTGCATCCGAATTGGACACATTGTGCCACGCCATATTAATCGTATAATCTTTGGAAATATTGGTATATACCGGTTCTTCAAATTCGCGTGATGTTGTCTCTGTCGCAGCATCTCTCAGAGCATTCGTCTTTACATAACCGACAAATCCGTCCTCTGTTCCGACTTTCATCCAGTCATTTTCATCATCCAGCACGACAACTTTGCTGCCTTTTGATATCTCTGTAAGGATCGGGCTCTTTACACCGCCCTGATAGCGAACCTGCGTATCACGTTTAATCTCGGCAGTCTGTATTTCCCCCCACTCCGAAGTGATCACAGCTCTGTCGGGATTGTCATACACCTCATACTCCATATTGGTATACTCCTGGATGAACGGGAGTGCGATATATGCAGTTCTGCCCTCTGTTCTGAGTATGGTATAATCCGTGTTCTTCTTTTCTGTTATCTCTGTATATTCGCTGCTTCCGACTTCCACCGAAACATTGCCGTCAGGTAATGTATACAACAGAACGCTCTCATTGGGATCCCAGTAAAAACGCTTATTGATCCGTTCTCTCACGACAGAATATTCAACATAATACTGTCCGTCGTAAACTTTTCCCGGAACTGGCGCAGATCCCGTATCCGCTTCTGTTGTATCCGCATCTTCTCTGACAACCTCGTTATTGATCACAAGCGCGATCTCGTCTTCCTGATCCAATCCATAATATTGTTCAAGATCGGCCTTCTCATCTGATGCACCGTATCTCTGCCAGATCAAGACTCCTCCGGCCGCCGCAAGGATCAATATTATAAATATAAGCCATCGTATTACCGCATTGCGCCGTCTTCTTCTGGCTCTGCTGCTTCTTTTTCTCTGTCCCGGTCTTCCCGGCTTTCTCCGGCCGGGACCACTGTCTGACGGTCCGTGGGCGTATCTGTCAGGGCGCTGTCTTCGCGGGGTATCTGCTCCGGTCCGCCTTCTCTTAGCGCCCCTTCTTTCTCTTTCGTCCATGCCGCACCTCCTACCAGCAATTATGCCTGCGCACTCATTATACCATATTTTCTCTTCGCGTCATTAATAATTTACCTGTTTCGCAAGATTTTAAACAGTTTTAAGAAAATAATCAGCTTTTATCTGTCCGGCGGTTCAAGGGGTATTCTCCGCCTGATGAGACTCATTAATATCAGTAAACGCCAAAGCCTCTATATTTCCTTCACGGCTCAGGACATAATCCCGCATATATGTGCCCTCTTCTTTTGTCATATAAGCTGTTACAATCTGGAGCGGACTTGCACGATATCCGTCAATCGATATATCAATCCCCTTCCGTTCGTATTTTTCCAGCTCTGCAAACAAATCTCTGTAAATTGTTTCATCCATTTTCATCTGTTGTATACTCCTTTTTCCGCACGGACTGCGATAAATATAGAAAATCCCCAGATTGCCATAAGGAAGCATTTGTGACATACTGCCAGCATCCTGAAAATGCAAAAGACAGCAGAATCCGCAGCGGAGCTTATCATCGTCTTTAAATCGTCTTTCCTGCCTAGTGAGATAATTGCCGGGATACCCGGCTTTCGATTCAGAAATAACAGAAAATAACAGAAATGTATTATTATTCCTCCTTTCCAATATATTTATTTATCGGTGATGCCGCCTTTTGTAAGTGCAATTATATGAGCGAACCGCATCTTTTTCAATGTGTTTATTGTTCATAACCAGTGTAGATTTGTTGATAAGTATACGGGTGAATATTTTTTCTTTACATCAAGATATTTTTTGTATATACTAATCGTGAGAATATGTATCTAAATCTATTTGATGTGCATATTATCTTATATAGTATAAGGATGTGATTATATGAAGATTGAGAAACTCAATGAAAATCAGATTCGTTGTACGTTGACACATGCTGATCTGGCAGCGCGCCATCTGAAACTGAGCGAGCTCGCCTATGGCACTGAGAAAGCAAAATCTTTATTTCGTGATATGATGCAGCAGGCTTCTTTCGACTTTGGATTTGAAGCAGAAAATATTCCGCTGATGATAGAGGCAATCCCGTCCTCATCGGATTCTATTGTTCTAATCATAACAAAGGTGGAAGATCCGGAAGAGCTGGATACACGTTTTTCCAGATTCACGCCTTCAGGGGAAAGCGATCCTTTAAATGTAGAAGCGCTGGAAAAACTGGACGGAGCCGATGAATTCTTTAATCTTTTGAATAAAGTAAAAGAAGCGGCCGCCGGAACAAAAAGCAGCGGAAAAGAAAGCAAAGAAGAGCCGACAGCTCCCTCATTTTCCGTACGCCTTTTTTCCTTCGACTCACTGGACGGCGTAATCCGGGCTTCCCGGCTTATTGCACCGGCATACAAGGGCGCGAATACGCTGTATAAAGACGGAACAGAAAATGTTTTCCTTCTGGCGCTTGCACCGTCAGAGCATTCAACAAACGAATTCAACAAGATTTGCAATATGCTTTCAGAATATGGCACACCTGAAAAAGCCGATTCTACTGTGCTTGCATTTCTTGAAGAACACTGTGATATCCTCATATCAGCAGACGCCGTACAGAAATTATCCACATTATAAGGATAAGAAAACCCCCGGAGCGCGATATCTGTCAGACAGATACCGCAGGCTCCGGGGGGTTTTTTCGTTTCTTTATTTCTGAGCTGCTGCCATAGCTGCATTGATCTTCTCTACAAGAAGAGCGCTGTCGATGCCATGTACCATAGCTGCTTCCTCGAGTGTCTCCATCTGTGATGCCGGGCATCCGAGGCAGTGCATTCCAATCTCCATCAGGATTGGTGCTGATTCCGGAAAAATGTTAAGAAGTTCTCCGATTTTTGTATCTTTAGAAATCTGTGCCATTTCTATTTCCTCCTTAAATTAATTGAATTTCTTCAGTGGTTCTTATTATAATCCCTGCCAATTAAATTATCAACTGTATTTTCTATTTTATACAGACCGTGTTTACAAGTTTATTCTGAATTTTCTGACATGTTTCTTCTACATTTTTCGTTTTTTTGAATACTTAAAAGTCAAGAATGAAACCGATTTTTTTCGACAATTTTACATTTTCATAACAACTCACCAAAACGTCCGTTCTTTTTCCGCTCCCGAGTAATCCACCAAAAACATATGTTTTTGTGTGGATAGTGTGGATAACTTCGTGGAAAACCTTACTTTTTCCACGTTTTTCATTGTTTGGAGTGTGGATAAGTTGAAAACTTTTTAAATTTCAATTTCGACGCTTTTTTACAAATAAAAACATTTTTGTGCATTTTGCTCATTTTGCAGAATAAAATGTCGAAAACGGGAAAACTGCATTTTTACCAAAATACAATCTTCCCGTTCTTACAATAACAAATCCTCGTTTTGTATCAAATCACGCCTCAGAGCACTCGTCTGACCGCGTAAATGTTTGTATATGTCGCGCTGCAGATACAGATTCCTCTATCTGAATTCAAAGCATTAACTATATTGCCGTCACCCATATAAAGTCCCACATGACTGCAGTCTCCATAAAGAATCAGATCTCCCGGCTGTGCCTCCTCATAACTCACAGCATAACCCGAATTTACCATATCATATGTCGTTCTCGGAAGGCTGACTCCAAAATGTGCGTATACCGACTGAACAAAACCGGAACAGTCCGCACCATTTGTGAGGCTTGTCCCGCCCCACACATAAGGATTCCCCACAAACTGACAGGCATAATCTATCACAGCCTGTCCCGACACATCTGTCCCGGTAACCGAAGAAGCTGCTGCCTCAGCTGCCTGCTGCTCTTCAGCTTCCTGTTCTTTTCGTTCTTCTTCTGCGATTCGTTTCTCTTCTTCCTCTTTTGTCTCCCCATAAGAATAAGAAGTTTCTTCCGTCACATATTCTCCCGATACCCAGCCGTCTACGTCTCCTACTTTTACAGGATACCAGCCATTTACCGGATCGCCGGTCACCTGATATTGCTCATCTTCCGCTATCTGTGTCAGGATCTCCGCATCTGTTCCCTGACCGGCTCTTACATTAAGAACTCTGGCGGTTACTGTAACCGTATTGTTTTCGTATTCTTCTGCGCATTGCTCTGCTTCACTGCCCGTAATAAGCGTATCGGAAGGTACATATCCTTCGGCCGAGCCGGAACGTATCTTTGTCCAGCCGTCCAGATATTCCAGCACCTGAGCCGCCGAATCTTTATAAAGTTTCCCGACCCAGTCGCTGTTCTCATCCGGGGCACTTCTGATATAAGTATAATCTCCTGTATCAGAAAATGCCATATTCAAATACTCTCCCTCTTCTGTTGGCACCAGATAGAGATTAATATTGTCTTTTACATCTGTCTCATAACATTCTTCCAGTACCGATTC
>DWWI01000135.1 GCA_019119745.1 Candidatus Mediterraneibacter gallistercoris | reverse complement strand
ACATACAAGCTTCTGGAAAGCGCGGCGGAGAATCTGGCGGAAGAGCTTCTTCTGAAATATCCGGGCATGAAAGCAATCAGGCTGGAGATCAAGAAACCGTGGGCGCCGATCCGGCTTCCTCTTAAGACAGTGAGCGTGGAGATCGAGCGGGCGAAACATACCGCATATATTGCTATGGGTTCTAATATGGGCGACCGGGAAAAGTATATCAAAGACGCAGTGAAGCTGCTGGATTCAGTCAGGGGCTGCACAGTAAAGAGAGTATCGGATTTGATCGAGACGCCGCCCTATGGTGTGACGGATCAGGATGATTTCCTCAACGGATGCCTGGAGCTTGAGACGCTCCTGACGCCCCGGGAACTATTAGGTGAGCTGAACCGGATCGAAGCGGAAGCGGGCCGTGAGCGCATCGTTCACTGGGGACCTCGCACGCTGGATCTGGATATCATTTTCTATGACGATATAACCGTTCAGGAAAAAGACTTGTGCCTCCCCCATGTGGAGATGCACAAGAGAAAATTTGTGTTGGAGCCTCTGGCTCAGATCGCTCCATACAAACGGCATCCGGTGTACGGAAAGACCGTGACGGAGATGTTGGCGGAAGTGGATAAACAGAAGTGACAGGATAGAGCTGAAAAAGCAGAGCCGGCAGAGCGGATTGTCCGCCTGCCGGCTCTGTTACATACTCTCAGGTATTGGGTGTAAAACTGCGGCACCGCATTTGTTATCTGTAACTGTTACATACATTAGACGAAGTAAGAGGCTGAAAAGTTTCATGCTGAACTGTTATATTTTATCATTGTTTATAAATGAATTGTGTGGATATTCAGGTGTTCCTCTGGTAAAATATTGACAATAGAGAAAAATACTCAATTATGAGAGATATGTACGGAAAAAGAAAATGACAGGAGGGTAACAGAATGCAGGTCATTGATTTTAAAGATGCCAGATGCCGCCACTGTTACAAATGTGTCCGCCACTGCGCAGTGAAAGCCATATCGGTCCGGGATGAGCATGCACGTATCATGGTGGATCACTGCATCAACTGCGGGCGTTGCCTTGAAGTCTGTCCCCAGAATGCAAAGACATTCGCAAGTGATATGGAGCGGGTGAAAGGATATCTGGGACAGGGCGATAAGACGATCATATCCATTGCCCCGTCTTATGCCGGGGTGCTGGATTTCGACCGGCCGGGGCAGATCGTGGATGCGTTGCAGAAGCTTGGATTTTATGAGGTGCGGGAGACGGCGGAAGGAGCGGCTCTTGTGACCAATGAATATAAGAAACTGGTACGGGAACAGAAGATGCCGAATATCATCACCACCTGCTGCCCCAGCGTAAATGACCTGATTGAGAAATACTATCCGGACTGCGCGAAACTGATGGCGCCGGTGGTCTCCCCTATGATCGCTCACGGACGTTACATTAAAAAGCTGTACGGCCCTGATGTGAAAGTTGTCTTTCTCGGGCCCTGCATTGCGAAGAAGCAGGAAGCGATCGGAGACGAGAGAGTGATGGGAGCCATTGACGCAATCCTGACTTTTGAGGAGCTGGCTCTGTGGCTGAAAGAGTCGGGAATCGACCTTCATTCCTGCGAGGATAAGCCGATGGGCAATCCGGATCCGAAGATCAACCGCCTGTACCCTGTGAGCGGCGGCGTGATCCAGTCGGTGATCACAGAGGAGGAAGCAGACGGATATCATAAGGTATTTGTGGACGGGCTGGAAAACTGCATGGAGATGCTGGAATGCCTGAGAAAAGGGGAGCTGGACCACTGCTTTATCGAGGCAAACGTGTGTGAGGGCGGCTGCGCGAAGGGGCCTGCATCCGCTCACTGGAACACATCCTATGTGAAGACAAAAGTAAAGATCGAAAAAGTAGTCTCCTACAAGGCAGCCCGGGAACTGCCGGAGATGAGTGCGGAAGAGATGTATAAGAAGTTCGGTGACCGCAGTATTTCCGACCTGCAGCCGTCTGAGGAACAGATGACCAGAATCCTGCGCTCCACTGGGAAATATACGCCGGAAGATGAATTAAACTGCGGTGCCTGCGGGTATTCTACCTGCAGGGAGAAGGCTGTGGCTGTTTTTCAGGGAAAGGCGGAGCTGTCCATGTGTATGCCTTATGCTCTGGCGCAGGCGGAGTCCATGTCAAACGTAGTTATGGACGTGACGCCGAATATGATCTTTGTTATCGGAAATGATCTGAAGATTCTGGACTGTAACAGGAAGGGACAGGAACTTCTCGGCGTAGGACACGAAGAAGCGGTCCAGAGATATATTTTTGAATTTATCGAGACAGAGGATATCGAAAATGTTCTGCTGACAAGAGAGCCCGTTCTGCGCAAAAAGGTGAAACTGAATAAGGAAACCATTGTCGCGGAAGAGACAATCGTATACATAGAGAAACTGGACGCAGTTCTTGTTATGTTCCGGGATGTTACGCGTGAGGAAAAAGTGAAAGAGCAGCGTTACAACCTGAAAGTTGAGACTGTGGAGATGGCACAGAAGGTTATCGAGAAGCAGATGATGGTGGCTCAGGAAATCGCGGGACTTCTGGGAGAGACGACCGCGGAGACAAAAGTGACTCTCACCAGACTGCGGGATTCGATCCTGAATGATGAAGAATAGTGCCGCAGAGATACGTCAGATATGGCAGATGGAGCAGACAGTCTGACATGGAAGAGAGGTGGCAGTATATGGCAGGTGTGAGCATTGACGTGGCGTGGAAGAGCATGAATAAGTATAAGGAGGAACTGTGCGGGGACAAGGTGGAAATCCTGAAGACAGAGGATTCGGATATCCTGATTCTTGCCGACGGCATGGGAAGCGGTGTAAAGGCTAATATACTGGCAACACTGACGTCCAAGATCCTTGGCACGATGCTTCAGGAGGGCGCACAGATTGAATCCTGTGTGGAGACGATCGCTAAGACGCTTCCTGTCTGCAAGGTGAGAAAAGTGGCCTATGCTACATTCTCTGTTCTGCAGATCTTCCATAATGGAAATGCCTATCTTGCGGAATTTGATAATCCGTCCTGTGTATTCATCCGCGACGGAAAAATCGTCAGCTATCCCTATGAAATACGCGAGATTGACGGCAAGAAAATTCATGAATACCGATTCGCAGTAAAGAAGAATGACTGCTTTGTGCTGATGAGTGA
>DWWI01000134.1 GCA_019119745.1 Candidatus Mediterraneibacter gallistercoris | reverse complement strand
AGGAATATTATCTGGACGGCATCAACTGTGATCCCTTTACCTTTGATATGGAATGTAAAGAACTAAATGCACAATACCGTAAGAACCAGACCTTTGATGAGATCAAATCTCATCACTATATTTTAAGTTTTGATCCGAAGGACACGGAGGAAAGCGGATTGACCGGAGAACGAGCGCAGCAGCTCGGCCTGGAGTATGCCCGGAAAAATTTTCCCGGCCATCAGGCTTTAGTCTGCACTCATACAGACGGACACAATCAGAGTGGCAACATTCATGTGCATATCGTTATCAATAGCCTGCGGAAACATGATGTGGAACGTCAGGATTTCATGGAACGGCCATGCGATTCCCGTGCTGGCTATAAACATCATCTTACTAATGATTATCTTTCCTATCTGAAACAGGATGTGATGGATTTGTGCCACAGAGAGCAACTGCACCAGGTTGACCTGCTCTCTCCTGCGGAAAGGAAAGTCACTGACCGAGAATATCACGCACAGCGCAGAGGGCAGAAAAAGCTGGATACATTAAATCGGGAAATGACTGCCGGCGGCATCACACCACGCAAAACGAAATTTGAAACCCAGAAAGATTTCCTCCGAAACGCCATTGAGGAAGCCGCCGCTTCCGCCCGCAGTCTGGAAGAATTTCAAAAGCAGCTTTTAGACAACTATCATATTTCACTCAAGATCAGCCGTAGGCGGTTCAGCTATCTCCATCCGGAGCGTGGGAAATACATTACGGGCAGAAACCTGGGAACACGGTATGAAAAAGAATATCTGCTGTCTGTATGGGAGAAAAATTCCAAATGCCACCAGAACCTGTCACCTGAGCCGGATACATCCGATAAACCATCTGCCTTTGCGAATCAGAACGACCTGCCTGCTTTCGTCTTTATCAAATCCGAACTCCGGCTTGTGATTGATCTGCAGAATTGTGCAAAAGCGCAGGCAAATTCTTCTTATGCCAGGAAAGTCCGGTTGTCTAATTTACAGCAGATGGCGAAAACAGTGGCCTATATTCAAGAGCATGGTTACGATACGGAAGATGATCTGAAAGCCGCTTTTGATGAGGCACAGGCACAGACCACCGAGATGCGAAAAACACTCCGTTCTACGGAAAAGAAACTTCGTGAGGTCAACGAACAAATTCATTATACAGGGCAATATCTGGCTAACAAATCAGTGTACCGGGAATTTCTTACCTGCAAGAATAAGAAGAAGTTCCGGCTGGAACACCAGACGGAGATCACTCTGTATGAAACTGCCCGGAAAATACTGAAAGAACATTCAGAAGATGGAAAACTGCCTTCCATGAAACTGTTGAAAGCAGAAAAAGAAAAGCTGGCTGCACGGAAAAGCAGCCAGTACGAAGCATACCGAAACCTCCGGGAATATGAAAAGGAACTGCATATTGTCCAGACAAACATCGACACATTTCTGGGGAAAGACCGCTCCCGGCAGACAGCGCAGGAACGAGAAAGTACACGCTCCTAAATCTCTGCCTTATATCAGAAGGCCCACTGAGATTTTTCTTTACTCCGTGGGCCTATCCTGTGTATCCTTTTTCAGTTGTTCGATTTTCTTGATATCTACATAGTGAGTCGCATATGCTTTCTCAATCTCTGGCTTTCCGCTCTTGCTGAAACGGAGCAGGATCACCGGCCTGTGTCCATGCTTTTTCTTTACGCCCCACCGCTTATAATAGCAAAAAGACGGCTTCAATCCTGTCTTTTGCGCATATCGCCGGATCTGCCCCATGATTACAGAAAGCTTCCGGAGATTGCAGGTGCATACCTGCTCCAAATACGGGATTTTCCCGAAACGCCATTCTTCATATTTCTGTTTTGGCAGTACGCCAATCTCCATCAGCACATCCACCGGTGCGGCATAGCCCCGCCGCTGGCATTGGTGGTAAACCGCAGCATGGGCTTTCCTGCTTAATTCACTATCTTTCAAGCTCACACTCTCCCATCCGGCCATTCTTTCAACTAGAGTTCATTGTAACACGAAATCCCATTTCTTCCCACAACAACTTCCTATTCCTTCTGATCCGGAATGGTATATGCTTCCACGGTGATTTTATTCCCATCCGGTTCTATCTCCACCCAATAATTCTGTATCCGACAGCCCCGGTGCCAGTCCTGAAGAGAATAGATTTCCAACGTTTTAAAATCCACCAGGCAGAGCGGAACTGCCTCTTTCTTTTCGTATTTCCATTTGCGGAACTCCAAAGATTCCAGCACTTTATTCAAGCATTTCTGACAGAGATGTCCCCGGATTGTCTCTGTTTTCATCTGATAATCCTACGGAAGTGTTACCTCTATGGAAGCCATTGTGCCTCGGAAATTACTTTCTGTGGAATAAATAATTTCTCCGGTATTTCCAAAACTTGTCGAAGTTCCATCTTCTCCATTCACTTCGTTTCCGTTTTCGTCATGGCATTTCAAGCGAAAGTCCAACACATACCAGTCATTAAGCGAAATCAATCCTATCGTATCAAATTTCCGGTAATAATCTATCAGACTGTAATCGCTGCTCCCGCAAAGATAACAGCTTCCCTGATCCTCAAGTGCGGATTGGACTCCCTCATAGCTGACATTCTCCATACCTCCGCTTCTGAGCCACTTTTCATACAGTTCATCCTTAAAATACACCCCCAAAAGCAACAGTACAAACCCACCGATCATCAGCCAGAACAGCCCCGCCCTGATCCGGTAATATTTCTTTTTCCCTTTCTCCTGCATCCTGTTTCCCCTCCCAAAATTTAGTGTACTTAAAACAAGTCCATTTATCACATCATATCACTACCTGTACTTAAAATGTACTTATCCTAACGAACTTATTTTGTACTTAAATGTACTAGACAGGAGGTATTATGGATAAAGATAAACATATCGGTTTACGCATTGACTCAGAAACGCACAAGAAGCTGAAAAGCCTTGCAGAGTTTGACGGACGCTCCATGAATGGTGAGATCCTATATCTGATCCGCCAGGCTATCGCACAGCACGAACATAAACATGGTGAATTAAAGTAAGCATTTCTGTATTACAATTTCCGTTATCATCTTCAAAAGTGGACTCATTCTAGTCCCATTGTATCATTCCATGCCGATAAGATAAAGGAAAATCGGACTCATTCTAGTCCACACAAGGAGTTTTATCGCATGGAACAAAAAATCAAGCAGACTGGTATTGACATTGGCGGGAATATCCGCCGCATCAGAAAAGAAAAAGGAATTGGACAGACTGAACTTGTCCGTATGCTCCAGCTCCAGGGCTTGAATATGACACGGGAAACGCTGGTAAAAATCGAAAGAGGAATCCAGCATATCACAGGGACACAACTCCGAGGCATCCGGGACTGCCTGGAGACAAGTTATGATGAGCTATTGAAATAGAGACTTCAATTTATGCATATGGTTCTCCCCATTTCATCATATTTTAAAAATAGTTCATTGCTATTTTTTGAAAAATCGACTATACTATGGATAAGAAAATAAGAAAGGAGTAGATGCACATGGCAACACAGAGTATTAAAAAGAACATTGTAATCCATGACAAAGACTCCGCCGCTGCTTTTGTGGAAGCACTGGAAAAAGCCGCAGCTATTGCGACAAAGCCTGCTTCCCGTAATTACAGCGTAAAGGAATTAAAAGGTACAAAAAATATCAAAGCTTTTTTCGGAGATAAATTATAATGGATTATATAGAGCTGAATCTTTTAGAAATGCTCGACACATACGGAGAGGATAGGCTGCAGTTTATCCTCTCCCGTTTCATGTGTCCCCAAAATATAGATGTGGAAAATTTTATACA
>DWWI01000133.1 GCA_019119745.1 Candidatus Mediterraneibacter gallistercoris | reverse complement strand
AAAAATATTATGGAAAGGACGAGAGCCTCGTAAAGGCGCTGGATGACGTGAATGTCTCCATCGAGGACGGACAGTTTGCAGCCGTTATCGGGACATCCGGCAGCGGCAAATCCACACTCCTCAATATGCTGGGCGGTCTGGATGTCCCCACTTCCGGCAGTGTCCAGATTGAGGGAAATAAGCTTGAGGAAATGAGCGAGGAGCAGCTCACTGTATTCCGCAGGAAGAGAATCGGATTTATCTTCCAGAATTATAACCTCATCCCATATCTTACGGCATATGAAAATATCGTGCTTCCGGTAAGGCTGGACGGGAAGAAAGAGGATAAGAAGTTCTTAAAGGAGATCGTACATTTTCTGGAACTGGACGGTAAGCTTTCCAACTATCCCAGCCACCTCTCCGGCGGACAGCAGCAGAGAGTTGCGATCGCGAGGGCGCTTATCACAAAACCGGCGCTCCTGCTCTGCGACGAGCCTACAGGAAATCTGGACAGCAGGACCAGCGATAAAGTGATCGATCTTCTGAAGATGACCAGCGAGAAATTCTACCAGACGATCGTGATGATAACCCATAACCCGGAGATCGCGCAGAAAGCTGACCGGCGGATCCGCATTGAAGACGGACGGATCCAGAGTGATGAGGGCGCAGATGAATCAGACAGCAGAGTGACAGCGTAAGGAGGGATTCGGGATGAGTGGAAAGAAAACAGCGAAACAAATGATCTCGCTCATGTCAAAGAAGAGCCTGAGGACAGGCAGGATGCGCAACATTTTTGTTAGTATTACGATCGTGCTGGCGGCAGCGCTGCTGACAGCAATCCTTATGTTCGTACAGGGACAGAGAACCGAGACTGCGCGGCAGCTTATGCATGCCCAGCAGGCAGGATACTATGAACTGACGGATGAACAGGTGCAGGCGCTTGCTTCCGATGAGCGTATCGCATATCAGATCCGCGTGAAAACGGGCGTTCTGTCCGACATGGACGGATTCTCCGTGATGCCTTATTACGTGAGTGAACTTTCTGACGAGATCCGGGTGGGAGAGCTCGAAGAGGGCGCTATGCCGGAGAAGGAAAATGAAGTGGCCGTACAGGGAGCTATGCTCGAGCGCATGGGGATCGAGCCGGAAGTGGGCAGCAGTGTGACGTTTGCCTTCTATGACGGGAATGAGGAGACATTTACTGTGTCCGGTATCCTTGCGGGAGGGGAAGGAGCAAAGCAGTTTTCCGTATTCTTTTCCGAAGCGTATGCTGAAAACGGCAGCCAGTTAAAGGATATGCCGTACGAGGTCTATGTCAAGATCTACGGCGCGGCATCCATGTATCCGGACGAACTCAGAGAGGTGATCTATCTGATCGGAAGTGACGCCGGGATCGAGAGAGAGTATGTCAATCCGTCCAAGGCTTATCTGGATTCTCTGTCTGTAGACAGCCAGCAGATCATTCTCTGTGTGCTGGTGGGCGGCGTGATCCTGCTCGCCTGCGTGCTGGTGATCTACGGAGTGTTCTATCTGTCAGTGATCGGCAGGATCCATCAGTTCGGACAGCTCCGCACGATCGGCATGACAAAGAAACAGTTGAAGAAATTTGTCTCAAGAGAGGGACGGCTTCTGTTTCTGAGATCTGTTCCCATTGGCATCATCATCGGTGGCGTGG
This sequence comes from Candidatus Mediterraneibacter gallistercoris, assembly GCA_019119745.1. The sequence goes on along the minus strand of DWWI01000133.1, from coordinate 8,778 downwards.
CAGGATATTTTATGAAACCACAGGGATTCAGTATACTGAATACATTGATCATTGCGGCAGCAGTATTTGTGATCATTTACGTTATTACCATGCTGTCCGTGCATAAGCCGGCAAAGATTGCAGGCAATGTGTCTCCTATGGAAGCGCTGCGCTATGTGCCGCAGGACGGTATGAAGCAGACTTCCGGCAGAAAACAGTGCCGTAATCTTACGCCAGCAGGACTTGGCATTATGAATTTCTCCAGAAACCGGAAGAAAACTGCGATCACCATGCTTTCCCTCGGACTGGGGGGCGTCCTTTTCATGACGGCTGCCACCTATATGTCATCATTCAGCAAAGAGAACTATGCAAGGCAGGGAGACTTTCAGGAGGCTGAATTTATTATAAGTTATTCGCCGTCTGCCATTGAACTGAACGAAAACGGGCTGAGCGGAATGCAGGCTGAGACACCCCTGGGAGATGAGATGATCGGGCAGATCACTTCCATCGACGGTGTGGAGAAGGTAACTGAGCGCAAAGGGTTCGGCGTGCAGTATGACTTCCCGCAGCATGATGAATACGGAAGCAATGATATCATTTATCCTCTTACAGAAGAAGAGATGCAGGGGATCGACTCCTATGTGACAGAAGGTACTGCTGACACGGAAGCGCTTTTGAGCGGAGAACAGGTGCTCGTAGCGGGAAATGATACGGTGGAAGAAATCTACGGCTGGAAATTTCAGACAGGAGATAAAGTGACTCTTCACTATTATGACGGCAGCGGCATGGCAGAAAAGGAAGTGGAGATCGCGGGAATGCTCAGCGATGCATTTGACCGGGATCATAACGGGATTGAAGGCTGGTTCGTCATGCCGGAGCAGGCGGTGCTTGACTGGCTTTCCTATGACAGTATCAACAGCAGTCTCCTTATCAGCACAGATTCAGCAAAAGAGGCTTCGGTGGGAGAACAGCTGGACCAGATCGTCGGAGAAAGGCCGGAGCTTACAATGGAAACACTGGCACAGCGCCGTATTGCGTACGGGCAGAGTGCGGACCAGATATTCGGGGCTATAAGCGGTTTTGCCATATTTATCATGATGTTCAGTATCCTCAGCATGATGAATACGCTCATCACAAACATCGTGACCCGCAAGCAGGAATTGGCCATGCTGGAGTCCATCGGCATGAGCAAAGGGCAGATCCGGAAGATGCTTCTGGGAGAGAGCCTGCTCCTTGTAGGCGTGACAGTGGGCGTGACTATGACCGTCGGAACTCTGTGCGGATATATCCTCTGCCGTATGCTCCGGGGGATTGGCGCCGTCTATATGCAGTTCAGATTTCCATTTGAATTCGCACTTGGTTATGCCGCAGTGCTGATCCTCGTGCCGCTCCTTATTACGGTTGTTTCTATGAAGAGCTTTGCCAGAGAGGCGCTGGTAGAGCGTTTAAGAGGGATGGAGTGCTGATGTATGGCTTTAAAATGCCGGCAGATCAAAATGAAAAGGCTTGTTATAAAATACAGATCACAGGGGTGTATGATTTGCTGCTCATTATATCCCCGGATATGATAGCTGCTCTGATTGCAGAGATGCGCAGATTCGATACAAGGGAAATACTTGTTCCGGCGGAGAAAATACTTCCGCCGGGATATGCCGAATATCTGAAAAGAGTCTTGATTGCAAACGAGTATAGCGAGAATGTTTATGATATGGCGGCGGAGCAGTTCAGACGGTTGGAAGTAGAACAGAGTCCGTGCTTTGACAGCGTAAACGTTACAAGGAAAAAGAAGACACAATTTGATCTGGAAGCGGGAGAAATTTTTTATATGCTCATCAGGAATGTAAAGAGCCGGTTCCGGTATGTGCTTCTTGATGAAGAAGGGAAGGAAATCAGCGTTCCGCTGGAACATCTGTAAGGGGTTGCCATTTTTCCTTCTTCTGCGTATACTGTACGTGTACTAAAAAAGGGGGAAGCGGCGGAGTTTTGAGAGTGTGCGCCGTATACTAAAGACGATGAAGACAAGAAAACAGATGAAACGGCTGGGAAGAGATTCCCTGAAAAAGCATTACGTGATCTTTGTGGCGGCCTGTCTGATTGCGGCATTTCTGACATCAGAGTTCACCGGATCTCTGAATTTTTTTACGGCACAGAATTATGAGGCGGCATATGAGCAGGTGCAGAGTAATCTAAACGGAGACGAAACTTTTGTGATCAAGACAAAAGTGGACAGCATCGGCTGGGGAGATGTGATCCGGATCATAGTTGAAGATAACGTGCAGGCCGGAAAAGAGATGTCGCAGGAGATACGGCAGAATGCGATCGATGATTCCGAAAAGGGAAATCCTATGTTCGGACGGACACGCGGCGTACTGTCAAATATCGTGAATCAGGTCAGTTCTGGCTCGATCATTGTGACCGCAGCGGCCGCTATCGGCTCGATCACCGGTTCAGATAATCTGGGAATCCTGATCCTGATCATTATTGGAGCTCTGGGAATGTTTATTTTCTGGTTTTTAATCCAGAATACATTTCCGGTAGTGATCCGGCGCGTATTTCTTGAGGGAATGATCTATGACAGAGTGACAACGCAGCGTTTTGTATTTCTTCTCCGTGTGAAGAAATGGCTGAAAGCTTCATGGATCATGTTTGTGAAATATATCTATTACACTTTGTGGTGCCTGACTCTTGTGGGAATCGCAGTCAAGCATTATTCATATTTCCTCGTACCGTATATTGTGGCGGAGAATCCTGACATGACGGCGCGTCAGGCGATCACGCTGTCCAGAAAAATGATGAAAGGGCATAAGTGGCAGTGCTTTGTGTTCGAACTATCTTTCCTCGGGTGGGAAGTACTTGGAGCGCTTACGATGGGAATCTTCAACATCCTGTACACCAATCCGTATAAGATTGCGGCCTTTACCCGTTACTATGCGGAACTGAGGGAGGAAGCCATAGAGAAGGGAATTCCAGGTGCAGAACTTCTGTATGACAACTATCTTTATGAGAAAGCAGAATCCTATGTGATCGCGGCAAAATACCCGGATGTGATCAAAGTGATGGAGCAGCCGGAAGACACAGTAGAGAAACTGACCGGATGGCGAGGTTTTCTGGCACGCAATTTCGGAGTGCTTCTTCTGAGAAGAGAACAGGAACGTGCATATGAGAGGCATCAGGCGGACTATGTCAGAGTTCATTCTATGATAGATGATGTGCAGAGAGAGGCCTATCCGGTACGGCTTTATCCGATACCGGAAGAAGAGCGGCGGAAATTCGTACAGTCACTAAACTATATGCGGCATTACTCTGTCTGGTCTCTGATCACGATTTTCCTGAGCATGTCCGTGTTTGGCTGGCTGTGGGAAGTGGGAATGCATCTTGTGTCTTATGGTGAATTCGTCAACCGAGGCGCCATGCACGGACCGTGGCTGCCCATCTACGGCACGGGAGCCGTCCTTATCCTGACAGTGCTGAACCGGTTTCGGAGGAATCCTGCATTGGAGTTCGGGACAACGATCGTACTTTGCGGTTTCCTTGAGTATATGACTTCACTTATTATGGAGATCGCTACCGGCGGTACAAAGTGGTGGGATTACAGTGGTTATTACCTGAATCTGGACGGTAGGATCTGTGCCGAAGGACTTCTTGTATTCGGGATTGGCGGTCTGGCGATTGTCTATGTCATTGCCCCGATGATAGATGATCTGGTGAGCTGGTTCAACGAAAAGAAAGTAATGGCAGTCTGCACGGTACTGATGGTGCTCTTTCTGGCGGATGTGGTATATTCACAGATTCATCCGAATACAGGAAAAGGAGTTACAGATATAGAAGCGCGGGAAACAGTGCATCTGCAGGATAAAACGATGCATATGTAAAATAAATCTTCAGAATAATAAAGCACCGGTAAGACCGGTGCCTGTTCAAGGGGTGATCTTTTGATCATCCCTTTCGTCTTGTCGCCACATCCTGAAACCGGAAGTAATCCGGCCTGTGCCGCGACTGTGTAAATTCGAACTGCACGCCGTTATCATCGAATGTCTGGCTTGTGATCACGGCCATACAGTTATAATCTTTCATATCAATATATTTTTCGTCTACCTGTGTTACGTGTTCAACGGTGAGTGTACGTTTGCTTGTAGCGATGGTGATTCCAAGTTCTCCTTCAATGTAATCATAGATAGAATGGCTGGCAATCTCGGGAGTCAGACCTTTGATAAGTTCTTTCAGGAAATAATTGTGGTTGAGGATCAGAGGCTTCCCGTCCAGCGAGTGGAGCCGCTGCAGGTAATAAAGCTCTGTTCCTTCTTTAAATCCGGTCTTCTTTTCTATCTTTGCATCTGCAGTGATCTCTGCAAACTGAAGCACTTTTGTAAATGCTTTCTGATGATTGCGGAGAGCAGATTCCTTGAATGATTCAATGCCGCCTACGGTAAATGAAGTCTGCTCTATGGGCTGGAAAATATTTCTTACTCCCTTGCCGTGCATGGGCTGTACATATCCGTCGGCGGTAAGCTCGGCCAGAGCGCGGCGGACTGTATTGCGCGAACAGTCGTATTCCAAGATCAGAGCGTGTTCAGACGGCAGCATTTCCTGATAAGTATAGTATTCTGTCTCGATCTTTTCTTTTAAGTCTCTGTAAATATAGTCGTATTTTGCTTTCGGCATAAACTCACTCCTTCCCCTGATATCTTGTTTAAACATCAATTTGTTTAAACAACTCTTATTATAGAAATCCATATTCTTAAAATCAAGCTAAAAATACCTTAAGAGCCTATTTCAGAAGAAATCCACAAAATCCATTCATCGCTTTTGTGGATAATGACAGAAAAAAAATTATTTCTCAAAAACCGGTTGACTTGTTTAAACAAGATTGATACATTCAAGATGTTCAAACAAGTTCGACTTGTAAAAAGAGTGTTTCAGGGAATACTGAAACAAGTAAGAAAGAGAGGAAGAGAAGCGATGGGAAAGTATGATAATGATGTAAAACGTCTGCTTGAACTCGTAGGAGGCAAGGAAAATATTCAGGCTGTCTCCCACTGTATGACAAGGATGAGATTCGTCCTCATTGATCCGAAGAAAGCGGATGAAAAAGCAATCGAGGAACTGCCCAGTGTAAAGGGTACATTTACACAGGCGGGACAGTATCAGGTCATCATCGGAAATGATGTGGCTGTATTCTACAATGAGTTTACCAAGTATGCGGGAATCGAGGGCGTGAGCAAGGACGCTGTGAAAGCGGCGGCGAAGACAAACCAGAATATCGCCCAGAAGATTATGGGAACTCTCGGCGAGATATTCGCTCCTCTGATCCCGGCCCTGATCTGTGGCGGTCTTGTGCTTGGTTTCAGAAATGTGATCGGTGAGATCAACTTCTTTAATAACGGTACACAGAGTCTTGCGGATGTCTCTCAGTTCTGGTCAGGAATGTACAATTTCCTCTGGCTGATCGGTGAGGCGGTATTTCACTTATTGCCGGTAGGTATCGTATGGTCCATCACGAAGAAGATGGGAACGACCCAGATCCTCGGTATCATCCTCGGTCTGACTCTTGTATCTTCACAGCTGCTGAACGGTTTCAGCGTAGCTGATACTCCGGCATCGGAGATTCCGGTATGGGATTTCGGATTCTTTAAAGTTCAGATGATCGGTTATCAGGGACAGGTCATCGCGGCGATGATGGCAGGATTCGTACTTGTATATCTGGAGAAATTCTTTAAGAAGATATGTCCGGAAGTGATCAGTATGATCGTAGTTCCGTTCTGTTCACTTGTACCGGCAGTTATTATCGCACATACAATCGTAGGTCCGATCGGCTGGACGATCGGAAATGCAATCGGTGACGTGGTATATGCAGGACTGACATCTGACTTCAGATTCCTGTTCGCGGCAGTATTCGGTCTGTTATACGCACCGCTCGTTATGACAGGTCTTCACCATATGACAAACGCCATCGACTCACAGCTGCTTAACACACCGGCGCATAGCACGATTCTGTGGCCGATGATCGCTCTTTCCAATATCGCGCAGGGCTCCAGCGTACTTGCAATGAGCGTACTCCAGAAGAAGAATGAGCGTGCACAGCAGATCAATGTTCCGGCATGTATCTCTTGTTACTTAGGAGTAACAGAGCCCGCACTCTTCGGTGTCAACCTGAAATATGTATTCCCGCTTGTATGCGGTATGATCGGATCCTGCTGTGCGGCCATGATCTCCGTAGGCTTCGGAGTTGAAGCGCTGAGTATCGGCGTCGGCGGACTTCCGGGTATCCTTTCCATCAAACCGGAATACTGGCTGATCTTCCTCCTTGCTATGGCGGTTGCTATTGTGATTCCGTTTACACTGACATTTATTGTAGGCAGGATCAAACTTTCCAAAGAAGACAGATTCGGCAGAGAAGACGCAGTCTCGGCAGTTGAGGCGGCAGAAGGAACAGAAGCTGACAAAGCAGCACAGGCAGCAGACAGCGCAGACTCAGAGGCAGTTTCCAATACAGGCGCGGCTGATGTAAAAGAACTGAAATCAATCCTTGACGGTAAAGTAATGCCGATCGAGGAAGCACCGGACGATGTATTTTCCCAGAAAATCATGGGCGACGGTGTTGCCATCGAACCGTCCAATACAGTTGTGACGGCTCCGGCAGACTGTGATGTGAGCGTTGTCATGGCAGACACAGGTCATGCGTGCGGACTCACACTTCCGAATGGAGTGGAGCTTCTGATCCATGTCGGCGTTGATACGGTAGATATGGGCGGTGACGGATTTAAGCTTCTTGTAAATGAGGGCGACCATGTAAAGGCAGGCCAGAAGCTCATCGAGTTCGATCCTGAGAAGATCAAAGCGGCAGGACATCCGTGTACGACGATGCTGATCGTGACCGCAGAGGGAAGCGCCGCTAATATCCAGATGCATTCCGGAATGGACGCAAAAGCCGGCGAGACAACCGTTATCTCATGGGACTGATTAAGGAAAGGACAGGGGCTGTAAAACTATGAAAGATTTTAGAAAAAGTACTGTATATCAGATATATCCAAAATCATTCTGCGACACAAATAAAGACGGGCTTGGTGATCTGCGCGGCGTGATCAGCAAACTTGATTATATTAAGGAACTCGGCGTTGATTATATCTGGCTTACTCCGTTTTTTGTATCTCCGCAGAATGACAACGGATATGATGTGGCGGACTATTATAACATTGATCCGGGATACGGGACAATGGAGGATGTAGAAGAGCTGATCGCAGAGGCTGATAAGCGCGGTATGGGACTGATGTTCGATATGGTGTTCAACCATGTCTCAACAAATCATGAGTGGTTCCGGAAAGCCATGGCAGGTGATCCATATTATAAAGATTTCTTTATCTTCCGCAAAGGCAAAGACAACGGAGAACCTCCCACAAACTGGGAGAGCAAGTTCGGCGGAAACGCATGGGAATATGTAGAGAAATTTGATGAATACTATCTGCATCTGTTTGATGTGACACAGGCAGACCTGAACTGGGAAAATGAAAATGTCAGAAAAGAGATCCAGAAGATTTTGAAGTTCTGGATGGAGAAAGGCGTCAAAGGATTCCGTTTCGACGTGATCAACCTGATCAGCAAAGCATGCTACGAGGATGACGACATCGGCGACGGCCGCAGATTCTATACCGACGGCCCGAAGATCCACCAGTATCTGAAAGAGATGCATGATGCGACATTCGGAAATGCAGAAGGCTTTGTGACAGTAGGCGAAATGTCAAGTACCACGATCGACAACTGCTATCAGTATGCGGGACGTGACACCGGAGAGCTCTCCATGGTATTCAGTTTCCATCATCTGAAAGTAGATTTTATGGGCAACGAGAAATGGGTGCTTGTGCCGGCTGATTTCCAGAGGCTCAAAGATATCATCTTCGAGTGGCAGACAAAGATGGCAGAACATAACGCATGGAACGCTGTATTCTGGTGCAACCATGATCAGCCCCGTGTCGTATCACGTTTTGGCGATGAAGGAAAATACTGGAAAGAGTCAGCAAAAATGCTCGGAACCATCATCCACTGCCTGCGCGGTACACCGTATGTATACCAGGGCGAGGAACTGGGCATGACAAATACGGACTTTACAGACATCTCGCAGTTTAAGGATGTAGAAAGCCTGAACCATTACCAGATCCTTCAGGATAAAGGGCTCTCGGCTTCCGACGCCCTGCGCATCATACAGGTCCACTCCCGTGATAACGGGCGTACGCCGATGCAGTGGGATGCTTCCAAATACGCAGGCTTCACATCAGAAGACAGCGCGGAGCCGTGGATCGCGGTAAACAGCAACCACGAAAAGATCAATGCGGCAGACCAGCTCAAAGATGAAGACTCTATCTTCCACTATTATCAGAAGCTGATCGCCCTCAGAAAAGACTCAGAAGAGTCGGATGTTATCGCTTACGGTGATATCGAACCGCTGGCACAGAAAGATCCGTCCGTATTCGCATACCGCAGGACTTATGAAGGCCACGAACTGATCGTCACGGCAAACTTCTACGGAAAAGAATACCAGTGGAAGAATGCCCCGGATCTTAGCGGATTCAAAAAAGTGCTGGGAAATTATGAAAACACTGAGATAGCTGAAGATGGTACAATGAACATGAAACCATACGAAGCAGCAGTGTGGTATCGGTAAAAATTCGATTTTTCGGGCTGACAAAGTATCCGCCGGGAGGCAGGTATTGCTAACGCACACATTTTCATTCGGTCGCAGCGTAACGGTACATAAGAGCGCAAAAGACGCGCTCTAAATGCCGACGCTGCTCCAACGGTGCGTAC
>DWWI01000132.1 GCA_019119745.1 Candidatus Mediterraneibacter gallistercoris | reverse complement strand
GATAATTTCTTTTGCAACTGTTTTTTATATAAACTTCTGACGAATCACCTGATGAACCAGTTCACTGTTTGATTTTGTACGCGAAAACAGATTTAGAAGATTGTCCGCTGCCTCTTCTGCTTTCATGCCGTTTAATCCTCTGCGCATGATATAGACTGCTTCCTGTTCTTCTTTATTCAGAAGCAGATCCTCGCGTCTCGTTCCCGATTTGGCAATGTCAATAGCCGGAAATACTCTCCGTTCCTGTAGTCTGCGGTCAAGAATAAGCTCCATATTTCCTGTACCTTTGAACTCCTCGTACACGACATCATCCATCTTGCTTCCAGTGTCCACCAGCGCAGTCGCAAGAATCGTAAGACTGCCGCCCTCTCTCATGTTTCGCGCAGCGCCGAAGAAACGCTTCGGGCTGTACAGTGCCGCCGGATCAAGACCGCCGGAAAGAGTTCTTCCTGACGGCGGAACGATCAGGTTATAGGCACGTGAAAGTCTTGTGATACTGTCCAGAAGGATCATTACGTCTTTTCCGTGCTCAACCAGACGTTTTGCCCTTGCAATAACCATCTCGGACACTCTTTTATGATGTTCCGGAAGCTCGTCGAACGTAGAGTGGATTACTTCCACGTTCGGGCCGGAAATAGCCTCTTTAATATCCGTTACCTCCTCCGGTCTCTCATCGATCAGAAGAATCAGCAGATGCATATGCGGTTCTGTCTTCTGCACAGAAAGCGCGACTTCTTTCAGAAGCGTTGTTTTACCTGCTTTGGGAGGAGATACTATCATACCTCTCTGTCCCTTGCCGATCGGAGAAATAAGATCCATGATCCTCATAGCCGTACTGCTTTCCGCCTGTTCCAGCCGTATCCGCTTATTCGGAAATATCGGAGTGAGATCCTCGAAATTTTTGCGCTTCATTGCCTCCGCCGGGCGCATTCCGTTGATAGTCGAAACATAAAGAAGTGCGCTGAACTTCTCTCCCTGTGTCTTAATCCTCGTATTCCCTGTCAGGATATCGCCTGTTTTAAGGCCGAATCTCCTGATCTGTGCCGGTGATACGTACACGTCGTTTTCTCCCGGCAGATAATTGTCACTCCTGATAAACCCGAATCCATCCTGCATAACCTCCAGAATACCGTCAGCAGTATGTCCGCTGTCGAGCTGTTCAATATCTGTCTCGGCTTTCTTTTCCTTGAGCTCCTCTTTCACCTCTTCCCGGGCTTCTGTGGCAGCTTCTTTCTGTTCTTCCTGCTCGTCGAGAGCAAGCATGGCGTCAATAAGGTCACTTTTCTTGAGCGTCGAGACTCCTTTCATCTTTCTGGCTTTTGCCAGCTCTTTTAAGGTTGCAAGTGGCAATGATTCATATTTTTCTCTCGTCATAAAACACTTTCCTTCCTATGAATATAGTACAACTGGATTTTCTGTTTAAAATAGTCAAAAACTCTTCGGGAATTATCGTCTGAATTGACATAAAATCGATAAGCTTTGATAAATCTTTTCCTATTATACATTCCACGCATGCCCTTGTCAAGTCGGGTCCAAAGTGCTATGATATCTCCGAACCAGTTCAGCCATACATCGGACGGGAGCAGAAAACATGCTAGCATGTTTTTGCGATCGGACGCATGTATGAGATGAGCGCCTGTTTGTGAGCAAAACAGCGGCGCAGCCGCAGTTAGCACGTGAGTGCGGTTTTGCCTGAGGTATAATTGGAAGGAAATAATCGGTAACAGTATCTATGTCATACAGAACAGAATCACATACCCCGCCCATGCGCTGGGGAGAAAAGCGGTATCATTCTCTAGATTTCCATCTGCGGAGCCGGTTCGGAGAAAAAGTATACCGGATCGCGTTAAACGGAGGCATGACCTGCCCGAACCGGGACGGATATATTGCCACAGGCGGCTGTATCTTCTGCAGCGCGGAGGGTTCAGGAGATTTTGCCGGCAAGGCATCTCTTACAATCCGCCAACAGCTTGATGCAGGAAAGCAGCAGCTCCTCTCAAAACGCCCCGTCAATTCTTATATCGCGTATTTTCAGGCCTTTACAAACACGTATGCACCGGTCGGATATCTGGAATCCATTTTTACGGAAGCAATAGAAGATCCCGATGTCAAAGTCCTTTCTATCGCCACCCGTCCGGACTGTCTGGGGGACGATGTGATCGCGCTGCTTCAGAAGCTGAATTGCATCAAACCTGTCTGGGTGGAGCTTGGTCTTCAGACTATCCATCCCGTAACAGCCGGATTCATTCGACGCGGATATAAAACAGAAGTATTCGACCAGGCAGTACAGCGTCTCCGCGCAGCCGGAATCGAGGTAATCGTCCACGTTATACTGTATCTTCCGGGAGAGACAGAAGACATGATGCTTGCAACGATCGAGCATCTGAACCGCTCGGATATCCAGGGAATCAAACTGCAGCTGCTGCACGTACTTGAAGGGACTGACCTCGCCGGTATTTACAGGAAAGAGCCGTTCTATATACCTGATATGGAGACATATATCCGTCTGCTCGGACAGTGCATCTCCCATCTCCGCCCGGACATCGTGATCCACAGACTGACCGGTGACGGGCCGAAAGATCTGCTGATCGCACCACTGTGGACCAGTTCAAAGCGCACAGTACTTAACCGTTTACATCAATATATAAAAGAAAATGATATATGGCAGGGAAAGGAGTACCATGGCTGAAACATTTACATTATATAAACTGATCATACTATACATGCTGAACAAAGTGGATTTCCCGCTGACAACATCCCAGATATCAGAATTTGTGCTGGACAAAGGTTATACCTCTTATTTCCGGCTTCAGGAAGCGCTCTCTGACCTTACGCAGTCAGATCTCATCCGGACGGAAACCACACATAATCGGACACTGTATCATCTGACAGAAAACGGCGCAGAGACAATTCTTTATTTCAGTAATAAGATCTCACCTGCCATTCGGAAAGACATTGACGATTTCCTGAAGGAAAAGCAGTATGATCTGAAAGAAGAGGCATCTGTAAAATCTGATTATTATCTAAAAACGAGCAGGGAATACGAGGTGCGCTGCCAGATCGAAGAAAACGGCTCCAGTCTCATCGATCTGAAACTCACGGTTCCGACCGAAAAAGAAGCTGAAGCCATTGTCAGTCACTGGAATACAAAGAGTCAGGAGATTTACACGTTACTCCTCTCGAATCTTCTTTAAATATTCCCGTATATTTTTTTCATATCCCAGGCCGCCGGGTTCATAGAACCTGGCGTCTTTTATTTCATCCGGAAGATACTGCTGTTTTACATAATGGTTCGGGTAGTCATGGGCATACTTGTACCCTGTCCCGTGCCCGAGTTTGGCAGCGCCTTTGTAATGAGCATCCTGCAGGTGTACCGGCACGGTCGTCCTGTATTTTTTTACCGCCTCATTCGCCGCAAATATAGCGTTGCAGGCCGCATTGCTCTTAGGAGCGCAGGCAACGTATGTGACTGCCTGGGATAAGATGATCTGTGATTCCGGCATTCCGATACGCTCCACAGCCTGTGCCGCCGTGACCGCGACAGTCAGCGCCATAGGATCGGCATTTCCCACGTCCTCCGCCGCACAGATCATGATCCTGCGGGCAATAAATTTGATATCCTCTCCTGCGTAGAGCATTTTCGCCAGATAATACACTGCCGCATCCGGATCTGACCCTCTCATACTCTTGATAAATGCGGAAATAATATCATAATGGTTGTCACCGCGTTTATCATAATTTACCACTCGTTTCTGGATACACTCGGATGCGACTTCCACCGTAATATGTATAATGCCGTCCTTACTCCGGTCCGTCGTCAGGATACCGAGCTCTATGGCATTGAGCGCGTTTCTTGCATCGCCGCCTGCCATATCCGCCAGGAAGTCCAGCGCGTCATCATCGATCTGTGCATGAAAACTTCCCATTCCTTTCTGCGTATCTTCCACAGCTCTTTTCAGAAGAACTTTTATGTCTTCTTTCTCCAGCGGTTTAAGCTCAAAGATGCTGGATCTGGAAATCAGGGCGCTGTTTACCTCAAAATAAGGATTTTCAGTCGTCGCCCCGATCAGGATCACTGTTCCGTCCTCCACGAACGGGAGAAGGTAATCCTGCTGTCCTTTATTGAATCTGTGGATCTCATCGATAAAAAGGATAGTCTTCCTGCCATACATCCCCTGCAGATCTTTTGCTTCTTTTACGACCTCTTCCATATCCTTTTTCCCTGCTACTGTCGCATTGATCTGCTTAAATTCAGCACTGGTCGTATTGGCGATCACCCTGGCCAGAGTCGTCTTTCCTGTTCCCGGAGGTCCGTAAAAGATAACCGAACTGAGCTTATCCGCCTTGATCGCCCGGTAAAGCAGTTTATCTTTACCTATGATATGCTGCTGTCCTACCACTTCATCCAGAGTGGCCGGCCGCATTCTGGACGCCAGCGGCGATTCTTTCTCCTTGTTAGTCTCTCTCATATAATCAAATAGATCCATAGTGCTGCTTCCTTTCCTTACTCTGCTCCTGACAGTTCACGGATGACCTGACCTGCGATCAAAAGGCCTGCCACCGGCGGGACAAATGATATACTTCCCGGAACGGACCTTCTCACGCCCGGATCCTCCCCTGTTTGCCTTCCGCCGATATCGACCGGCTTCTCTCTGGAATACAATACTTTCAGATGTAAAATTCCACGCTGCTTCAGTTCTCTGCGCATAACCCGGCAGAGAGGACATACACTTGTATTTGACAGGTTGTCTATCTCAAAAAGCTCCGGATGAAGTTTATTTCCGGTACCCATACTGCTGATCAGGCGTAATCCTCTTTTCCCCGCTTCCTCCGCAAGTGCGATCTTTGCGCTCACCGTATCGATTGCGTCGATAATATAATCAATCCGGCCTTCTCCGTCCAGTATACCCGTCAGATTGTCCGGGAGTACAAATGTCTCATATGTTTTTACCCTGATCGACGGATCAATATCGTGGATACGCTCAGCCATCACCTCAGTTTTAGGCCGGCCGACCGTGCTGTGATAAGCAATAGACTGACGGTTGATATTAGTAAGTGATACCGTGTCATTATCGATAATGATCAGAGTACCGATCCCGCTTCGCGCCAGCGCTTCAATGCAGTGTGAACCGACTCCGCCTGCGCCGAACACCATAACCGAGGATTTTCTCAGCTTGTCCATCCCTTCCGTACCGATCAAAAGCTCTGTTCTTGAATATTGATTTACCATGGCTGTCTCCTTCATTTTGCCTTCTTTGATTTTCTGTATTCTGAAGGGCTCATTCCCTTCTGCTTCCGGAATGCCTTTGAGAAATACAGGTTATTCTCAAAGCCCACAGAATATGCAATGGTAGATACGGACAGGTCTGTCTCCCGTAACAGACGGCACGCCTGACGTATCCGGTATCCGGAAAGATAGTCTTTCGGGGATTTACTCATGTAATTCTGGAAAGACCGGAACAGATGACTCCTGCTGATCCCCACGTAATAAGCGATATCCTCAACCGTTATAGGGTACGAATAGTTCGTCTCAATGTAACTTATCGCTTTCTCCACGTACATAACATGGGAATCCTTCTCCGGCTCAGTCGTTTCCGCATAATGCATAAACAGGGCAAGGAGACTGTACAGACTTCCGGTCATGGCAACTGAAGATTCATATGTATTCCCTTTGTTCAGATATATCTCTTCCAGGCCGTTCCTTATTTTTTCTTCCGGGATCTTTCCTTTCAGAATATAAGGGGTCTCTTTGCTGAATCCTGTATTTCTTATAATAGATGCAGCATCTGTTCCCATAAACCCTGCCCAGCAGTACTCCCACGGTTCATCCTTATCCGCCTGATACTGAAGCGTAGTGCCCGGGAACAGTATAAAGGTGTCGCCTGCCGTCAGCCGGACCGATACCTTTCCTGTTGTATATACTCCGCTTCCGGAAATAATATGATGTATACAGTAATGATCCCGTATTCCAGGTCCCCACTGATACTCCGGCTCACATTTCTGATACCCTACATTATAGACAGACAGCGAGTTCAGGAAATCTTCTCCTACTTTATAAGAATGTTTATATGAATCTGACATATTTCATACCACCTTGATATCCGCCATTTACAGCTGCAAAAGATATTATAATATTGCCGCTTTGTTCGCGCAACATTTTTACATAAATTTGCACGTAATTTTTATGGACTTTAACGGTCTTATTCGATTATACTAGTATCAGAATAAACTGATTCACATTTTTCAAGACTGAGGAGGATCATCAGAATGAAACAGAAACTTTTGGACAAATTTGCAGAACTTTTCGGGAATTCCGAGGGAGCTCACTTCTATTTTTCACCTGGCCGCGTAAACCTGATCGGTGAACATACGGACTACAACGGAGGACACGTTTTCCCGTGTGCTCTTACGATGGGAACATATGGCGTGGCAAGAAAACGCGATGACCGTATGATACATTTTTATTCCATGAATCTGGACACATTCGGAGTAGTCGAGGCCTCTCTTGACGACCTGACAAACAAGAAAGAATACAACTGGGCAAATTACCCCTTAGGTGTTGTATGGGCTTTCGCTGAAAAAGGATATAAGCTGGACACAGGTTTTGACATGGTCATCTGGGGTAATATTCCGAACGGTTCAGGGCTCTCCTCTTCCGCATCACTGGAAGTTCTCACCGGAGTTATCCTGACTGATCTGTACGGAATCACAGATCTGACCATGACAGACCTTGCGCTGATCGGACAGTATTCCGAAAACAATTTCAACGGCTGCAACTGCGGTATCATGGATCAGTTCGCCGTTGCCATGGGCAAAAAAGACAACGCAATCTTCCTTGATACGAACACAATGAAATATGAATATGCCCCGATCCATCTGGAAGACGCAAAGATCGTGATCACCAACAGCAAGGTAAAACACAGCCTTGTGGATTCTGCATACAATGACAGACGTCAGGAATGTACAGATGCTCTTGCAGCGCTGAAAACAAAACTGGACATCAACGCGCTGGGAGATCTTACTCCGGATGAATTTGAGGCTAACAAAGAGCTTATCACGGATCCTGTACAGCTGAAACGTGCAAAACATGCGGTATATGAGAACCAGCGTACAATTGACGCTGTAGCTGCATTAAGAGACGGAGATATCAATAAATTCGGTCAGCTTATGAACCAGTCTCATATCTCTCTGCGCGACGACTATGAAGTATCCTGCGAAGAGATTGACATTCTCGTTGACCTTGCATGGAAAATTCCGGGAGTGATCGGTTCCCGTATCACCGGAGGCGGATTTGGAGGATGTACGGTAAGTATCGTCAAAAATGATTCTGTAGATACGTTCATCAATGAAATCGGTAAAGTTTATAAAGAGAAAGTCGGACATGAAGCAGAATTCTATACAGTAGATATCGGAGACGGAGCTTCCCGGATCGATTAGTATACATCTGACAACAGATATGCACATTATTTTCTGAAAGGAGAAATCAGCCATGATTTACGAATCAATTAAGAAACTGGTACAGTACGGGATTAACACAGGGCTGACACCCGAGAGCGAACGGATTTACACAACGAATCTGCTTCTTGACCTTATGAAAGAAGACGATTATGAGGATGTACCCTGCGATCTGGACAATATCGTTCTCGAGGATGTCTTAAAGGATCTTCTCGACGAGGCTGTAAAACGCGGCATTATCGAAGACAGCATTACATACCGTGACCTTTTTGACACGAAACTTATGAACTGCCTCGTACCCCGCCCGGCACAGGTTCAGGAAAAATTCTGGAAAGAATACGAGAAATCCCCGGAGGATGCAACCGCCTACTACTATAAATTCAGTCAGGATACCAACTATATCCGCCGCGACCGTATAAGACGCGACCGCAAATGGACGGTAGATACACAGTACGGCACGCTGGATATTACGATTAATCTCTCCAAGCCGGAGAAAGATCCGAAGGCTATCGCAGCCGCCGGAGCTGCCAAATCTTCCTCATACCCGAAATGCCAGCTCTGTATGGAAAATGAGGGCTATGCCGGACGCGTAAACCATCCGGCCCGTGAGAATCACCGTATCATTCCGATCACAATTCAGGGAAAGAAATGGGGATTCCAGTACTCACCTTATGTATATTACAACGAGCACTGCATCGTATTTAACGGAGAGCATATTCCGATGAAAATCGACCGCAATGCTTTTGCGAAGCTGTTTGATTTCATCAAACTCTTCCCCCACTACTTCCTCGGCTCCAACGCGGATCTTCCGATCGTCGGCGGCTCCATCTTAAGCCACGACCATTTCCAGGGCGGACATTACACATTCGCCATGGCAAAGGCACCGATCATTGAAAACTTTACGGTAGCGGGCTATGAAGATGTGGAAGCCGGCATCGTCAAATGGCCGCTGTCTGTTATCCGTCTGCGCGGAAAAGATACAGAACGCATTATCGATCTTGCAGACCATATTCTCGGCAAATGGCGTGCTTACACGGACGAGGATGCATTTATCTACGCTGAGACAGACGGGACACCGCACAATACGATCACTCCAATCGCACGTATGAAAGACGGATTATACGAACTGGATCTGACTCTCAGAAACAATATCACTACAGAGGAGCATCCGCTGGGTGTTTATCATCCTCACGCAAAACTGCACCACATCAAAAAGGAGAACATCGGATTGATCGAAGTAATGGGACTCGCTGTCCTTCCGGCACGTCTGAAAGGCGAGATGGAACTTCTGAAAGAATATATTCTCGAAGGGAAAGATATCCGAAGCAACGAACAGATCGAGAAACATGCAGACTGGGTAGACGAATTCCTTCCGTCCTATCCTGATGTAAACGCTGAAAACATCGAGCATATCCTCGAACAGGAAGTCGGCAAGGTATTCTGTCAGGTACTCGAAGACGCAGGAGTATATAAATGTACAGAAGACGGACTGAAAGCATTCCACCGTTTCATCGACGTATTATAATAGGAACCTCATTGTAAAAAACCTGAGATGTCGTTGAGAAATCTTGGCATCTTCAGGTTTTTTCTATTTCCCGAACATTTCCCTTGCATTACCCTTCCACTTCTGAATCTTCCCTGCCGGAGACAAAAAAAGCCGGGATATAAGTGTCATTTGAAGACCGTAGAGCAACATCAGCACTTAGGCTGCGTCCTTTGCAGCCTTATGTACTGCTATGTTGCGGCCCGAGCGCAAGCGCGTCTGATAATGACACTTATATCCCGGCGGAAATTCCTTTTATCTCCGTCAATCAATTATTTCTTAGAATCAAGATAAGCTTTTCTTCCCTCTTCGTAAAGGTTATTTCCCTCGCTGTCAATAATAACAACAAGCGGCATATCCTCAACATAGAGCTTTCTCAGCGCCTCTGCACCGAGATCTTCGTATGCGATAAGCTCAGCTTTCTTTATACATTTTGCAAGGAGAGCTCCCGCGCCGCCAATGGCTCCGAAATAAACGCCGCTATACTTTTTCATGGCTTCTACTACTTCCGGAAGACGCGCGCCTTTTCCGATCATTCCGCGGGCTCCTACTGACATCATTGTCGGAGCATATGCATCCATACGTCCGCTGGTAGTCGGGCCGGCGCTTCCGATTACATGACCCGGTTTTGCCGGAGTCGGTCCTACATAGTAGATCGTTGCATCCTTCGGATCAAACGGGATATCCTCACCTTTGGCAAGTGCTTCACACATTCTTTTGTGTCCGGCATCACGGGAAGTATAGATTGTTCCCGTAAGAAGTACCTGATCTCCTGCATGGAGTGTCTTAGCAAGTTCCTCTGTAAGTGGTAATGTAATCTTTCTTGCCATTTATATCACCTCCGTTTTGTGACGTGTCACGTGACAGTTGATATTAACTGCACACGGCATTCCTGCGATATGTGTCGGCATTGTCTCGATATTAAGACCGATTGCTGTTGTCTTTCCGCCGAATCCCTGCGGTCCGATTCCCAGCTCATTGATTTTCTCCAGCATTTCCTTCTCAAGATCTGCATAGAACGGATCCGGGTTGGATGAATCAAGAGGTCTCATAAGCGCTTTCTTTGCGAGGAGCGCGCACTTGTCAAATGTTCCGCCGATACCTACACCTACTACCATAGGCGGACACGGATTCGGTCCCGCTGTCTCAACAGCCTCGATGATGAAATCTTTGATTCCCTGAAGGCCTGCTGACGGCTTAAACATACGGATCTGGCTCATGTTCTCACTGCCGAATCCTTTCGGTCCTACTGTGATCTTGATATTCTCACCCGGTACAATCTCTGTGTAGAGCATTGCCGGTGTATTATCGCCGGTATTACCGCGGCGCACCGGATCCTTTACAACAGATTTACGCAGATATCCGTTTGTATATCCGCGGCGAACGCCTTCGTCTACAGCCTCCGCCAGATCTCCGCCTACAAGATGAACATCCTGTCCGATCTCAAGGAATACACATGCCATTCCGGTGTCCTGGCAGATCGGTACGTTTTCGCTGTCTGCGATCTCATAGTTCTCGATAATATTGTCAAGAACTCCCTGTGCGATTTCGCCATCCTCACAGGCACGGCAGTCGCGGATCGCGCATTTTACATCCTCCGGGAGATGTTCATTTGCTTCAATGCACAATCTCTCGATCACATCAGTAAGTGTACTTACATTGATTTCACGCATGAAAGTCAACTCCTTCCCTACTTACATTTCATTTTCTTAGTATTCTGCATAAACCGCGAAGATGCTTTTGCATCCACACGGTTCATAACAAACAATTTTAATAATTTTGTACAGCCGGACTGTTTATAAGAAGATTCCGATAAACTGGCAGGCCAGTACGACAAATACAAGTGCTACCGGATATGTAGCCGCATAAGCTGATGCCACATCGTCCGTTCCCGTTACACGGATCAGTGTTCCCAGGGCCGGCGTACTTGTCATCCCTCCGCAGATAGAGCCGAGTGTGTTGAACAGGCTCAGTTTCATCAGCTTTGTGGCAACAAAATATCCGACGATCATCGGGATCAGTGTGATCAGTGCACCGTACACGAACAGGATCAGTCCGTGTTCTTTCAGGATTTCGATAAATCCGGCACCGGCCTCCACACCTGCTCCGATCAGGAACAGCGCAAGACCGAATTCTCTTAAGCACTCAAGCACAGATTTTTCCACATGGAAGCTGATCTTTCCGGCATGACCGAAATGACCGAGGATCAGACCCGCGATCAGCGGGCCGCCTGACGTTCCCAAAGAGAACTGCGCTGCGCCCGGAAGCGGGATCACGATCTTCGCCAGGACGATACCGAGAGCGATCGCCAGCGCATACGGGAAGAATCCCATCGGATCTACGTGGAACAGTTTATCTTTTTTTGCTATATCTCCTACATTCTGGGCAGCTTCGAACTGCGCGCGCTCTGCATCCATATCTGTATGCAGGATCTTTGGCATCAGCTGTACGAAGAGCACCACTCCCACTACGCCAAACGGATAGGCGATACCGTATCCGATGGAAGCGTTGGCGGAACCTGTGGCATCAAGCGCCGCTGCGAGTCCCGGCGTACTCGTCAGGGCTCCGGACATCATACCGACCGTGATATCAGTCGGAACTCCCGCGATCTCGATGATCCCCGCCGTAACGAGGGCGCCGATCGCAATGATGATGAACCCGAGCAGGATATAGGATTTTGCATTGATCTTAAAGTTGCGGAAGAATTTCGGTCCGGCGATAAAGCCGACGGACGTAACAAAGCAGATAAGTCCCAGATCCTGGAACATCCCAAGTCCTTCGACCAGACCTTCGTCATGTCCGAGGAAATGACCGAATACCAGGGCGACAAGCAGTACGCCTGCCGTCCCCAGCTCAACCCCTTTGATCGTAATGCTTCCCACAAGATAGCCGATGAAAGCTACAAGGAATAAGACCATCAGGGTTTCCCCCATTACACTTTCCTGAAACCAGTTAACTAAAAACATTTTCTCTCCCTTTCCTATCTCTCGTGTCTTGCATACTTCGGAAGAAGGAGCGGGGATACATCACCGGTGTCAATTCCTGCCTCTTTTAACTCCTCAGCGTATGCCTGAATGTGATCCAGATTCATATTACCCAGCTCTACATTCTTCGCTTTCGCAGCGGCAGCCTTACCTGCATTGCGTCCGAATACGATGATATCAAGAAGCGAATTGCCCATCAGACGGTTTCTTCCGTGGATACCGCCGACAGCCTCTCCTGCTACGAGCAGGTTGTCGATCACTTTTGTGAATCCGTCTCCACAGATCTCCAGACCGCCGTTCTGATAGTGCAGTGTCGGGTATACGAGGATCGGAAGTTT
>DWWI01000131.1 GCA_019119745.1 Candidatus Mediterraneibacter gallistercoris | reverse complement strand
TGAATGAAAATACGGATCTTGGAGAGGATGATTACAGCAAGGCATCAGAAAGCCAGATCAATGCGGCTGTCAAGGTGACGAAGAAACAGACTGTGGTGGATGGAGTTTATGATACAGGAATGCATAAGGTGAGCATTATCTGCAGACTGGCTAAGTTTGATGCGCTGAAGACAGCACTCAACGAGCTTGGAGTGACCGGTATCACCATGACGCAGGTTATGGGCTGCGGCATACAGAAAGGCGCAGGAGAGAAATACCGCGGTGTTGAGCTGGATGCCAACCTGCTCCCGAAAGTGAAAGTGGAAGTCGTCGTCAGCAAGATCCCGGTAGATTCTGTGATCGAAGCGGCGAAAAAAGCACTGTATACCGGACATATCGGAGACGGCAAGATCTTCGTCTATAACGTGACGAGAGTAGTCAAGGTAAGGACCGGTGAAGAAGACTTTGCGGCGCTTCAGGATGTGGAATAATATGAAACAGCGGTCGGAATGAATGTGAATCTGAAAACAGGACCGGCTGGAGAAGCAGTTATCGCTGCTTCTCCAGCCGGTCCTGTTATTACGTTTTACTCCACCTTTACTCTGCTGTTAAATTTATCCAGTAGAAGTGCAACTACGATACCGATTACGATACAGATAATATTTACAACCGCTGTTCCCACACTCATGAATCCGGAAACCGGGATGATCATAACTGTGGCTGCAATCACGATTCCGATGATACCGTGGAATGCGATAGAATAGAAGTTGTCAAACAGCGCGTTGATCGCTTTGGCAAGGCAGATCACTGTGACAACGGCTCCGATGCCTGCCGGCACCAGAATACTCATGTCAAAATGTCCGATCCCGTCCACGAATGGTGTGTAGAGCCCCAGAGGCATGAGCAGTGTGGAAAAGCTCATGCCCGGCGCGATCACACTGAGCGCCAGACAGAATCCGCAGAACAGGTACCAGATAAAGTTCGGCTTTACTTCAACGGAGAACATCTGAAGCCCGATAAGTAATGCGAAGATTACGATCATGCAGATGACCATTGAGATAAAAGAGCCTTTGCCGCGGCCCTGCTCGCCCGCTTCGCGGAACAAGGACGGAAGCATTCCGGTGATCAGTCCGATGAAGACACAGACGGACGGATCAGGATATTTTTCGAGGAAGAAAGCAAGGACATTCGCCACTCCTAAAAAACCAATGACAAAGCCGATAAATACCGGAATCAGCGGAGGTACATGGGATTTGAAGTTCTTAAACGGATTGGACAGAAGCTCCATGATCGGTTTATAGATACCGAAGATCACACTCAGCACACCGCCGGATATGCCGGGAAGTACTGCGCCCAGTCCGATCAGCGCGCCCTGCAGGATGCGGTAGACGAACTGGAGTGGATTTACATTCTTTTTCGTTTCCTGATTCATATGTTCATCAATCCTTTCACTATCATCTGATTATTATCTGATTTCATAAACTTATATACTTATACTATTTTTTATCTCCTTTTTCAAGTGTCTATATAATCTTTAACAAGAACTCCGTATCTTTTGTGCCGCTGCAAAGTATCTCAAACTGCCGTGCTGCCTGTACTATTGCCTTTGACGGCATGGAATCACATTGACTCCCCCTGGAATATCTAATAATATAATATGAAAGAAAATGTGGAAAAATTTACGTGCGGGGAGAAAAGGATGAAAAGAGAACAGGTTACAGATATGACAAAGGGCCCGGTATTCAGACAGATGGCTGTGCTCGCTGTCCAGAAACCGGAGAATCAGGTTTGATTTTCTGTTCACGATAGATTACAATAAGAATGATAAAAATGTTTCCTCTATAAAAGGAAAAGAATGATGAAATCAGGAGGATTATCAGAATGAAAAAACCGGTTCTTGTCATAATGGCAGCAGGCATGGGAAGCAGATACGGCGGCCTGAAACAGATCGATCCTGTGGATAAAGAAGGACAGATCATTATGGACTTTTCTATCTATGATGCAAAGCAGGCTGGATTTGAAAAAGTCGTATTTATCATTAAAAAAGAGAATGAAAATGACTTCAGAGAGGCGATCGGGAACAGGATTGAAAAGTTTATGGATGTTGCGTATGCTTATCAGGATATCAACAATATTCCTGCCGGCTTCTCCGTACCGGAAGGACGCGTGAAGCCATGGGGGACGGCACACGCGGTTTTAAGCGCCGCTGACGAGATCGACGGGCCGTTTGCTGTGATCAATGCAGACGATTATTACGGGCAGCATGCATTCAAAGTGATTTACGAGTATCTGACCACTCACGAGGATGATGAAAAATACCGTTATACAATGGTCGGATACCGGCTGAAAAATACAGTGACGGACAATGGATATGTTTCCCGCGGCGTCTGTGAACTGAATGAGCAAAAGGAGCTTGTCAGTGTGACGGAACGTACAAGGATTGAGAAAAAAGAAGACGGAATCGCATTTTCAGAGGATGATGGGAAAACGTGGAACATGATTGACGGAGACACACTTGTATCTATGAATATGTGGGGATTTACACACAGTATGCTGGATGAGATAAGAGCCGGATTTCCGGAATTTCTGACCAAGGGGCTGAAGGAAAATCCCATGAAGTGTGAGTATTATCTTCCTGCGGTAGTGAGCGGACTTCTGGCTGAGAATAAAGCAGCGGTGACTGTACTGGAATCAGAAGATAAGTGGTATGGCGTAACCTATAAGGAAGACAAGCCTGTTGTGGTGGCTGCAATCCAGTCTCTGAAAGATGCGGGACGCTATCCTGAAAAATTGTGGTGATGAGATATGCATGGCGCTGTGTAAACAATGCCATGCAACATTTTTACCAAAAGATGATTTAAAATTATAAAGAAAAATTCTGCCGTATGTGCTATACTGAACTCGTAAACAGGAAAACATATTTTGCAGTCTTAATCTTAAGGAGGGAACGATCATGTCTATTTTAGTAACCGGAGGAGCCGGATTTATCGGAAGCCATACATGTGTGGAACTTTTAAACGCCGGCTATGATGTTGTTGTAGTAGATAATCTGTACAATGCCTCAGAGAAAGCTCTGGACAGAGTAAAAGAGATCACGGGAAAGGATCTGAAATTCTATAAAGCAGATATCCGTGACAGAGAGGCAATGAATGAAGTCTTTGAAAAAGAAGAAATTGAATCCGTGATCCATTTTGCAGGACTTAAAGCGGTAGGGGAGTCTGTGCAGAAACCGCTTGAATATTATGAAAACAATATCGGTGGAACAATCACACTCTGTGACGTAATGAGAAACCATGGTGTGAAGAACATCATCTTCAGCTCTTCTGCAACTGTATACGGCGACCCGGCATTTATCCCGATTACAGAGGAATGCCCGAAGGGAACCTGTACAAATCCGTACGGATGGACAAAATGGATGCTGGAGCAGATACTGACTGACCTGCATACGGCTGATCCGGAGTGGAACGTTGTCCTCCTGAGATATTTCAACCCGATCGGAGCACACAAGAGCGGACTGATCGGTGAGGATCCGAAAGGTATCCCGAACAATCTGATGCCGTATATCACACAGGTAGCTATCGGCAAACTGAAATGTCTCGGTGTATTCGGTAATGATTATGACACACCGGACGGAACAGGCGTGCGCGATTATATCCATGTAGTAGATCTTGCCATCGGACATGTGCGCGCAGTAGAAAAACTGAAAGAAAAAGCGGGAGTTTCTGTCTATAATCTGGGAACAGGCAACGGATATTCAGTCCTTGATATGGTCAAGGCATTTGAGAAAGCCTGCGGTAAAAAGATCCCGTATGAGATTAAACCACGCCGTGCCGGTGATATCGCTACATGTTACTGCGATGCAACAAAAGCGAAAAACGAATTGAACTGGGTTGCAGAGCGTGGGCTTGATGAAATGTGTGAAGATTCCTGGAGATGGCAGAGCCAGAATCCGAACGGATATAATGATTGACAGATATAAATGATATGAATGAAGGAAATCTGGGAAATAGTCTGGATGATTCAGACATTTCCCGGATTTTTTGTTTGAAAATACTGTATAGCAGAGAAGGAGATTTATATGAAACGCAATGTAGATATAAAAGAGATATCCGACGGCAGGCTTTATTCCTCCGGAGATATGGTAAAAGCGGACTGCCATGACTGTAAAGGCTGTTCGGACTGCTGTCGGGGAATGGGGAGTTCGATCATCCTGGATCCTATGGATATCTGGAGACTGCATAGAGGAATAAAAAAAGATTTCGCATCGCTGCTGGGAGAAAGTTATATAGAACTGGGGGTTGTAGACGGCATGATTCTGCCAAATCTGAAAATGGATGCAGGGACAGAAGCCTGTCCCTTCCTGGATGATGCGGGCAGATGTTCGATACACAGCTGCAGACCAGGCCTTTGCCGTTTGTTCCCTCTTGGCAGGTATTATGAGGAGGATGGATTTAGGTATTTTATCCAGATTCATGAATGTCCAAGAAAAGACCGAGGAAAAGTCAAAATCAAAAAATGGCTCGGCATCCCGAATCTGAAAGCATACGAGAGTTATATCATGGAGTGGCATGATTTCTTAAATGAATGTGAGAATGCATTGACTACATTAAATGATGATAACACAAGAATTTTAACCCTCTATGTACTCCGCAGTTTTTATGAGACATCCTATATGGCTTCAGATGACAGCGGATTCTATAAGGAGTTCCGCACAAGGATGACCGAAGTAAGAGAAAAACTGGGGATGGAGCCTTAGGTAAAGAATATGGAAGAAAGCAAGGGACACGAATTAACATTTCGCAGGCGGCGCCTTCCGGACAAGAAGCAGCACAGAGCATATAATGGCTGTCAAAGGAAGAATTCCATGACAGATCACTGAACTGAAAACTGAAAAATATAGAAAACATATGTTGTCAAATTATTAACAATGTGGTATG
>DWWI01000016.1 GCA_019119745.1 Candidatus Mediterraneibacter gallistercoris | reverse complement strand
GGAGATCTCCTCTGGAAGAACACTATGATCAGCGCGAAGAGGATATTGATAATGACGATATTGTCCATGATAAAATCATAGACTGTCACTACTCCGTTCCAAATCATTTCTGCCATTAAATCAAACTCCTTTTATATCTCGGTGCGTCCGCGCCCGGTCTGTTCCGCTTCCCGGAAAGGCTGCTTTACCCGCGGAGACACTACTATAACAGTATACTCGGTTCTCCCTCGAAAAGTAAACCCTAAACCGCTAAAATACACTTATTATCTTGCACTTGTCCTGAAACAATGTTAAAATACTATGTGCGCAAATGCGGAAAATCTAAGGTTTAGGAGGGTCTATCGTGAGTCCAGTCACTATTGTACTGATTGTTGTTCTCGTTGTACTGATCGCCGCCTGCATTGCTCTGTACTTTTTCGGAAAAAAAGCCGAAAAGAAACAGGCTGAGCAGCAGGAACAGATGGAAGCGGCAGCCCAGACAGTCAGCATGCTTGTCATCGATAAAAAGAAAATGAAATTGAAAGAGGCAGGTCTTCCTGCTGTTGTTCTTGAAAACACGCCGAAATATTTAAGGCGTACGAAGGTACCGGTCGTAAAAGCAAAGATCGGTCCGAGGATCATGACTCTGATGTGCGATAACAAAGTATTTGAAGTTATTCCCGTAAAGAAAGAAGTAAAAGCCGTAGTCAGCGGACTTTACATAACAGGGATCAAAAGCGTCAGAGGCGGTTCTATCGAACAGCCGCAGAAGAAGAAAGGGTTCTTCCGCCGGAATAAATCGTGATCATATGGTTTTAAAACTTTTCGTTTACGGGCCGGACAGCCTAATCCAGAACCGTTCCGCTCTACCTCAAAGATTTGAATGGATGTAACGTCGGTATCAAATGTTCGTTCAATGGAACTCCATTTGTACCGCCTAACATCCAGAACAAATGCTTTTCGGAACGCTCCCACTTAATGTTCTGTATTAGGCTGTCCGGTCCGTAAACTTTCTTTTTTCAAGACATAAAGATCAGATTCATCGGCAGGTGATTGCAGCAGTCGTAATTTCATCGATCTCTGAGTAATACTCCCAATATTGAAACATATTATCTACAGCACTAAATAAAGTAAGTTTTCGGAGTATATATCATATAAGCAAAACATCAAGTGAGAGCGTTCCGAAAAGCATTGGTCTTAGATGTTAAGTGGCAGGAGATGGAGTCCCATTGGACGAACATCTCCTGCCACTGTTACATCTACACAATCTTTGAGGTAAAGCGGAACGGTTTTGCGTTATGATATATACTCCGAAAACACCCCTTATTTATTTTAGCTGCTGAGCACCGTAAAATCCGGATCGTCTTTAGACATGATATTCATTTTGATCTTACAGTCTGCCAGAGGTTCATGGTTGACATCCAGCTCATAATCCAGCTGCACATTGATTTTATTATCATCAACTCTGACTTCCATGTTTTTTGTATTTACACCGATCAGCATCTGTCCGTAAGGTGTACGGTAATATGTCTGATTCTTCCTGTTTCTCTCGAAGATCATATGCGAGCTGGAAGCGCCGCTCTTCATAATCTCTATGCTGTCGGTTCCGGTGATCTTGATCCTGTTGCGGATCGTCCCGGCCATCCCTTCAAGCACTTCTTCGTAGATAATATAATGTTTTCCGTTTTTGCAGTAATAATTCGCCGGAGTTACGACTTCGATATTATCGTCCCCCGTCTCGTATCCGGCCGTCGGATCGTTCATGATATCAATATGTTTTCCCGATATACTGACTAATACTTCCTTTGTCATCTCTCTGCTCTTAATACTCTTCTATATTTACGACGTTTGTCGTCGGCACATCAAAGGGCATCACTGTGTTGGCAAATCTGCGGAATTTTTCCGCCGCGTCACTCACATAAAATGAATACCTGCTGTGTTCTCCTGACCCGCCGTTATTTTCCATTTTCTGTTCATGGAGAAGTTTCTTCAGATCCATCGCTGTTTCATACGCTGGGTTGACGATCTGTATCTTCTCTCCCATATACTCTCTGATCTTTGATCTGAGAAGAGGATAATGTGTGCACCCGAGTATCATAGCGTCAATATCCGAATTCCGCATGGACTCCAGATAGTATTCTATGATCTCCTGTGTCACCACATGGTCTTTAAAACCCTCTTCCACAAGAGGTACAAAAAGAGGGCAGGCCTTCTCGATCACAGTGACATCCGGCGCCATTGAATGAATGATCTTAGTATACATTCCGCTCTGGACAGTTGCGTCTGTTCCGACAACCCCGACCTTCCGGTTTCTGGTCGCCTCGACAGCAGCGCGTGCGCCCGGTATGACAACCCCCATTACCGGGACATCAAACTCATCCCTCACGGCATCAAGCGCAAGCGCACTCGCCGTATTGCAGGCGATCACGATTGCCTTGACGTCCTTTGTTTTCAGAAAACGGATGATCTGTTCCGAAAAGCGGATAATCGTATTCTGCGATTTGCTTCCGTATGGAACTCTCGCTGTATCCCCGAAATATACGATATTTTCATTCGGGAGCTGACGGGAAATCTCTCTTGCAACCGTCAGCCCTCCTACGCCGGAATCAAACACACCTACCGGTGCTGTATTCCTGTTCTCCATAATAACCTGCTCTCCCCTGTTACTCTGATATATATCTGTCCGGCCAGCAGAGCCGTACTTTCCGTGCAGCCTCTGGCTGAACTGCTGCTTTTATATTACAGCGCCAGTGTTTTAGCTACCTCATACTGGTATTCGGAGATTGATTTCTTCATAGCCAGTGCCTCTTCGATATCAAAGTCGACATACTTGCCGTCCTTGTATCCTACTACACGGTTTGTCTTGCCCTGAATGAGAAGATCAACAGCCATCGCACCCATGATAGAAGCGTATACTCTGTCTTTACATGTCGGGCTTCCGCCACGCTGCATGTGTCCGAGGATTGTCGCTCTTGTCTCCATGCCTGTAGCTTCTTCGATTCTCTTCGCCATGTTGATGGAATCTCCGATACCCTCGGCATTGATGATAATATAATTTTTCTTTCCTCTCTTCTGGCATTCTTTGATGTCTGCGATGATTGCCTGCTCGTCATAATCATGCTCTTCAGGCATCAGAATACGCTCAGCTCCGTTGGCGATACCGCACCAGAGAGCAAGGTAACCTGCGTCACGTCCCATAACCTCTATGATACTGCAGCGCTCATGGGAGGTGGAAGTATCACGCACTTTATCGATCGCTTCCATAGCTGTGTTTACTGCTGTGTCAAATCCGATTGTGTAATCTGTACATGCGATATCCAGATCGATCGTTCCCGGGATTCCGATTGTATTTACTCCAAGGTTCGCAAGTTTCTGTGCTCCTGCGAAAGAACCGTCACCACCGATAACTACCAGACCGTCGATGCCGTATTTTTTACAGATCGCAGCCGCCTTCTGCTGTCCTTCCTCTGTACGCATTGCTTTACAGCGCGCTGTCTGCAGGATTGTACCGCCACGCTGGATTGTATCAGATACATCACGTGCGGAAAGATCGATGATCTCCTCTTTGAGCAGTCCGTGATATCCTCTGCGGATACCGCGTACTTTCAGTCCCTTGGAAAGAGCTGTACGGACAACTGCACGGATTGCCGCATTCATTCCCGGTGCATCGCCGCCGCTTGTAAGAACTCCGATCGTACGGATGCGGTCTTCAAAATCTTCCGCGTACACTTCCATTTCATTATTCTCTGCCATGTTTTCTCCACCTTTCCATAAAGTCAGATAACTGCCAAAATCTCTAATCGAAAAATTTTTAACAATTCCGAAAATATTTTACCGTATTTAGAAGTAGTTTTCAATAGCTTTTTCGACCACTTTTACACGGCTTTCCCCAAAATGATTCATCAGCCTGCTTAAAACCTGCTGATTGATCCGTATATTTCTGTTCCTCGGGAGTCTCTTGATGGCTCTTTCTTTCGCACAGTAGATCACGACTTCATCCTCTCCCTCGGAATCGGCCAGATAGCCATAAACGATCTGTTCATTATCCAGATAATCCGCTTTATCCGGAAACTGTATCCACAGTTCCCTCTTCGTCTTCTCAAACGGGATCACTTTCTCGCAGATCAGTTTGCTGGCTTTCTCATCCTCCTCGGACACGCGCCCCCGGATAAATACTTTATTGTCGACCTCAAGATACTCTCGGTTTTTCTCATAATCCCTGGGGAATACAACTACTTCCACCGTACCAAGCAGGTCTTCCACAGTGACAAACGCCATCATCTGATTTGTCTTTGTGTGTTTAACCGTCTTATCCGTGATCATGCCGCCGATAATCTCTTTTGCTCCGTCATGAACTTTTGACCGTCCGCTCTCCTCATCGGGCTGGAAATCAAGCGTTGTTGCCGAGATCATTTTCCGCCATTTATCCTCATACTCCTCCAGCGGATGTCCGCTGATATAGATACCGAGCACTTCCTTTTCAAACGCCAGGAGATTTTCTTTTGTATATTCACCGACATCGGGCATCCTGATCTGGAATTCGCTTTTCTGTTCTTCGCCTACCAGATCAAACAGACTCATCTGACCGGACATGGAATACTTCTTCTCCTGATTCACATGATCCACGATCTGAATATAAATACTCATAAACTGCTTGCGCGTACCTCCCAGAGTATCCAGCGCTCCCGCCTTGATCAGATTTTCGATCGTCCTTTTGTTAAGCACGTCTTTTGCCGACATACGGGTGATAAAATCTTCCAGAGATTTAAACAGGCCGAACGCCTCACGCTCCTCTATAACAGCCTGCACCACCGGACGCCCTATGCTCTTGATCGCGGCCAGACCGTACCGGATATTTCCTCCGTCAACAGAGAAGTCCGCCTCCCCTTTATTAATGTCCGGAGGCAGGATCCGGATTCCCATCTGTCTGCAGGCATAAATATACTCCGCAACTTTTGACGGATTCTCGATCACGGACGTCATAAGCGCCGCCATGAATTCCACCGGATAGTAATATTTCAGCCATGCTGTCTGATAGGCCACCACCGCGTATGCCGCGGCGTGCGACTTGTTAAAAGCGTACTTTGCGAAGTCGATCATTTCATCATAGATCTTATTCGCCGTCTTCTCGTCGATTCCGTTTCTGATACATCCCGGCACATTATTCTCTTCATCTCCGTAGACGAAGATCTGGCGCTCTTTGCGCATCACATCGCCTTTTTTCTTGGACATGGCACGGCGCAGAAGATCGCTTCGCCCCAGCGTATATCCGGCAAGGTCACGCACAATCTGCATAACCTGCTCCTGATAGACGATACATCCGTATGTTGGCTCCAGGATCGGCTTTAACTGCGGGCAGTCATAAGTGATCGAGGACGCGTCATTCTTCCCCTTGATATACTGGGGAATAAAATCCATCGGGCCCGGACGGTACAAAGAAATACCGGCGATAATATCCTCCAGACTGTGCGGTTTCAGTTCCTTCATGAAGCTCTTCATCCCCGCGCTCTCGAGCTGGAAGATACCGTCCGTCTTTCCGGTACCGATATAGTCCATCACTTTCTGGTCATTGTAATCAATTTTCTCCATATCCAGATCCGGCCGCTTGCGCCGCACCATATTCACCGCGTTCTGGATAACCGTCAGAGTACGCAGCCCCAGGAAATCCATTTTCAGAAGTCCCAGCTCCTCAAGAGTCGTCATGGTAAACTGTGTAGTGATCGTCCCGTCTGCCGCCCTCGAGAGCGGCACATATTCGTCCACTGACTTCTGGCTGATCACGACTCCTGCGGCATGCATGGAACTGTGGCGGGGAAGTCCCTCGAGACGTTTACCCATGTCGATCAGCGTCTTTACCTGCTCGTCCGTCTCATACATCCGGCGCAGCTCAGGGTTCTCCTTGAGCGCCTTATCAATGGTGATGTTGAGCTCCTGCGGAATCATTTTCGCGATAGAATCAACAAACGCATATGGAAGATCCATAACACGTCCCACATCGCGCAGAACGCCGCGGGCTGCCAGCGTACCGAACGTGACGATCTGGACCACTCTGTCTTTTCCGTATTTGCGCACAACATAATCAATCACTTCCTGCCGTCTCTCAAAGCAGAAATCCACGTCGATATCGGGCATGGATACACGCTCGGGATTCAGGAAACGCTCGAACAGGAGCTGATATCTGATGGGATCGATGGTCGTAATCCCAAGGCAGTAAGATACGATACTTCCCGCCGCGGATCCTCGTCCCGGTCCGACCGCGATGCCGTGGTCCTTCGCGTATTTAATGAAATCCCACACAATAAGGAAGTAGTCCACATATCCCATATTTTTGATCGTGTCCAGCTCATAGGTCAGCCGGTCCTTCAGCTCCTGTGTCGGTTCTCCATACCGCTTCTCAAGACCTTCCCAGCAGAGTTTCTGGAGATATTCCCACGAAGTATATCCGTCGGGCACATCATATTTGGGAAGCTTTGTGACTCCGAACTCAATCTCTACATTGCACCGGTCCGCGATCCTCTGGGTATTGTCCAGTGCCTGAAGCGCATAGGGGAACAGCTTTTCCATTTCCTCGGGAGATTTTACATAATACTGTCCGCCCTCATAACGCATACGGTTCTCATCGGTCAGTTTCTTACCGGTCTGGATACACAAAAGGATATCGTGCGGCACCGCGTCCTCGGCATAAGTGTAGTGTACATCATTTGTAACCACCAGCTCAATCCCGGTCTCCTCAGACATTTTCAAAAGTTGCTGGTTCACAAGGGCCTGATCCGGCAGTCCGTGATCCTGCAGCTCAAGGAAATAGTTGTCCTCACCGAAGATATCTCTGTACTCCAGAGCCTTCTTCTTTGCCTCATCATACAGGCCTTTCACGATGTAGCGCTGGACTTCGCCGGCAAGACATGCACTCAAAGCGATGATTCCGCTGTGATACTGTCTGAGCAGTTCCTTATCCACGCGGGGGCGGTAATAGTATCCCTCGACAAATCCTTTTGATACGATTTTCATCAGATTCGCATACCCCTCATTATTCTCTGCCAGCAGCACAAGGTGATAGTATCTGTCGTCCCCACCTGTCACTTCACGGTCGAATCTGGAATTGGGCGCCACATAGACCTCGCAGCCCAGGATCGGTTTGATGCCCTGAGCGCGCGCTTCTTTATAAAAATCTATAACGCCGTACATTACACCGTGATCCGTGATCGCGGCGCTGTCCATGCCGAGCTCTTTTACCCGTGCGACATATTCTTTTATCTTGTTTGATCCGTCCAGCAGACTGTACTCTGTATGGACATGTAAATGTACAAAACTCATGCTATACCTCTGATTATAAAAAGGACGGCTCCCTTCCTGCGGGAACCGCCCTCGCCTGTCGTGTCGTTTTTTCAGGGTAGTCCCTGATTATTTTGCTCCTTCAAGCATGAACTTGATCAGTCTGTCTGTATCTTCTTTCTCATATGCTATGATCTCCAGCTCAGGGATCTCCCCGTTTGAGAAAATATTTGCCAGGGACACATACTGGGAAAGTTTAGATTTCAGATTAAGTCTGTCACCCTCACCCGTCACAAGTTCAACCTTTCCTTTACATTCATCGACAACTTTAAAAAATCCGTCTATATCTGTAATATTCTGAACTTTCATGATCTTCTTTCCTTCCCTCTAAATCTTTACATCCTTATTGATTATTATAGCTGATTTACAGAGGATTGCAAGATTTTTCGTGACAGTCCGGCTGAACTGTTACGATTTTCTCCTGCTTTTCGTCAATCCTGATCTTCCCCTGTTTCATCAGCCTGCCAACCGCTCTCTTAAATGCGGCTTTACTCATTCCGAATTCATCTCTGATGCGTTCCGGATCCGCCTTGTCCGTAAAAGGAAGCATTCCGCCGTTTTTCTCTATACGTTCCATGATCTTCTGAGCGTCGGCGCCCATCTGTTCCGGTATTCTTCCCCTGACACTTAAATCCAGCTTACCGTCCGCTTTCACTGCCGTCACTCTCGCCTCGATCTGCTGTCCCACATACATCCTGCCGTAGACCTCTCTACGTGGAATCAGTGCGGAAAATTGATCATCCACTGCCACAAACACGCCAAACTCACGGCTGATCTCATAGACTGTGCCATGAACCGTATCATCCTTTTTATAAGGAGAATCTGTCCTCAGCAGCTGATAAACTTTCATTGTGGCGCAGAGTCGTCCGCTCTTGTCGATATACAGGCTGACAAGACACCGGTCACCCTTTGACACTTTTGTCGTCTGCTCTTTAAACGGCAGAAGCAGGTCCTTCTCCAGTCCCCAGTCGAGGAACGCTCCGATACGTCCCACATCCACTACTTCCAGCACTGCCAGCCTTCCGAGCGTCAGCTTCGGTTCTTTCGTCGTCGCTATCATCCGGTCTGATGAATCCTTATACAGGAATACTTCTACCGGATCTCCTACTTCTATTCCTTCCGGCACCTGTTTCTTCGGAAGCAGCACCCGCTCCTCATCGCTGCCCAGATAAACACCGAAATCTACTTTTTTGACGACAGTCAGAACCTGTCTTTCCCCTAATCTCATACTGTTCCTTCTCCTTTTTTCTGCCGGTTATACGCCATTTTCCCCGCAGTACGGCGGGATTTCTGTCTTCTCTGAATGCCGCTATTATAGTCCAGAGTCCGGCAGCTTGTCAATATATGGTCCCGCGGGTTTATCATAAGGTACATTTCCCACATTTACAGCTTCCTGACTGATTTTCTTCTGGAAAGCTCCACGTTCAGCACAATATTCTCCGCAGGGCTGTCCGGCTCCCTGATATTTTTCATAAGAAGCTCGCAGGTCACCAATGCTTTCTTCTTAATATCCTGACGCACCGTTGTAAGGGGAGGCGTGACCAGCTCACTCATGGACAGATCGTCAAACCCTATAACCGACAGGTCTTTCGGAATGCTCAATCCCTTTCTGTATGCTTCCGAGTAGATCTGGTACGCACAGTTGTCGGCAGTAGTGAAAATACCTGTCACCGGATTGTCCCCGCTGCAAAGCCGTACCAACTCTTCCCCCAGATCTTGTACGCCCAGATTAATAAAATTCTCCTGCGCCAGAGAGATTCCTGCTTTGCGCAGTACAGAAATAAATCCTCTGAGTCTGTGCATGACAACACCGTTGTCCAGAGCTTCCGGTCCGTAAAACGCCACATTTCGGTGACCGTTTTCAAGAAAATACTCCGCCGCCAGCTCTCCGCCTCTGTAATCATCGATTCCCACATTTGTAATGCTGCGGACAGAACTGTAGCTGTCCGTAAAAATCAGAGGAATATGATTATTCTCCTGAAGTTTCCGTATACTCTCGTCAAACATCCCTATAAATACTGCACCTGCCACATTCCATGACTTCAGGCTGTAGGTAATCTCCGAGTAGTCTTTTACATAATGAAGCATCAGATCATATCCCTCTTTCTTTATCTGAAGGGCAAGCTCTCCGAGAAAACAGCTTGTATAACTGTCTTCAAGAGGATTTCTGTCTTCGTCATACTCCTGCAGGAGCGCGGTGATCAGCCGAGAGGAACGGGACGCCAGCGCCCTCGCGGAGGAATTTGGAACATAGCCCATCTCCTGCGCAATTTTTTTAATCCTCTCGGAAGTCTCCTGCGAGACAGCCCCAGTCTTTCCGTTCATCACACGGGACACTGTCATACTGCTGACTCCTGCTTTTTCCGCAATGTCTTTTAAAGTAACCATATACCCATAATTTCCTTTCCGTTTTGTCTCTTTTCCCGTACTTTCCATAGAAAATCTTTTCTATAGTTACCGTTAACAAAATTATAATGCATTTTTTGCATATATTCAACATTTTCCAAAATTTATATTGACATTTTTAAGCGCAAATTCTATAATTCTTTCGAAAGTTAGCGCTAACGTAACAATAAGACTTTATCAGGAGGTGCGATATGAAACGATTTTTTTCATTCTGCCTTGCCCTCGTCCTTGTTTTATCCCTCGCCGGATGCAGCGGCGGAGGTAAAGGAAGCGGGACTTCTCAGGGCGTACAGGACACACAGGCGGACAAAGGTCTGGAAGTTATGGGCGACAATGTCACCTATGATCCCAACCATCTTGTCAACGACGGCGAGCCCATCACCATCGACTGGTGGGTCTGGGCAACAGAGGATATGTTCCGAAGTATCGCCGAAGCTTATCAGGAGATTCATCCCAACGTGACCATCAACGTGATCAACAATCCGTGGGACGGTTTCTTTACCAAACTTCCCCTTGCTCTTCAGAGAGAAGAAGAAGGACCGACACTCTTTAATGTACATAACAGCTACGAGCATCTTCTCCTTAACTACATGGAACCTTACGATATCGACACAGATGAACTCATCTCAGATTACCCGTCCGCTTCGACTCATCTCATGGACGGAAATGTCTACTATATGGATTACGGTCTGTCCACCGGTATGTTTTACTATAACAAAGATCTCTGGGCGGAAGCCGGGCTGACGGATGACGATATCCCGAAAACATGGGATGAATTTATCGATGTGGCTCAGAAACTGACGAAATTCGATGAAGACGGAAATATGGTTCAGGCAGGATACAACTACAACAACTATTTCAACTCCACTGTCATCGGTCTGAACTACCAGTTCGGAGACAATCTGTTTTCAGCGGACGGGAAGACCTCCCTTGTGAGCGGCGATGGCATGAAGGAGGCAACCTCCTTCCTGATCGATCTCTATGAAAAATACCACGTAGGGGACAAGGATTTCGGCACCAACTACGACCAAAGCTTCTATCAGGGACAGAGCGCGATGGTATTTGCCTGGGGCTTCTTCGTTGGGAACCTCGCAACAAACGCTCCGGACATCAACTACGGCACTTTCGAGATTCCGACTCAGGACGGGGAGACGCCTTACGCTTACTACCGTTACAACGGTGAGTCCACTCCGGGCATCAACAAGAATGCAACCGACGCCCAGAAGGAAGTCGCTCAGGATTTCATCCGCTTCTTCCTGGCCAGCGACGACGTGCAGATCAAACTCAGCCAGGACGGAGGTCTGATCCCTGCCAAGTCTGCCCTTATGGACGCGCCGGAACTCAAGGACACTCCGATCGTCAAAACCGTCGGTCCTCACATCGACCGCTACATATGGCCGGGAGCAATGCCTTCCACAGTCGAGAACAATATGAAGATTGCCGGGGAGGATATTCTCTATAACGGCAAGGACACGGACGACGCTCTTAAGACCGCTGCGGACACGATCGACATCGACCTCGCAAACGCGGACTTCACTTCGAGCGAGAGTCTCTATGCCTATTACAAAGAATAAAGGAGGGGAAATTTATGTTTAAAAGAAGACCGCTTCAAAGTAAAAGCGAAATCTGGATGCGGAATATCGCGATGGGATTCCTTATCATCTATATGACGATCTTCCTGATTATCCCCGTGATCATTGTCATTGCGGGAAGCTTCCATCAGTGGAACCCTTTGAACCAGACTTATAACTGGATCGGACTGGATAACTATATCAGAATGTTCTCTTATCCTACATTCTGGCAGTCCATGGGAAATACCGTAATCTTCTGCGTGGTCGTTGTCTTCTTCCGGGTTCTACTCGGACTGGCGATCGCCTATGCGCTGAATTCAAAACTGATGAAGCACAAGACACTGTTCCGCACGATCTTTTACATGCCTACCGTAACCCCGCTGGTCGCTGTCGCGTATGTATGGAAAATCATGTACAATCCGCAGTTCGGACTCATCGACAACATCTTCGGACTGGATATCAACTGGCTGTTTGACAGCAAGTTCGCGCTGCCCGCCCTGATGGTGATGACGATCTGGAAAGATTTCGGATACGCTGTGATACTCTTCCTGTCCGGTCTGCTTTCCCTGCCCTCCGACTGCTATGAGTCGGCGAGCATCGACGGAGCGAGTGCATGGCAGACTTTCCGCTATATCACACTGCCCCTGCTCAAACCGACCATGCTGTTCGTCGTGGTAACCTCGATCATATCCTATCTGCAGGCATATGTACCGGTGCTTGTCATGACCACAGGAGGACCGGGTACTTCGACCTACTTAAGTTCATACCTCGTCTACGATCAGGCGTTCAAACAGTATAACTTCGGGTTTGCATCAGCCATCTCTCTCTTCATTCTGGTGCTGACCGCGATATTCACCGTGATCTCGTTCAAGGTCACCGGCGCAAATGAAAGTTAAGGGGGTCAGGATATGAAACACAAAATATTGAAAACTGCTTTATACATCGTGCTCGCCCTTCTCGGAGTCATCACCGTCTTCCCGTTTGTGTGGATGGTGCTCTCCTCCTTTAAGACGAACGGCGAGATACAGTCCATCGTCCAGACGCTGCTCCCGCAGGAGGCGACCATCGACAACTACATGAATCTCCAGCAGACCTTTGATTTTCTGCGGTATTTCATGAACAGTATCTTCATTGCCGTAGCGGTTACAGCGATTGTGATCTATACAAGCTGCCTGTGCGGATATGTACTCGGCAAGTATCAGTTTAAAGGGAAAAATGTTATCTTCGGCTTTGTCATGATGACGATGATGGTTCCGTGGTCGGTCACCATCATCCCGAGATATACCATGTTCATGGAAGCCGGTTTGCAGGATACATATATCTCTCTGATCCTGCCGGTCATGGTCAGCGGATTCGGCATCTTCATGATGAAACAGAACATGGAAAGCATTCCGGATGAACTGATCGAGGCTGCCCGTATGGACGGTTCCAACGAGTTCCAGACATTCCACAGACTGGTGCTTCCACTGTGCAAGAACGGAATATCCGCTATCGCCATCTTCCAGTTCCTCTGGGTATGGGAAGATTACCTCTGGCCATACCTGATGATTGACAGTGAAGGAAAACAGCTCCTTGCCGTAGGTCTCACCCTCTTTAACGGAAGGTATTCCACAGATTACGGCGGACTGTTCGCAGCAACGACAATTTCGATCCTTCCGGTTATCATCGTATATGTAATATTCCAGAAACGCTTCGTGGCAGGTGTTGCCGCCGGAGCAGTGAAAGGTTAACATAGATACGGCAGCGTCACTGCCGGCAGCCGCGCACTACATCTGTCAGTGCGCGGCATAACAGTTGAAAGGAGATTCAAATATGAGACCAGAACTGATCGCAGAAACTCATCCTGAGACTGCACCTGAAAATATTATCAAAGGAGACTGCTGGCGGATCTCTGTCCTCACAGAAAGCCTGCTCCGCCTCGAATATGATCCGGACGGGATTTTCGAAGACAGGGCGACGCAGTCCGTGTGGAACCGCAATTTCCCCAAAAGCTCTTTCCGCGTAATCAATACGGACGATTCTCTGGAAATCATCACCCCCAGAGCACACCTGATCTATGACCGCAACCCCTTTTCTGCCAGCGGACTGTCCATACAGGCTATTGGCAATTACAGCGCGTACCACAGCATCTGGCACTACGGAGAGGATTTCCACGATCTGGGAGGAACAGCCCGCACGCTGGATGAAGCAGACGGGGCAATCCCTCTGGATCACGGAATTATAAGCCGGGACGGCTTCTCCATCATGGACGACAGCCGCTCCCTCGCACTCCGGGACGATGGATGGGTGGAACCCCGGCGGAGCGGATGCATCGACATTTACTTCTGGGCATACGGTCATAATTACCAGCAGGCACTCAAAGACTTCTGTCATCTGTGCGGGAAAAGCCCCATGATCCCCCGCTATGCACTCGGGAACTGGTGGAGCCGCTACTATAAATATACAGAAGAATCCTACAAAGAGCTGATGGAACAGTTTGAAAAAGAAAACCTTCCGTTTTCCGTTGCAGTCATTGATATGGACTGGCATCTGGTGGATATCAATCCAAAATACGGCAGCGGATGGACCGGCTACACATGGAACCGCGACTTCTTCCCTGATCCGGAAGGCTTTATGAAATGGCTCCACGACCGGAATATGCATGTTACCCTGAACATTCATCCGGCTGACGGAGTCCGCGCACACGAAGAAATGTATCCGGAGATGGCTCAGGCACTGGGAATTGATCCAAAGACCGAACAGCCTGTCGTATTCGATATCTCCAATCCGGATTTTCTCGAAGCCTGCTTCCGTCACATCTTCCATCCGGAGGAGGAAAAGGGCGTGGACTTCTGGTGGATAGACTGGCAGTCCGGTGGAATCAGCAAAGTGGAAGGACTGGATCCTCTGTGGATGCTGAACCACTATCATTATCTGGACAGCGGAAGAGACGGAAAACGTCCGATGACATTTTCCCGATACGCGGGTCCCGGAAGTCACCGCTATCCTGTCGGTTTTTCGGGAGATACAATCATTACATGGGATTCGCTGGACTTCCAGCCCTATTTCACCGCCACCGCCTCGAACATCGGCTACGGGATGTGGA
Organism: Candidatus Mediterraneibacter gallistercoris; assembly: GCA_019119745.1. The sequence continues at coordinate 12,526 of DWWI01000016.1, read as the reverse complement.
GTCATGACATCGGCGGTCATATGCTGGGTTTCAAGGACGATGAGATGGCCGGGAGATGGCTGCAGTTCGGTGTGTTCTCACCAATCATGCGTCTCCACTCCAGCAGCAGTGAATTCAACGGGAAAGAGCCATGGCGCTACAAACCTGAAGTCTGCTCTATGATGAAAGAGTTCTTAAGGCTCCGCCACCGCCTCGTTCCTTATCTGTACACAATGAATTACCGTGCATACGAGGAGGATATTCCGCTGATGCTCCCTATGTACTACGGATGGCCGGAAGAAGAATCTGCTTACCATGTACCCAATGAATATCTCTTCGGAAGTGAAATGATCGCGGTCCCTGTCACTTCGCCCTGCATACCGAAACTGAATGCGGCAAAAGTAAAGGTATGGCTGCCTGACGGAATCTACTATGATGTATTTACAGGACGGAAATACAGAGGCGGCCGTATACTTGCCATGTACCGGGATATCAATTCCATCCCGGTTCTCGCAAAAGCCGGTGCCATCGTCCCCATGACTGACGAAATAAACGATGCGGGAAGTAATCCGCAGGAATTGAACATCCATGTTTACGCCGGAGCGGACGGAAGCTTTATACTCTATGAAGATGACAACATCTCAGAAGACTATAAAGTAGGAAAATGTGTTACAACGGCGATGAAATTCCACTGGGGTGACAATACAGAATTCATCATCGAAGGAGCTCACGGAGAAACAGAATTAATTCCCGAGAAACGTACATATGTCGTTCAGCTGCATGGTATAAAAGACTGCACAGATCAGATCTCCGTATATACCGATGGTTCCGCTCTGTCAGAGTCGTCCGGCTGCAGTATCATTTACGATGAAAAAACCTGTACCCTCACCTGTACCCTGAAGGATATTCCCGTCTGCGCCCAGATCCGCCTGCTCGCAGAGCACGCGGAAGCAGCGGAAAATGACATTGTAAAGGAATGCTTTGACTTTCTGAATCAGGCAGAGATTTCATTTATACTCAAAGACACTCTCTATAGCATGGTCCGGAAATCAGACGACCGGACGATTCTGCTCTCCCAGCTTCAGACTATGGATCTGGACGCAGATCTTCTCGGCGCTCTGACTGAGATCATCAGCGCCTAAAACTGCCGCAGGGCGGCACCGGTATTTCTAAAGTCTTTACAGATCAAGGAAATAATCCGATGCCGCCCTGCGGTTTTATCTCTGCTGTTTCTAATTATAATTTCTGTATTTCTTCCTTTATGATATCCCGTACTTCGTCCGCCGCCTTCAGTGCAGCCCCCAATATCGAACACGGTTTATCCAGCGTAATCTTACTTCCATCTATCTGCGCGATCACACCGCCTGCTTCTTCTATAATAATAGAAGCCGCCGCGTAATCATAGGGATTCAGCTTCATTTCCAGATACACAACACTGGCCCCGGCCGCTACACGGCACAGATCAAGCGCCGCTGACCCGCCGCACCTCACTGCAAGGCTCCGGTTAAACATTTCCTGCACCACACGGAATAAAAGACCTGTATCAGAATTATTGTATCTCGCACATCCAAAAGAGGCGATTCCATCTTTAAGCCCGCTGTCCGGCACATGAATCTTTTCTCCATTCAGATATGCTCCGTTTCCCCTGACCGCAGTGAACATCTCATCCACATATGGATTATATACAAATCCCGCGATCATTTCTTTTGCATATGCAAGCCCCACGGAAATACAGCTGTAATTGTACCTGAACATAAAATTCGTTGTTCCGTCAATCGGATCGATCAGGAAACACAGGCTGTCAAGTTCTTTCTCCCTGGTGTTTCCTTCGGTCTCCTCCTCTCCGAAGAAAGCAGCCTCCGGTACGATACGATGCAGCTCTTCTATCAGAAATTTCTGGATTGAAACATCATAGGCAGTAACAAAATTTGCCGCGCCTTCCTTGTGCTGTACGGAATCAGAGGACAGATGAGCTTCCTTCATCATCATGCCCGCACGCCGCACAACCTCTTCCACTGCCTTGTAGTCAACTTTTATATCCATCTCATTATTCTTCCTTCCCGTACAGGAGCAGCTCCGCCGCCTGTTCGTCCGTTCTGTCCGGATCTTCCCGAAGCAGGGCAGTAACTTTTTCCACGTAATTATTTCCCAGTTCCAGCTCTTCAGCTATCTCGATGATATTCTTATTTTTTGCCAGTTTCTTACGAATCATCGATATAATTTTGGATTCACCTTTTAGTTCCCCTTCTTTCCTTATAAGACGATTTCTTTCCTCCATCTTCATATATGTCACTCCCATCTGTTCGTTTGCTTTTATCTCTTCCAGCTTTCTATGCAGATGTTTCAGACGGTCATCACAGTCTTCTGGAATATTATCTTCACTGCTTCTTTCGATATAATGCAGGAAATCAACCAGAGGCTTTTCCACATCCGTATCATTTTTCCCCTTTGTATTCAGTATGATTTTCCGGCATCCATCGCCCATGATCAGTTCAGGCATTTCTTTGCAACGGTTATCAAACGTATACCTGTAAAAACCGTATCCATACTGGTCAAATCCGCAGATCACTATAATATACGCCGGTTTCAAATGATCAAATCCCTGCTCACCGCTTTTCAGCATCGGTGCATCAATCAAAGCCTGATAGAATCTTGTTCTTTTCGGAATATTTCCCCTGTTCCTTTTCTGCATTTCCACATCAAAGACACGCCCCTTATCATCTTCAGCATAGAAATCCATCCGTATCCCCCGTTTTCCCGGAAGATTATGTACAACTTTCTGCCCCTCTTTCCATGCGATTTTTGTAAGGGTTATCCCAATCGAAAGTTCAATAATTATCTTGCAGGTCTCCAGATCGACTGTCGCAACATCAAACAGAAAATCATCCATAAGGTTCATATCCTTTAGCGGATTAAAAGGCGCATTGTCTGTGTCCATCTGCATATTCAGTTGTTTTCTTTTTTCCATACACTTTCTCCTTTGATTATAGATGTTATCAGTTTCTTTGACAATCTTATTTGTGAAAATCAGCCGAAACGGCTAAGAATCAGAACAGAAATTTATTTATTTCTTTTAGCATTATTAAATTACATGTTAACTTTGGTTGACAATCTTCCAACGGTTCATGGTAGCAATTGTTGATACACTCTGCTATTCTGTATCTGTCAGACAAAGTGCAGCGCTGCCGGCCGTCTGTATGTATTTGTTACAGGAGGAAACTTTATTATGACTTTTCAGGAACGACTTATTACTTTAAGAAAACAGCAGGGGCTTTCTCAGGAGCAGCTCGGATATGAGCTCGGAGTTACACGCCAGACTGTCTCAAAATGGGAGCTTGGTGTTACGACACCTGAGATGGATAAGCTGATCCAGCTGAGCGACTTTTTCCATATCACTATAGATGAACTTGTCGGCCGGGGAACTCCGGAACCGGTTTCCGAAGAAGCAGAAACAGAGCAGGCGCAGACAGCCCGCGAAATTCACTATGTTCCTTATCACTGGCATTATGAATACAAGAGCAGGCGAACGCTCTTCGGACTCCCGCTGGTACACATCAATATAGGAAGATGGTTCCCGGGTCAGAAGCTCCATCGTGCCAGAGGAGTGCTTGCCATCGGGACTGCGGCGTCGGGAATATTCGCTCTCGGCGTTCTGTCCTCCGGAATTTTCTCCATCGGAGTACTCTCAGCCGGCATCCTGTCTCTCGGCGCGGTGGCTGCCGGCCTGCTTCTCGCCTGTGGCGGGCTCTCTGTCGGAGCCATTGCCATCGGCGGTTTCGCATTAGGTTTCTTCGCGGTCGGAGGATGCGCCATGGGTATCTATTCAATCGGAGGTCTGGCCGTGGCTCAGAAAATAGCGGCAGGCGGTGCGGCGCATGCCACTATCGCCATCGGTGACGCAGCAAGCGGAGAGATCGTCATTGACATTCATTCCGGCGTTACTCCCGAAATGGTACGACAGACAATCCTTGCACGCTTTCCCGAGACCTGCAATATTATTGCAAAACTTTTTTCCATGGCTGTATCCTGATTGTTTTTCCCAGAAATTCAGCCCTACATATCAAACAGACTCATCTGCTGCCATTCCTGCTCTTGCTTCTTTTTCTCTTCATTTTCATGAACAGATACATCTGCAGGAATGGCGCCGGTAAATTCGGACTCCTCCCCGGAAGTTGTCAGGATTAATTCTTCTTTCGCCCTTGTCATTCCCGCATAGAATAAACGGCGCTCTTCTTCTTTATCCGACGGATGCTTCTCATTCTCCAGCGGGATCGAACCTTTCTCCACTCCGTAGATAAATGCTACAGGGAATTCAAGCCCTTTCGAACCATGCAGAGTCATGACAGTGACCGCGTCGGAAGTATATTTCTTACTGCCGCAGCGCTTCAGGTCACTTTCCACGCCCAGCTCAAGAGCATACATAAATTCCGTCATCGTCTTATAAAATACCGACGCCTGCAGAAGTTTCTGCATGGCGGGATCGTCTGTCAGCTTCACCTCTTCCATCCACTGTTCTAGGAATTTCTGAGGCTTTTTCTTTTTATAAAGCGGGAGATACTTGATCAGAGTATTTCTGATCACTTCCTCAGCAATATCGCTCCAGTCCAGTTTCCAGAAGTATTTCGCACATATCTCCATCCCGGAAATATCGCCAGCCATATCCGAAGCCTCGTTCCGCTGCGGGTTCTCTGATTCTTCAATAGGAACATCCGGCGGATTCCCGGATTCCGCTGTCTGCTCTATGAGGCGGAAAAAGCAGAGGCTGTTCTGTACAGACTCTTCGTTCAGGTAATCTTCTCTGCCGGCGATCACATAAGGAATGCTCTCTGTACGCAGACATTTTTCCACCAGCTCCGCCTGATGATGGGTGCGGCAGAGGACCGCGATCTCATCAAAGCTTCGGACTTTCTGTTCCGGATGTTCCCATGCCGTCTGATGAGCCTCAATCATGCCCATGCCGCCCGACATCCGGTTGATCTCCTTTGCGATAAATATTGCCTCACCCATAGGACTCCCGGTGCGGACAAGCCGGACAGGCACGCCGTCCGGGCAGTTCGGATGAAGCATTTCTCTCTTTTCTTTTTCTTCCGCTTCTGCCGCCCCGATCACCGCTGACGCCGCCTTCAGGATCTGAGGCGTGGAGCGGTAATTTTCCTTCAGGCTTACAACCTCAAGGTCATTATATTCTTTCTTAAGACGCTCGAAACAGGCACTGTCCGCTCCCCGGAAACCGTAAATCGACTGATCCGGATCGCCGATCACAAACAGTTCCCTCCCTGCACAGCTCCACAGCTTCACTAATTTAAGCTGTGCCGGGTTGATATCCTGAAATTCATCGACCAGAAGATACCGGAACTTCTTCTCCCATCCGTCATTCACCCGGCCATTCTCGATACGCTCCGCTGTACGCAGCAGAAGATCATCAAAATCCAGCAGGTGCTGTTCTTTCTTCCTCTCTTCGTAAATCTGAAAAGCCTGCTGCCATGCCGGATCATCAGAAATACCGGCATCAGAAGGATCACCCGTAAGGACATTCTCCATCCCGGATTTTCTGCGCGATACCCGTTCCAGAAACTTTCCGGCTTTTGCATTTACCCCTGTATGTGCGATAACTTCTTCTGCCAGAAGCCGCTGCTGCGCCTCGCCCATCAGGGTAAATTCTTCTCCCTGCTCTTTCAGGAAATTCAGACAGATTGCATGAAAGGTTCCGATCTGCATCGCGCGTCCGGCCTGTTTCTTTCCTGTCTCTTTCTCAATACGCTCCCGCATCTCGGCCACCGCCTGATTGGTAAATGTAACCGCCGTGATCTCCGCCGGACGTACTTTCCGATATTCCAGAAGATAGCGGAGTCTGGACACAAGCGTCTTTGTCTTACCTGTACCGGGTCCTGCCTTTACTGCAATGTGGGGTGACGTACACCGGACAGCATATTCCTGCTCCGGATTCAGGCGCGGGGATATATTATGCCGCTTTCCCTCCTGTTTCTCCGGAAGTTCCGTATACTTCTGCCCCGCCGTATCCTGTCGTTCCATTGCATTCTTCTGGTCTGCTGTATTCTGCTGCCCTTCTTCCTTTGCCTCCGTGATTTCTTCGTTTGTTTTCTCTGGCTCTCCACTTGCCTGAGTTCCGAGAAGCTCGAAGAAACTCATCTGCCCCTCTGTATTATTCAGCTCTTCTGCGCTGAACAGTTTGATCACACCGTATTCTCCGTCAAATCCCGGTATCCGTTCTACCTGCCCGTGACGCAGACGCCCGATCCCTTCAGCCACACGGGTACCGGATACTCTGCGGATATCCTCCAGGGGGAGATTTCTCAGGATATCAAATTCCGGTCCCAGTTCTGAGAGCATTTTCTGATATTCTCTCTGAACTTTCACACTGGCCGCAGAATGTCCGGAAGAAGCTCCGATGACTTCCGGCAAAGGCACCAGACTCTCAAAAGGTTTTGCATTTTCCCTGACATATCCTTCTGCCCGGTCTGAGAGCTCTTCCACACGATGGGACACTCCGATCGTGATCTTCCTGCCGCACACCGGACAGATTCCGTTGTATTTCAATGTATCGGATGGCGTCAGACAAAGGTTGCATTTGCGGTGCCCGTCCATATGATACTTGCCTTCCTCAGGGAAGAACTCAATCGTACCGTATAAGCCCTGGCCGGTCTGTATGGCATGGGCCAGCCCTTCATAAGACAGAGGAATGTCGAACAGATTCGCTTCTCTCCCCAGTTTCGCAGGAGAGTGGGCGTCCGAATTGGAGATCAGCTGAAACCGGTCAAGAGACGATACGCGCCAGTTCATCGGCGGATCCGAAGAGAGCCCCGTTTCCATGGCGTGGATATACGGGGTCAGATCCTCGAAACACTCTTCCACTGTATCAAACCCTGAGAATGCGCCGAACAAAGAAAAATGAGGCGTCCAGATATGGGCCGGCACATAGACCGCCTGAGGGCTCAGCTCCAGAATGATCTCCAGAAGATCATGACAGTCCAGCCCGAGGATCGGCCGCCCGTCTGAATGAATATTTCCGATCTGTTCCAGCTTTGCCGAGATCCGCTCCGCATCCTCAAGGCCGGGCAGAAGGATCAGACTGTGGACTTTACGCACTTTTCCGTTTTTCTTATAAATGGAACTGATCTCCCCGGTTATGACAAACCGCGGGATCACTTCTCCCGGGATCTCTCCGTCTTTGATCCTGTACTCGTCTTTCAGCACATAGAGCCCGTCCTCCGCAGGCTCCAGCTTCTCCTCCAGCTCTTCCCGCCATGCCGGATGAGTAAAATCACCGGTTCCCACGATATGTATTCCTTTCTTTCTCGCCCACAGGTCCAGATGCTCCGGCGTGCAGTCTTTGCTCGTCGCCCTTGAGTATCTGGAATGAATATGTAAATCTCCTATATACATAATGACACCTCTCCGCTGTAAAGTAACTGTTCAACACATCTGAACATTTATTTCAATCATACACCCGCAAAAATCCGGAATCAACCTTGAACATATCTCCATTCGCTCTCATATATTAACAGGAAAGCCCTTTTCGGAGCCCCATATGAACAACTATTATCCTTTTATCAACACTCCCCTGCCATACGCCTATGATGCACTCGAACCTTTTATAGATGAGAAGACAATGCATCTTCACCATGACCGGCATCTTCAGACATACATTGACAACCTGAATCGTTTTCTGGAGAAGAATCCTTCTCTGCAGAACTGTTCGCTGGAAAAGCTGCTCACCATGTGGCGCAGACTCCCCTGCCATCTTCAGGCGCCGCTTAAGAACAATGCGGGAGGCGTATATAATCACCTGTTCTATTTTGACGGGATGAAACCTGCTCAACGTACAAATACTCCCCCAAATGACTCATCCCGCCTTTTCCACGAGATGACACGGCAGTTCGGCAGCCCGGAGAATTTCCGCTCACAGTTCAAAACTGCCGCGTTGTCTGTCTTCGGATCCGGCTACGCATGGCTTGTGTCCGACAATGGCGTCCTCAGGATCGTGACCTCCTCCAATCAGAATACCCCTCTGCGCCATTCCCGCACACTTCTCCTGAATATCGACGTCTGGGAGCATGCCTATTATCTCAAACATTATAATCTGCGCGCCGCATATATCGACGACTGGTTCCATGTAGTCAACTGGGAGAAGGCTGCAGAGAGATTTACTGCCATATGTCCGGACTGCGGATGCAGGTAAGGTGATTTCTCTCTTTCATCAAAAAGGGCGGGCTCTGATCTTTGCCCGCCCCGCCGCTATTCATTCCTATAAATCAGAGTCTCACAGATCAGATAAGATTACACTGTCTATCTTCGCCAGCTCTTCCTGACTGAATTCGATATTCTCTATCGCCCTGATATCGTCAAGAACCTGCTCCGGCCGTGACGCTCCAACGAGCACGCTTGTCACGATCCCGTCCCGGAGCACCCAGCTCAGCGCCATCTCAGCCAGAGTCTGTCCTCTTCCCGCCGCAATCCCGTTAAGACTGCGGATCTGCTGAAGCCGCTCTTCCGTAAGCGCCTCTTTTTTAAGAAATCTCCCGTCTGTCCTGATACGGCTGTCCTCCGGTATCCCGTTTAAATACCGGTTGGTCAGCAGGCCCTGGGCAAGCGGACTGAACGCTATGATCCCTTTTCTGAGCCGCGCCGCTGTCTCTTTGAGACCGTTGTTCTCGATCGTCCGGTCGAAAATGGAGTAACGGTTCTGATTGATAATAAATGGGCAGTGGAGATCTTCAAGGATTGCCGCTGCTCTCTCCAGCGTCTCCCCATCATAATTGGAAAGGCCGGCATAAAGCGCTTTTCCTGATGCGACCGCCTGGGCAAGCGCTCCCATCGTCTCCTCCAGCGGCGTCTCCGGATCCATCCTGTGATGATAGAAAATATCCACATATTCAAGTCCCATGCGCTTCAGACTCTGATCCAGGCTTGCCAGCAGATATTTCCTGCTGCCCCAGTTTCCGTAAGGTCCCGGCCACATGTCATATCCTGCTTTCGTGCTGATGATAAGCTCGTCCCGATACTGTCCCAGATCCTCTTTTAATATCCTGCCGAAATTTTTCTCCGCACTTCCTGGCTCCGGGCCGTAATTATTGGCGAGGTCAAAGTGTGTAATACCATTGTCAAACGCCGTAAAGCAGATCTGCTTCATAGTCTCATATGATCCTGTATCGCCGAAATTGTGCCAGAGCCCCAGCGATACGGCCGGAAGCTTCAGGCCGCTGTTCCCACAGCGGTTGTAGAGCATATTTTCGTATCTTTTTTCTGATGCATTGTACATAATTTTCTCCTCCGTTTTCTGAATGTTCTGCTTACCTGAAGAAACCGTCTTTTCCTCAGACTGTCTGCCTGTCAGCCTGCCGCTCCTTCTTCAGGAATACATATTCCCGTTCACTGGAATGTCCTTCATCAAAACAGTACCCCAGTCTGTCAAACCCTTTGATTCCTTCCGGGTCTTTCACATCGTTCTCCGCCAGATAGCGCACCATCTCGCCTCTCGCCATCTTAGCCAGCGTCCCTTTCTGCTTTACTTTTCCGTCCGTCAGTTCTCCGAACACGACGGTCAGATATATATCTTCGGGCGTCAGGTATTTCTCCACACATTTTGAATACTCTTTGGACGCCAGATTTACGATAAGGCTGCTCTCATGATCCGGCTGCCCTTCTGCTGCCTTTTGGTCTTTCTCTGTCACTTCCCGGTACAGTTTGTCTCCCCAGAATTTATACAAATCGCCGGCTTCGGACGCCTTCGCCTGCATCTCCAGCCTGTAGGGTACCACACCGTCAAAAGGTTTCAGTACACCGTAAAATCCGGACAGTATCCGCAGATGGTTCTGAATATAATCCGTCTCTGCACCGCCGAATACGGCAGGCGCCATATACTGATACTGAATCCCCTCATAGGCGGTAACAGCCGGCGTAAGATTTCTTTCCAGATTCATCTCCTGAAATCTCCTGTAATTCTGTTCTGCGATTTTGTCGTTACATTTCCACAGTTCTTTTGCCTGTGCAAATGTAAGATGCCGCATCCACTCGAGAAGCTCCGCCGTCTCTTCAAGAAAAACCGGCACGCTTCTGCACTCCAGAGTGTCTGTGTCAATATTCATTTTTTTCGCTGGTGAAATAATGATCTTCATAGCATTCTCTCCGGTTTCCATTATAACAGGCTGACTCAAAAGACTTCCAGCCTTCTCTTGTCACATTGCCAGAATCTTATTGATTCCCTGTGCAACACCGTATTCGTCATTTGAGGCAACAATTTCATCTGCGGCTTCTCTGCATTCCGGAGATGCATTTGCTACAGCAAAACCAATCCCCGCATATTTAAGAAGTCCGCTGTCGTTATCTCCGTCGCCGAACGCAGCAAGTTCTTCTCTTGTCAGTCCCAGATATTCCAACAGGAATTTTGCGCCGGATTCCTTGCCCGCATCTCTGTGAGAAATTTCAAGGAGCTGTTTTACAGAAGATGTGATATACACATCGCTGACATTTTCCCGGAGGTTTTTCCACAATTTATTCTTCATTTCTTCGCTTTTTACCACAAGATCAACGCAGTCCAGTTCCGACTTATGTTCACGGATAAATGTCCTCATATCTTCAATCGGTCTGCGGGTACTCTGTATGTAGGGAATCGCCTGAGGCATCGCTCCGAAGCGTACCGGATCGGCCACATACCGGCTTTCCGCAAAAGCCCTGCCATCGATAAACGCTTCGTAAGATATCTCCGTTTCCTCTAAATATTCAATTTTCATCCGCCCCTGCTCCGTATGCCGCAGAATATCTTCCACCGACTCCGGAGTCATCTTAAACTGCCGCAGACATTTTCTTTCACACAGATCATAGACCGCCGCTCCGTTGGATGTTATAGCGTACCGCACACCTGGGATTTCAGTAATCTCCGCCGGCAGGGAATCGAGAGACCGCCCGCTCGCCACCACTACATGGACGCCGGCTGAGGCAGCTCTCCCGATCGCTGTTCTGTTTTCTTCACTCAGATGTCCCTGACTGTCCAGCGTTGTCCGGTCCAGATCAAGGGCGATACACTTTATCTCCATGTTCTTCTCCTCAGAATAAGATTTTATACCTCTGTTATTTGTCCGATATGATATATTTTTCTGTGATCTGCATAATCTTCTGTAGATTCTCCAGATCTGTAATCACATTTCCCGTCTCCAGCGAATGATTTGCCCCCTCGGTGATATACAGTGGGAAACCGCCTTTTGCACAGCCGTCTTTTATGGCTTCATGATCCACCCACGAGTCTTTTGATCCTGTAAATGCGATTCCCGGCTGTGTCATAAACTGAAAGGAAGCCTCAACCGGCGTGTAATAGATATTTCTTGTTTTCAGATGATGTTTCCCCGCATAAGCCGAGGAAACCGCAGTGCCCACGCTCTTCGAGATAAACAGGATATCGTCATATTCAGAGAAATCTATATCTTTTAAGATTTCTTCCGCCTGCTCCACTGCACTGAAGAACGCTTTTTCCTTCTTTTCCCTGGAACCTTTTACTCCCTTGGGAAATTTTCCATATGGCACTTCGACGATCTCGTATCCGTTCTGTGACGCGATTTTCTTACTGTAGTAGAGAAGCGGCTTGTCCGTGTGATAGCCGACTCCCGGAAAAATAACTGCGAGTTTTTTCATGGGTAAATACCTCCTGTAGTTTATTATAAAAACGGTACTATATAGACCGGCAGATATATGATCTCAGCTTGTAATTCTGCTCTTTGCTATAAGGAAATCAATCTTCATACTCCCGCATTCTCACGTTTTCAAGATTTTTATATGGATATTATATCACGTTTCAAGATTCTTATAGCTGTTATTTCTCACGTTTTCGGGCTTATCGCACAGTTCGCGGCACAGCCCCTCACTGTCCGTTGCCCGTCGGATGTACGCTCGTGCAAGCACGGCGTCCGCCCTCCGGGCTTATCGCGCAAAAAAGGAAGAACTCCGCAATCTTGGAATTCTTCCCGCATATTTATCCTTTCAGCTCTATCGCTTTCTTCGGGCAGGTCCCCGCGCAGATGCCGCACTCCACACACTTCTCTTCATCCAGCTCCCAGATTTTCTCTTTCCGGTCTACATGAAGTGCTTCCTGCGGACATTTCTTCGCGCAGAGCGTACAGTATACGCACTTTTCCGTATCCACTGCAGGCTTGCCGCCCGCCGCAGCCGTATTCTCCTTCTTCTCTTCTTTGGGTCTGGTAAATGTCTCGCTCTTCTTCAGGATATCCGGCTCCGTATATCCTTTCTCCATGAACAGACATTTCTTCGGACATGTAGCCACGCAGAAACCGCACTGTACGCAGTCAAAGCGTTCGATCGTCCACGTTCCCGCTTTTCTGTCCACCCGGATAGCCTGGGAAGGGCAGGAACGCATACACAAACCGCAGCTGATGCAGTTTTCTATCTCGATCCGGATATGTCCGCGCATCCGCTCCGGATACTGTGCCGGCTCGAAAGGATACTGTGTCGTCGCCGGTTTCTTGAAAAGGTTCTTGAGCACCCTGCCGGCAAATGTAAACATTCTCGTCTTTTTCAT
>DWWI01000130.1 GCA_019119745.1 Candidatus Mediterraneibacter gallistercoris | reverse complement strand
CCGCACAACAGGCCGCTGCCGGCGGATCAGTCCGGGCGCAGACTGCTGCCAGCGGTTCGGATCCGGCACAGAGTATCCATATAAATTATAGAAATAATACTGTTACGGGGGACAGAAAAATGAGAACTTTTAAGAAATCTTCAAAACTTGACAATGTCTTATACGATGTAAGAGGGCCGGTCGTAGATGAAGCCGCACGGATGGAGGAATCCGGCACGCAGATCCTGAAATTGAACATCGGCAATCCCGCTCCGTTCGGTTTCCGCACACCGGACGAAGTTATCTACGATATGCGGCAGCAATTGACAGAATGTGAGGGCTATTCCAATGCGCAGGGCCTTTTTTCCGCAAGAAAAGCAATCATGCAGTACGCACAGCTGAAAGGCATCCCGAACATCGCAATAGAGGATATCTACACCGGAAACGGCGTCAGCGAACTGATCAACATCTGTATGTCAGCACTGCTGGATGACGGGGATGAGATCCTGATTCCCTCTCCGGATTATCCGCTGTGGACCGCCTGTGCGACACTGGCCGGCGGAAAGGCTGTGCATTATATTTGTGATGAACAGTCGGAATGGTATCCTGATATTGACGACATCCGCAAAAAGATCACCGACCGGACGAAAGCCATTGTTATCATCAACCCGAACAACCCGACCGGAGCGCTGTATCCGAAAGAAGTGCTCCAGAAAATCGTTGATGTGGCAAGAGAACATCAGCTTATCATCTTTTCTGATGAGATTTATGACAGGCTGGTAATGGATGATGAAGAACACATTTCCATTGCTTCCCTTGCTCCAGATCTCTTCTGCATCACCTTCAGCGGTCTGTCCAAGTCACATATGATCGCGGGATTCCGCATCGGCTGGATGATCTTAAGCGGGAACAAGAAAGTCGCGAAAGATTACATCGAAGGACTTAAAATGCTCTCAAATATGCGGCTCTGCTCCAACGTCCCGGCGCAGTCCATTGTCCAGACAGCACTGGGCGGCCACCAGAGCGTGCGCGGCTATATCGAACCGGGCGGACGTATCCGTGAGCAGAGAGATTACATTTATAAGGCACTGACCGATATTCCCGGAATCAGCGCTGTAAAACCAAAAGCCGCCTTCTACATCTTCCCGAAGATCGATGTAAAAAGGTTCAATATTACGAACGACGAGCAGTTTGCCCTTGATCTTCTCCGGGATAAAAAGATTCTCCTGATCCACGGCGGCGGTTTCAACTGGGAACAGCCGGATCATTTCCGCGTGGTTTATCTGCCCCGGATCGAGGTGCTGAAGGAGGCAACAGGGAAGATTGCTGATTTCTTCAGTTACTATAAACAGCAGTTGTAACCCGCTTTTTTACTATAATATATTTTCATAAAACGGAACGTTTAAGACGGCATCTGATATAAGGCAATTTCCCCTTGTGTCCGGATGCCGTCTATGCTATTCTGTCTTTACCTGCTTCTCAAAAACAGGGTGAGGGTTTATGTGGGAAATTCCATTCAGGGTTTTCAGTTAAAGCATCTTTATTCTTTGCTCCGCTTTCGGAGCGTATCTCACTGCAGTAATTTATCCAAACAAAGAAATGGAGTGATGCCATTGAATACTAAATAATATGAAGAATAATCACCGGATTATTGCGCAAAAGAAACTTATCGTATTATACTTAAGGAGCACATATGGATAAAACAAAACTACAATGGCATCCTGCCTTCAGTGCCGCCCTGCGCATCACCTTGCAGGATGAGATGAAATATCTGGAGATGCATGAGGAATATCTTCTGGGTAAAAAACCGCTGCAGATGGATATCCTTTTGATCAAAAAGATAAAAAACATTCCGATACGAAAATCAATCGGTCAGATATTCAGAGAACACAATATCATAGAATACAAATCCCCGGATGATTATCTGAGTATCAATGATTTTTACAAAGTTTACGCATATGCCTGTCTGTATCAGTCTGACACAGACAAAGTAAAAGAAATCGATCCGGAAACGCTCACGATCACGTTTGTATGCAGCCATTATCCCAGAGAAATGTTCCGGCATCTTATAAATGTGCGGGGAATCATTATAGAAGATAAGGGTAACGGAATCTATTATCTGAAAGGTGATCCCATCCCGATGCAGCTTTTGCTCACACCGAAACTATCGGAAAAAGAAAGCTATTGGCTGCAAAATCTCCGCACCGACTTAAAAGCAGGTACTGAGATCCGCAGTCTCGTTGCCAGATATGAAAAACATAAACACTCAAAAGACTATGAAGCTGTCATGGATTTGATCACACGTGCAAACTGGAAAGAAATGGAGGTTGAACGAAAAATGTGCGATGCTTTAAAAGAATTATTATCAGAAGAATTACAGGAAGCGAATGCCCGGGGAAAGTCTGAGGGGCGTTCCGAAGGCCGTTCCGAAGGAATCACCCTTGCCAAGCAGGTATTTAAACTCTCGGCTCAAGGCTTTCAGCCCGCTGCAATTGCAGAGAAATGCGGTATTTCTTTAGAACAGGTAAATGAAATCCTTGAATAAAAAAGTTAAGGTCTGCCGCACCGTTAAATGGTATGGCAGACCTTTTATTTATCCCACTGGAACTTTTACTGTTCCAGCATCTCTTTTATCATCTTTGTCACAGCCGCCGGATCGGCTTTTCCTTTCAGCGCTCTCATGCTCTGTCCCATGAGTGCTCCGAAAGCTTTCTGCTTGCCTCCCTTATAATCTGCAACTGCCTGCGGATTATCTGCAAGGACTTTCCCGACTGCTTCTTTGATAGCGCCCTCGTCGTTCACTGTCTTAAGTCCGTTTTCTTCCACATATTTCTCCGGATCCACATCATCCGTAAAGATCTGTTCGAAAACTTTTCTCGCAACAGCGGCACTGATGGTTCCCGCATCAGTCATATCAATGAGCTTCGCCAGATGTTCCGGTGAAAATTTCAGATCTTCCGGTTCCATGCCCTTTTCTTTCATCAGGCGGAACATATCTCCCATGATCCAGTTTGCCGCTTTCTTCGGCTTCCCGCACAGTTCAACCGTTGCCTCGAAGAGATCCGCCACTTTCTTTGACTCTGTGATAAGCTCAGCATCATATTCCGGAATGTCGAATTCCTTCTTGTACCGCTCCAGCTTCTCGGGACGAAGTTCCGGCTGGCGCGCTTTGATCTTCGCTATCCACTCGTCGCTTATCACGATCGGCACAAGATCCGGCTCCGGGAAATAACGATAATCCTGCGCGTCCTCCTTGGAACGCATCGCATAGGAATGTTCCTTATTGTCATCCCATCTTCTTGTCTCCTGAATAACTTCTTTTCCTTCTTCGAGAAGTTCGATCTGTCTCTGCCGTTCACCCTCAATGGCATGGGCGATAGCCTTGAATGAGTTCAGGTTTTTCATCTCGGTTCTTGTACCGAAGGTCTCCGATCCGACTTCACGGACAGACAGGTTCACATCCGCCCTCATAGAGCCTTCCTGGAGCTTACAGTCTGACACACCCAGATACTGTGCAGTCATACGCAGCTTCTCCAGATACGCGATTACCTCGTCAGCAGAGCGCATATCCGGTTCGGAGACGATTTCCACAAGGGGCACGCCGCTTCGGTTGTAATCTACAAGGGAAGTATCATCCCACTCGTCGTGAACCAGTTTTCCCGCATCCTCTTCCATATGCATCTCATGAATGCGAACTTTTTTCTTTCCTGTCTGCGTATCAATCTCCACATATCCGTCTCTCGCGATCGGAAGATAGAGCTGGGAGATCTGGTAGTTCTGAGGGTTATCCGGATAGAAATAATTCTTCCGGTCGAATTTACACACCTGTGTGATTTTACAATTTGTGGCAAGTCCGAGCGCCATGGCATACTCTACCACCTGTTTATTAAGCACCGGAAGTGATCCGGGCATACCCGTACACACCGGACAGGTATGGGTATTGGGCGCGCTTCCGAACTCCGTGCTGCATCCGCAGAAGATCTTTGTCTTCGTCGCCAGCTCGATATGGACTTCAAGTCCGATGACTGTCTCATACTGTTTTGACATGACTAGCGCACCTCCTTTTCTGCCGCTGCTTTACTGATATCCGCCATTGTCTCATACTGTTTTCCTGTCGCGCATTCATAAGTGTATGCCGCCCGGATCAGCGTTTTCTCCTCAAATGCATTTCCGATCAGCTGCATTCCGATAGGAAGGCCGTTTTCATCCTTTCCTACCGGTACTGTCATTCCCGGAAGACCTGCAAGATTCACCGAGATTGTATAAATATCTCCAAGATACATCTTCAGCGGATCGCTCAGACTTTTTCCCAGCTCGGGAGCTGTCGTCGGCGCTGCCGGTCCCAGAATAATATCATAATACTCAAATGCTTTATCAAATTCCTTTTTGATCAGCGCTTTTGTGCGGAGAGCTTTCAGATAATACGCATCATAATATCCGGAGCTAAGCACAAATGAGCCGAGCATGATACGGCGTTTTACTTCCGGGCCGAAACCTTCTGAACGGGTCTTCTTATACATATTATGAAGTCCCTCGTATTCCTCTGTCCGATAGCCGTATTTCACGCCGTCAAAACGTTCCAGATTGGAACTGGCCTCCGCGGAAGCGATCGTATAATATGCCGGAATCGCATATTTCACAAGTCCCAGATTAAATGTCTCAACAACCGCGCCATTTTCTTCCAGTACTTTTGCCGCCCGCAGGACTGCCTTTCTTACTTCCGGATCAAGACCGTCTCCCATATAGTCTTTCGGTATACCGATCTTCAGGCCTTTTACATTATTCTCAAGAGCGCTTGTAAAATCATAGTCATCCCTGTCTATAGATGTACTGTCTTTCGGATCATGGGATGCGATTGCCTCGAGAAATGCCGCGCAGTCAGACACATCCTTCGCAATCGGCCCGATCTGATCCAGCGACGATCCGTAAGCGACCAGTCCGTATCTGGAAACCGTTCCGTAGGTCGGTTTCAGACCGACCACACCGCAGAAGGAACTGGGCTGTCTGATGGAACCGCCCGTATCCGACCCGAGTGCGCCGAAACATTCCCCCGCCGCTACCGCCGCACAGGAGCCGCCGGAGGAACCGCCGGGCACATGCGCTGTGTTGTGCGGATTTCT
>DWWI01000129.1 GCA_019119745.1 Candidatus Mediterraneibacter gallistercoris | reverse complement strand
CTCGGATCTGCCACACCGTGGCTGTCAAATACACGGTTTGCATAAATATTGCTGTCAAAGTGATATTTCTGTCCTTTGTACTCCACATCCATCGCTGTCGCCGGTGTGAGGTAACCTTTGTTTGCCGCCGTAGCCGCGATAGAACGTGCATCCATAAGAGCTACAGAGGAGATCTGTCCGCTCTGAAGCTTGCTTCCCTCACGGTTCGGGAAGTTTCTTGTTGTATGGCGGATGGAGAATGCGTTATTCGCCGGTGTGTCTCCTGCGCCGAAGCACGGTCCGCAGAATGCAGTCTTCACAACTGTTCCTGCCTCCATAAGGTCAGCCACTGCTCCGTTCTTAACCAGTTCCATATAGATCGGCATACTTGCCGGATATACGCTGAATGTAAATGCATCAGAACCGATATTGTGTCCTTTGATAATGTCTGCTGCCGCGCAGATATTTTCAAAACCGCCGCCCGCGCATCCTGCGATGATGCCCTGCTCTACATAGAGCTTTCCGTCGCGGATCTTATCCTGAAGTGAATACTCTACCGCGCCGTCAAGACTTACAAGCGCCTTCTGCTCCACATCGTGAAGAATATCTTTCAGGTTGGCATTTACCTCGTCAATGGTATAGACATTGCTCGGATGGAACGGCATAGCGATCATTGGTTTGATCTCGCTTAAGTTCACATATACGCATCCGTCATAATATGTACATGCTCCCGGATTCAGTTCTTTGTAATCGCTGCTTCTGCCGTGGATCTCATAGAACTCTTCAATCTTCTCATCCGTCGTCCAGATCGAGGACAGGCAGGTCGTCTCTGTAGTCATAACGTCAACACCGATACGGAAGTCAGCGCTCAGCTTCTTCACGCCCGGTCCGACAAACTCCATTACTTTATTGTTTACATAGCCATTTTTAAATACCGCACCGATAATAGCAAGTGCAACGTCCTGAGGACCTACGCCCTTCATCGGCTCGCCGTCCAGATAGATTGCGATCACGCCCGGCATCTTGATATCATATGTCTTGTTGAGAAGCTGTTTTACGAGCTCCGGTCCGCCTTCTCCCATTGCCATGGTTCCAAGCGCTCCGTAACGTGTATGGCTGTCAGATCCGAGGATCATCTTGCCGCCGCCTGCCAGCATCTCACGGGCAAACTGATGGATGACTGCCTGATGAGGCGGAACATAGACGCCGCCATATTTCTTCGCGCAGGTCAGTCCGAACATATGGTCATCTTCATTGATCGTACCGCCTACCGCACAGAGGCTGTTATGGCAGTTTGTCAGCACATAGGGAATCGGGAATTTCTGAAGTCCTGAAGCACGTGCTGTCTGAATAATGCCGACAAATGTGATATCGTGGGATGTCAGCTTGTCAAATTTAATCTGCAGATTCTTCATATTTCCGGAAGTGTTATGCGCATTTAAGATGCCGTATGCCATCGTATTGCGCGCTGCCTCTTCCTTTGAAAGCGGAACCTGAACATTTCCTGTATCTTCCACAATCTCGGTGCCGTTTAAGAGATAGACGCCGTTGTCATATAATTTGATCATGTAGTCCTCCTTCTTGAATCGTATACTTCATGCAATGTGAGCGTGCCATACAGTATGAACATACCATGCAGCATGAGCACATATACTCAACAGGGCTATTTTACCACATTTCGTTATCTGCCACCACCTCTTTTTTGAGGGAACGGCTCGGAATGGCGCGCTTTATTCCGCTGTATATCCTCCCGGATTCAGTACACCTTTACGATCCGGCGCGTATGTTCGTAATACTCGATCGTGACAGTTCCGCCCTGCGGCAGTCTTTTATACTCTTCCATTGTTACCTCTGCCCGGATCGTATTACCGTTATTATCAGAACCGGCCAGATAATAATGACGCGAGAAAATCCCGGTATGTGCCTGTGTTTCACTCACCTGTATGTCTGTCAATGTGGCTGTCTGCGGGCCTGCCGCAAGATCAAGTACTATGTCTTTCGAAAACCAGAATACGGCAGCGATACATATAATAACGACCGCCGCCCCCACAGCTTTTCCTGAAAGGGACAGAGCGGTTCTGTTCCTTAAAGCCCTCACGATCACATAGATACACGCAATCCATATGACCGCGGCATTGCAAAGTTCATCCAGAAGAACAAGATTCCCTGTCTTAGGCAGCAGCAGACCGGCCGCTATGACTGCCAGCACAAGAATACAGAGAATGATCTCGTATTTTTTTATTTTTCTTCCCGATCTGCTCATGATGCGGTTCCTTCCATCAGACTTACAAGGCCGTTTCTCCATGAAAATTCTCTGGCATAATCAAGACACGTTTTGCCGGAGTTATCTTTTTCACAGATATCTGAACCGTGATCTATTAAATATTGATATACCGGCATGGCAGCCTCGGTCGTCAGCTTCACGACGGTAATCGCATAGTTAAGCGGGATCGCGCCGTATTTATCTTTTCCGTTTATGTCGGTCCCTGCCTCAACCAGAAGCTGCGTAGCTTTTAACATATACTGCGGATCGGGTCGCATTACAGAGAAGTAAAATATATGCAGCGGATTTCTTTGATCTTTGGGGCTTGTAAAGTTAACATCCGCTCCCTGGGATATTAAGAATTGTATGATCTTTATCTTTTCTTCCGCATTACGGTCATTGACAAACGCCAATTGAAGCAGGCTCATTCCTGCATATTTATTGAACAGATTCGGATCACCTGTATAAAACTTCCGGAAATCCGAATAAGTTCCGTCTCTTACCGCATCAAAAATATCTGTAATTCTCATAAATCATCCTCCTCAAAACACTCAATCCTGTTCAATAACTTTGTCGTCTGTTTCCTGAAGATACCTTTCTGTATCAAAGTGTGCTTCAATAATATTTTTCAAAAAATCAGTTTCTACAACTCTGTCATCCTCATACAGGATAATTCCCGCCCCTTTTTTCTGCAGCTCCTCAATGAGCTTATCCATATGCTGCAGTCTGTCTATGTCTTCCAGACCGCATATATCAATATACCCATTATTACATAAGCATTCCCTTATTTCGGAGAGGGAGCGGTTCATCATTTTCCTGATCAGGGGAATATATTTCTTTTCATTTCCATCTTTAGAGATCTTAAATTTTACCATCATGCTTTTCAGTCACCCCTTTTCAAATATGGCGGCATTTTCTCAATACACTTCTGCCGCGGTTCTCCCGCATCTTTTACAAGCTTTGCAAGAACCGCATCTTCTTTCTCCGGTTCTTTTTCTTTCAGATAATCTGTGTAAATCTCCCTGAATATGCTGCACAGTTCTTCTGTCTTTTTCCCGTCTGCCTGTCCGGGAAAAATGTGATACCGGGACCGGAAGTATGCGTTAAGTTCCCTGATTTTCTGAACACTGGCCTGAACACCAAGGTCAATTTTTACCGTATCGCCGGTCGCGTAAACGAAAATCACCGGCGTCGTATCCCGGTTCATTATATTGAAGGTTACTTCGGCCCCTCCTAAGATCACAAGTTCTTTCGGGATATATCTTCCATTGATCCGGAACCAGCGGGCACTTTCAGCAAAATCTGTCCGCCGCAGCGAAAGGACTGCGCCCGCCAATGCAAGAACACACGCTGCCAGCGACGGAATATTCTCCGGGCGCGCCAGTATCCCGGCGAAGCCTGCGAGCGCCAGCACTCCCCATGCACACAGAGCCAGGTTTTTCTTAATGGGGTATCCTCTCCGCCATTCTGTTTTTCTCAACTGTTTCATTATTTTCCCTTTAAATCAGACTATATTTTCTCTTTCTCTTTCATGACTTCTATACTTACAAACAGGCTGTCAGGTAAAACTCCCGCCGAAAGAAAATATGTAAAAATGGAACATGCGGCAAGAATTATTATCTTTGCATTTAAGATCACGACCGGATAGAAGCAAAACCACAGAGCAATTCCATACAATCCCCCTTGGAATATCAATTCCGCAACAGCGCACAAAAAATATACTTTAGGTTCCTGAACCGGTCTTTTGCAGAGAATTTTTATCGTGCAAATTTCATTGCGGGCACCCAGACATTTTTTTAACTTTAATTCTCTCCCGGCTCTCCATATATTATAAACAGCAAAAACTATAAGCAGCAAAGCGAGAATAAAAAGCGGACCGTTCACTCTTCCTTCTATATTCACCTGCTGTGATATCCGTCTTGCCGCAGTGCAGAACAGTATTGTTAAAACCGGACTCCAAAATACAGAAAGCGAATTTATTCCGCCTCTTCTCTGCAAAACTGCGGCCTGCTGTTCCGTCAGAATATATGCTTTCTTTTTGAAAAAGCATATAAAAATACCTGCAAAGACCGAATACCAGTGCGGAAGCCAGTCAACAGCATACACTTTTTCTTTATACCTTATCAACTTATAGCGGAAATTATCTGTCGCGCATAAAGTATTCTTCCAATCCATTCTCTCCGTCATTATTTTTCCTCTGTCAGCTTCGCGATTTTATCTATCTCAAAAAGTACAGGACTTTGATAATCCGTCGTTTCGTCAGCAAAGCACCGCGCTATGCTGTTCCAGTGGATATCCGGGAGTTCATTAACATTATCGCAGGATATGATCTGCAGCATAACGTCGTATATTTTTTTGATTATTCCCGAATACTGTAACTGCATATTATAATCGGAACGGAGTATCTGTATGACTTTTTCACAATGCTTTTTTATCTCTTCCATGTGCTTTTCGGAGTACTTCTTCTAACCACTTCATAAAAATCTCGCTTGAATCTGTCCCCGTCTTTGCGGAACAGATACTTTCATACTTATATTCCGTGTCTATTTTACCGCTTTTACAGTCATAGATTATTTTTAATTCTGTGGGGACAGG
>DWWI01000128.1 GCA_019119745.1 Candidatus Mediterraneibacter gallistercoris | reverse complement strand
GTCACTTCCACATTGCGGCCGTCCGGCTTCATGATCTCGATGGTCTCGCCCACAGAAAACTTGTTTCTCTGCTCGATCCGGCACAGTCCGTCTTTCGTTTCGCCTACAATCCCGAGATACGTATACTCTTTGTTGTACGTGTTGCTGTCATAGATCTGCGTGTTCTCGTCAGGCTTTCCAAAGAAGAAGCCCGTTGTAAACTGACGGTAGGTGCAGTTGGATATCTGATCCAGATACCATGGCATATTCCTGCGGTACAGCTCAGGATCTTTCTGATAGTCATCAATTGCCTTCCGATAAGTCCGCGCAACCGTAGCAACATAAAGCGCGGTCTTCATCCTTCCTTCAATCTTAAAGCTGTCGATCCCTGCGTCGATGAGCTCCGGAATATATTCGATCATGCACAGATCCTTGGAGTTGAAAATATATGTGCCACGCTCATTCTCATAGACCGGCATATACTCTCCCGGTCTTGTCTCCTCCACCACCGCATATTTCCAGCGGCACGGATGCGTACATGCGCCCCTGTTGGCGTCGCGCCCGGTAAAATAATTGCTCAGGAGACATCTGCCGGAATAGGAAATGCACATTGCCCCGTGGACAAATGTCTCAATCTCCAGGTCTTCCGGGATATTTGCACGCAGCTCTTTTAATTCCTTCATGGACAGTTCCCTTGCCGATACCACACGGCTTGCTCCCTGACGGTACCAGAAGTTGTATGTCCCGTAATTGGTATTATTTGCCTGGGTGCTGATGTGCCGCTCAATCTCCGGACAGATTTCTTTCGCGATATCAAATACGCCGGGATCTGCTATAATGAGCGCGTCCGGTCTGATCTCTTTTAACTCTTTAAAATATTCCCGCACCCCCGGCAGGTCGTCGTTGTGGGCAAGGATATTTGCCGTCACATACACTTTCACGCCGCACTCATGGGCAAATGCGATTCCCTCTTTCATATCTTCCATAGAGAAATTCTTTGCTTTGGCGCGCAGGCCGAAAGCCTCCCCGCCGATATACACTGCATCAGCGCCGAAGATCACGGCTGTTTTCAATACTTCCAGGCTGCTCGCCGGAATCAGTAATTCAGGATGTCTGCTCATTTTATCTATCCTTTCCTGCCCTGAGACGGGCTGTGTCGTTTACGTATCTTCCGCCCGCTTACCCGGGCTTTTCATTCACTTCATCTGACTAATTCTTAATGCTGACCGCAACGCCGTCTCCCAGAGGGATGATCGACGTCGTGAGTTCATCATTGTGTTTCAGTTCATAAAGGTATTCCCTCATCCGGGCATGGATCGTCCTGTTTCTCCGTTCGACCGCAAACCTTGATTCTATCACATCTCCGTCCTGCATTACATTGTCGGAGACGAGGCAGCCGCCCGGTGTCAGGAGCCTCAGGATGTCCGGAAGATAATGGATATACTGTCCCTTGGCTGCATCCATAAAGACAAAATCATAAGGACCGTCCAGTCTCTTCAACACTTCTGCGGCATCCCCTTCCAGCAGTGTAATCTGCCCTTCTTTTCCCGCGCGGCGAAAATTCTCCCGGGCAATAGGTATCCTCTTCTCATAATTTTCAATTGTTGTGATCCGGCATTCATCCGGCACATATTCGCTCATAAGCAGCGCGGAAAACCCTACGGCAGTCCCGACTTCCAGCACACGCTCAGGTTTTTTCAGCATCAGCAGGACCTTGAGGAAACTCTGCATCTCTCTTCGTATGATCGGTACATCGGCCGCCCTTGCCTCGCCCTCTATCGTTTCCAGTAATTCGCTGTTCCTTGTATCCAGCGAATTGATGAAAGTGACAATACGCTCATCTACTATCATAAAATCATACCCTTATCCGACACAGATGCACAGAGAACATCCCCTGTGCATCTGATCTGTTTCTGTATTATTTCTTTCAATATATCCCACGCAGCACGGCATTCTTCATGCATACCTGCTGATTCTGCTACTAAACATCTACGTCCATGATGATCGGAATGATCATCGGTCTTCTCTTTGTCTTCTTCCAGATATAATCATTCATAGCGTCACGAATCGTAAGCTTGATCTTATTCCAGTCTGTGTGGCGTCCGCTCAGGCATTTGTCAAGCGCATCCGACACTGCCTTCCGCGCATCTTCCATAAGCTGTTCTGATTCTCTGACGTATACAAAACCACGGGATACAATGTCCGGTCCTGCAAGCAGACGGTTTGTTCTGCGCTCCAGTGTAAGAACTACGATAATGATGCCGTCCTCCGCCAGATGCTGGCGGTCTCTGAGCACGATATTTCCCACATCGCCGACTCCCAGTCCGTCTACAAGTACAGCACCTGTGTGCACCTTGTCCACGACTTTTGCGGATTCTTCATCCAGTTCAAGTACATCTCCGGACTGAATGATAAATATATTTTCTTTCGGGATTCCCAGGGATCTTATCACCCCGGCGGCTGCCTTCAGATGACGGTACTCGCCGTGCACCGGAATCGCATACTTCGGTTTTACAAGAGAATAAATAAGTTTCAGTTCCTCCTGACATGCATGCCCTGAAACATGCGTATCCTGGAAGATTACTTCAGCGCCTTTTGCGGAGAGCTCATTGATCACGCGGGATACGGATTTCTCATTTCCCGGGATCGGATTGGAGCTGAAGATGATCGTATCATTCGGCTGAATCGTTACTTTTCGGTGAACATCCGCCGCCATCCTTGAAAGGGCCGCCATGGATTCTCCCTGACTTCCCGTAGTGATCAGAACCATCTTCTCCGGCGGATAATTCTTCATCTCATCAATCTCGATCAGCGTGTTTTCCGGCACATTTAAGTATCCCAGCTCTGACGCCGTAGAGATGATGTTCACCATGCTCCGCCCCTCTACCACAACTTTTCTATGATATTTATATGCCGAGTTGATGATCTGCTGTACACGGTCCACATTAGATGCGAACGTTGCAATGATCAGTCTCGTATTCTGATGCTCGGCAAAAATGTGATCAAACGTAATCCCCACAGTTCTCTCAGACTGGGTAAAGCCTTTTCTCTCTGCATTGGTACTGTCGGACATCAGAGCGAGCACTCCTTTTTTTCCGATCTCCGCAAATCTCTGCAGATCGATGGCGTCACCGAATACCGGTGTATAATCTACCTTAAAGTCTCCTGTATGCACAACCACTCCTGCCGGCGAATAAATTGCCAGAGCAGACGCATCCTGGATGCTGTGGTTTGTCTTGATAAATTCGATCCGGAATTTTCCCAGATTGATCGACTGGCCGTGCTGGACAACCTTACGCCTTGTGCTTCGCAGAAGATTGTGCTCTTTAAGCTTGTTTTCGATGATACCCATTGTAAGCTTTGTTGTATAGATAGGAAGGTTGATCTCTTTCAATACATATGGCAGAGCACCGATATGGTCCTCATGCCCATGAGTAATGACAAACCCTTTTACCTTGGACGCGTTATCCTTTAAGTATGTCACATCCTGAATTACAAGGTCAATTCCGAGCATATCATCCTCCGGAAAGGCAAGACCGCAGTCCACCACAACAATACTGTCCTCATACTCAAAGGCAGTTATGTTCATACCAATCTGTTCCAGACCTCCCAGCGGTATGATACGCAATTTTCCTTTTTTCTCTTTTTTCAAAAAATAAGCACCTCCATTATGATTTATGTATCACATTACTTCCGGGCGCAAAAAGAACAGCAGTATGCTCAGGCTGCTTTCAATAAAGACAGTTAATTCTGTTTTTCCATGCATTCCTTACAGAAACCATAGAACTTCAGTTCATGATCCAGGACATGAAATCCGGTAACTTCCTCAATATGATGCTCCAGATCGTCCAGAAGATCATCTGTAAAAGGAATCACCTTATTACATCTCCTGCATATCAGATGATGATGGTTATGCTGTGCGTCACCCTTTATCAGATGACCGATCTCATACCGCACGCATCCGTCATCCAGATTGATCCTGTCTACAAGCTGCATGTCCCACAAAAGCTGCAGCGTACGATATACCGTAGCCAGCCCGATCTCGGGATAATCCTTTGATACCAGCTCGTAGATATCCTCTGCAGTCATATGCCTGCCGCTGTTCTGCTCAAGCACTGAAAGGACCAGAATACGCTGATGCGTAACTTTCAATCCTTTTTCTTTCAGTCTCTGTTTAAGCAGTTCCTCTGTTTTTTTCTGTTGTTCCATCCGCGTTCTTTCGTCTCCCCGCAGTAAATAGATCTATTGTAAAGGCTGAAAATGCCTCACATTTCTATATTCACATCCTCCAGCAGTTCTTCAAACACTTTTGATACTGCCAGAAGTTCAGTCTCGTCTTCAACGATCTCATAGACGGAGTCTCCCTCGCCTTTCTTTCCCGTTTCTTTCAGGATCAGGCATTCCGCGTCATCATCTTCGGAATCCGTAACGAGTATGTACTCACTTCCGTTGATCATCGTCTCCTCGAGTACAAAAAATTCGTCTTCTCCATCTCCGTCTGCAAAAGCGAATCTTACTTTCTCCATAAAAAATGCCCCTTATCATCATTCTCCCGCATCAGACTTTCCGGCATCTTCTTCCGGTGATATCTCCGCCGTTATATGAAGATGATCCAGATAACCCTGCAGGATAAAAACAGCCGCTATCTGGTCGATATGTTTCTTACGGTTCTCTCTTCTTACTCCGCTCTCGATCAGTGTTCTCTCTGCCTCCACAGTGGTAAGCCTTTCATCCCACATAATGACCTCAAGTCCCGTCCGTCTGTGAAGCATCTCCTTAAACTCCAGCGACTTTTCCGCGCGCTCCCCGATATCGTTATTCATATGTTTCGGAAAACCAAGTACGATCTTTTCCACTCCGTACTCGGCAATCAGTTCCTCGATACGCGCACACGTCCGTCTTAACTTGTTTTCCTCTTTTCGGCCAATCGTCTCGATAGCCTGGGCCGTAAAACCGAGCGGATCGCTCATCGCGACCCCGACAGTTTTCGTCCCGTAATCAAGTCCCATAATCCTCATAACAGATTATTCCCAGGAATTATGCTCAATATACGCTTTGAGGAGTTCCTCTACCAGTTCGTCTCTCTCTACCTTCATCACAAGGCTTCTCGCCCCGTTATAGCTGGTGATATAAGTAGGATCACCTGACATAATATATCCAACAATCTGGTTGACCGGATTGTATCCCTTCTCCTTCAGGGCCTTGAATACGATCTCAAGAATATCTTTTGCCGAAATCTGCGGCCCCGGTTCTACCTGAAAGAATTGTGTATTGCTAAGATCACTCATCGTATCTTCCTCCTTTTCTGTATATCTCCAATTACGCAGAACCTCTGTTTACAATTTTAATATAATCCCTTTCAAAATTCAACGTATAATTTGTGAATCGTTTTCAATTTGCACTTTTACAACAGTATTTCTGAGATTTTTTTCTGATTCTAGTGCAATTTTAATATACTCCTTTGTGTGACCGGTCTGGACTTTTTTACCGCCGATCATTGCCTCCTCTTCCACCAGAACTTCTACCGGCTTTCCGATAAAACTCTCTTCATAGGCTTTTCTCTTCTTCTCCCCCAGCTCTATCATGACAGCGCTCCTTGCCGTTTTGACCTGTTCGTCAATCTGATCCTCCATCCGCGCCGCTTTCGTTCCTTCACGCTTTGAATATTTGAAGATATGCGTCTCATAGAAATCCACCTTATCGACAAAGGCTAACGATGCCCGGAATTCTTCTTCTGTCTCGCCGGGGAAACCGACGATCACATCTGTCGTCAGAGCCGGATTTTCAAAATATTTCCGGAGAATACAACATTTCTCATAGTATTCTTCACTCGTGTATCTGCGGTTCATCCTTTTCAGGGTCGCGTCGCATCCGCTCTGCAGAGACAGATGAAAATGCGGACATATTTTGGGGAGTCCGCTTAAGGCACCGGCAAACTCTTCTGTAATAATTCCGGGTTCCAGAGAACCGAGGCGTATCCTCCTGATGCCGTCCACATCATGTACCGCACGGATCAGATCCAGCAGATGTCTCTCTCCGTCAAAGTCAATCCCGTAAGAACTCAGGTGAATTCCGGTAAGCACAACCTCCTGATAGCCGTTGGACGCGAGACTTTTCACCTCGTTTACCACATCTTCCTGTTCCCTGCTCCGGACACGGCCTCTCGCATAAGGAATAATGCAGTATGTACAGAACTGGTTACACCCGTCCTGGACTTTGATATATGCGCGTGTATGATCTCCCGGCTTTGTAAGATGCAGGGATTCATATTCATGAGTCTGATTGATATCTTCGATCTCTGCAACAGCGCGGGGCTTTTTATCAGACATTTCAGACCGTTCTGCGCCGGCAGCCTTTTTTGTACTATATTCTTCCAGTATCTTTATCAGGTCCTTTTTGTGGTTATTTCCAAGCACAATATCAATGCACGGATCGACTTCTTTTCCGTCCTGTGCCTGTACATAACATCCCGCCGCCACTACGATAGCATCCGGATTCATCTTTCTGGCCCGGTGCAGCATCTGGCGGGACTTTCGATCCGCGATATTGGTCACGGTACAAGTGTTTATTATATAAATATCCGCTCCCTCTTTGAAAGGAACGATCTCGTAACCGGCATTCTCCAGCATTTCCTGCATAGCCTCTGTCTCATATGCGTTTACTTTACATCCCAAGTTGTGCAGCGCTGCTTTTTTCATAACAATTTTACCTCTTTTTTCCTCTTGTTTCTTGACTTTTACAAGTGCATCCCGTAGAATATACGTGAGGCAGGAAGCCTTACTTTATTGTATGATTCAAGGAGGGATTATTTAAAATGAAAACCGTACAGATTTCATTAAACTCAATCGACAAAGTAAAATCTTTTGTAAACGAGATCACAAAGTATGACAATGACTTTGATTTAGTATCCGGAAGATATGTT
>DWWI01000127.1 GCA_019119745.1 Candidatus Mediterraneibacter gallistercoris | reverse complement strand
TTTATGTTCAGCCTGGAGATGCTGGAAAGAGAGTATGACATGGCTTCACCTGAGGGAAAGACAGATTTCTTTAAGGAAACAGCAAGACGGCTGCTGGCTTTTGAGGATGAACTGGAGCGTAATAACTATATTGAGGCTGTGGCATCCGCCTATAAAGTGAGCAGGGAGAGCCTTGAAAAGCTGGTGGCAAAGACTGCTGTCAACTCGGGAATGGCCAAACCGGCATCCAGGCCCAGACGGGCCGAGGGAGCGGCGAAAGAAAAACACCGGGAGGATGGTATACTGACATCCCAGAAAGCACTTCTTACGTGGATGATCGAGGATGAAAAGCTGTTCGGGAAGATAAGCAGTTATATTCACCCGGATGATTTCTCCCCGGGGATTTACCGGAAGGTGGCAGAACTGCTCTATGAACAGTATGACAACGGAGGACTGAATCCGGCAGGGATCCTGAACCACTTTACCGAGGAGGCAGATCACAGGGAGGCAGCTTCACTGTTCAATACAAAGATCAGGCAGCTTAAGACAAAAGAAGAAGAGGAACAGGCACTAAAAGAAATTATCCTCCGGGTGAAAAGTCACAGTATTGATGAACGGACCCGTGAACTTGATCCTGCAGACATGGCAGGACTCCAGAGCCTGATGGGGGAGAAGCGCAAGCTGGAAGGCCTGCGGACACTGCATATTTCTATTGATTAAGGATAAAATAAAACAAGATAGCCCGCGCCTGTGCGCCGGCAAAGGAAGGATGGACACATGGAAGAGAACACACAGAAGTTTCTGGAAAGAATGAATGAACTGGTAGCGCTGGGAAAGAAAAAGAAGAGCATACTGGATGTTCAGGAGATCAATGATTTCTTTACAGATATGGAACTGACAACCGAGCAGATGGAGAAGGTGTTTGACTATCTGGAGGCAAATAATATCGATGTCCTGCGCATTAACAGTGATTCCGATGATGATGCGGATATGGATATTGACGGTATCATATCTGACGAGGAAGAAGTAGATATGGAGAATATCGATCTGTCTGTTCCGGAAGGTGTGAGCATTGAGGATCCGGTCCGCATGTATCTGAAAGAGATCGGTAAAGTGCCCCTCTTAAGTGCCGAGCGTGAGATCGAACTTGCCAAGAGAATGGAAGAAGGAGATGAGGATGCGAAGAAAGAGCTTGCGGAAGCGAATCTTCGTCTCGTTGTCAGCATTGCAAAAAGGTATGTGGGAAGAGGCATGCTCTTCCTTGACCTGATACAGGAAGGAAATCTCGGTCTGATCAAGGCGGTAGAGAAATTTGATTATCATAAAGGATATAAATTCAGCACCTATGCTACATGGTGGATCCGTCAGGCAATCACCAGGGCAATCGCAGATCAGGCCAGAACGATCCGTATTCCGGTGCATATGGTCGAGACAATCAATAAGCTGATCCGTGTGTCCAGACAGCTGCTGCAGGAACTTGGAAGAGAGCCTCTTCCGGAGGAGATCGCAAAAGAACTGGATATGCCTGTGGACAGAGTGCGTGAAATTCTAAAGATTTCCCAGGAACCGGTATCCCTGGAAACACCGATTGGCGAGGAAGAGGACAGTCATCTGGGCGATTTTATTCAGGACGACAATGTTCCGGTGCCGGCTGAAGCCGCGGCCCAGACATTGTTAAAGGAGCAGCTTGACGAAGTGCTGGATACGTTGACGGAGAGGGAACAGAAAGTACTCCGCCTGCGTTTTGGCATGAATGACGGACGAGCCCGTACACTTGAGGAAGTAGGTAAAGAGTTCGATGTTACGAGAGAACGTATCCGTCAGATCGAGGCGAAAGCCCTCAGAAAACTGAGACACCCGAGCCGCAGCAGAAAACTGAGAGACTACTTAGACTAACAGTTCAGCCATGCGTAGCTGTATCCAAAGGAATATGCTCGCATATTCAATCGGATACAGCTACGCATGGAGTGAGCGCCTTTCTATGAGGAAATCGGCGGCGACAGCCGCGGGAAGCACGGAGTGCGGATTTCCGAATGGCGCGGCTGAACTGTGGATGGAGAAAGTATGGAATTATCGAAACGTTTAAACGCGGTTGCCTCACTGGTTACGGAGGGTTACAGACTGGCGGATATCGGGACAGATCATGCATACATCCCGATTTATCTGGTCAGCTCCGGCAAGATACCGGAGGCGGTCGCTATGGATGTAAACCGCGGTCCTCTACTGAGGGCAGAAGAAAATATCCGGGCGAATGGACTGCAGAATAAGATCAAAACCCGCATCTCAGACGGATTTTCCGCTCTGAATAGAGAAGAAGCTGATTCTGCGGTGATCGCGGGAATGGGCGGATCACTGACAATCCGCATACTGAGAGAGGGAGCCGGTCTTGTGTGCTCCTTGAAGGAATGTATCCTTCAGCCCCAGTCGGAGATAGAAAAAGTCAGAGCCTTTCTTTTAGAGGAAGGCTTTTTCTTTCTCGGAGAAGATATGGTGGAAGAGGATGGGAAATATTATCCCATGATGAAAGTAAGACCGCCTCAGGGCAGATGCGGAGCCCGGAATGAACCGGACTGGAATGAAACGGAACTACGGTATGGGAAGCTCCTGCTGAGAGAAAAGAACCCTGTGCTCAGGGAATATCTCCGGCGGGAAATCTGTATACGTACCGGGATTCTGGACAGACTGAAGGACAGAAATTCACCGGATGTGCAGCGCAGGATAGCGGAACTGGAAGAAGAATTGAAAATAGCAGAGAAAGGGATGGATCATTATGCTGTGTAAAGAAATCATGCAGGTTATTGAGGCGACGTATCCGAGAAGTGCGGCGCTTGATTTTGATAATGTAGGGCTCCTTGCGGGAAGAGCGGAAAAAGAGGTAAACCGTGTTTATCTGGCGCTTGACGCGACAGACGGCGTCATTGACCGTGCGATTGAGGCGGAGGCAGATATGCTGATCACACATCACCCATTGATTTTTTCACCGTTGAAAAAGGTGACAGACGAAGACTTTATCAGCAGGAGAGTAGTGAAACTGATCCAAAATGATATCGCTTACTATGCTATGCACACGAACTATGATGTACTTGGAATGGCCTCTCTTTCTGAGAAAATCCTGGGAATCAGGAATACACAGGTACTGGATGTTACTATGAGCGAAGACGGGAAAGAGGAAGGAATCGGCCGTGTAGGAGATCTTGAAAAAGTAATGACGCTGGAAGAATGCTGCGTCTATGTAAAGCATAGACTGAAGCTGGGAAGCCTTAAAGTGTTCGGTGATATGGACAAGAAGGTATCCAGACTCGCAATATCACCGGGATCAGGCAAATCAGCTGTCGCTCCGGCAATTGCAAAAGGCGCCGATGTACTTGTCACAGGAGATATCGGCCATCATGACGGCTTGGATGCTGTTGAGCAGGGACTTTCGGTCATTGATGCAGGTCATTACGGGACGGAATATATATTTATCGACGATATGAAACAGTTCCTTGAGGAAAAGCTGCCGGTGCTGGAAGTTATGACAACTCCGATCATACATCCGTTTCAGGTGATCTGATCAGGCGGGCCGGATCCGGAAAAGTGATCAGAGAGTGGCAAAAGTTGCGAGAATATTCCCGGGAGTGAAAGGAGGAGACAAATGTCTGCGCGTATGTGTAAAGTCACAGTGGACGGCAAGGTAAGAGAATATAAGGCAGGAACCACATATCAGGAGATTGCGGAAGAATTTCAGCCGTATTATGAGCATCAGATTGTGTTGGTGTTTGCCGGTGGATTCCATCTTCAGGAACTCAGAAAAACTGTGGAGAAAGACTGTGAACTGCGGTTTGTTACAACAGCAGATGAGATCGGCCATGCAGCATATAAGAGAAGCATGTGTTTTCTTCTTGTCAAGGCAGTCCATGACGCTGCCGGACATGATAAGAAAGTGGAAAGGGTAAGAATCCATTTCTCACTGGACAAAGGATACTACTGTACGATAGAAGGCGGAGTAAAGCTCGATGAGGAATTTCTCCGAAAAGTATCGAATCGTATGATAGAATTGTCAGAACAGCGAATCCGGATCGGTAAAAGGTCTGTGCATACGGACGATGCGGTCGAACTTTTTCATAAATACGAGATGTATGACAAAGAGCGCCTTTTTGAGTATCGGCGCGTGTCTAAAGTTAATATATACAGCATCAATGAATTTGAAGATTACTATTATGGATATATGGTTCCGGATACGGGCTGCCTGAAATATTTTTCCCTGCATCTTTATGATGAGGGATTTGTGTTGCAGATGCCGACAATGGAAAAGCCGGAAGAAGTGCCGGAGTTTATACCAAGTCCAAAACTATTTCATGTGTTAAAAGAGTCTGTGGAATGGGGAGACTGTCAGGATATCGACACAGTGGGGGCTCTTAATGATATGATCACACAGAATGACATGCGGGAAGTGGTGCTTGTACAGGAGGCACATCAGGAGCGTCAGATCGGGGAAATCGCAAAACAGATTTCTGAAAAGAAAAATACAAGATTTGTACTGATCGCAGGGCCGTCTTCTTCGGGAAAGACGACATTTTCCCACAGACTGTCCATACAGCTCAGAGTCAACGGGCTGAAGCCTCATCCCATAGCCGTAGACAATTATTTTGTGGACAGAGAGCATACGCCCAGAGATAAGGATGGTAATTATAATTTCGAATGTCTGGAAGCGATTGATATTGAGAAGTTCAATACGGATATGGAAGCTCTTCTGCGGGGAGAGGAAGTATATCTGCCTGTATTTGATTTCAAGACAGGTAAGAGAAAATATGAGAATCATCCGAAGAAACTGGGAGCGAACGATATACTTGTGATAGAAGGGATACATTGCCTGAATCCGAAATTGACAGAGGCGATGAAGGATGAATGTAAATTCAAAATATATATTAGTTCTCTGACTCAGCTGAATATCGATGAACATAACCGTATTCCGTCCACGGACGGGCGTCTGATACGCAGGATTGTGCGTGACGCACGTACACGAGGCTCATCTGCTATGAGGACCATAGCAATGTGGGGATCGGTCCGCCGCGGGGAAGAGGAAAATATATTTCCCTATCAGGAGCAGGCGGATGTGATGTTTAATTCTTCTCTGCTCTATGAACTGGCGGTGCTTAAGCAGTATGTGGAGCCTCTGCTGTTCGGAGTGGATAAAGATTCGGAAGAGTATCTGGAAGCGAAACGGCTGCTGAAATTTTTCGACTATTTTGTGGGAATCGGAAGCGAATATGTGCCGACGAATTCCCTGTTAAGAGAATTCATCGGCGGCGGATGCTTCCGCGTATAAATCTGTTGGAATCAGATTATATATTGAAACTAATAGATTTTTTTGAGATATTCCATTTTAGCTGTCATATTCTGCAGGAGCAGATCGGCAAGAGTAATCGCGGTCATTGATTCCACCACTACAACTGCGCGGGGGACGATGACGGGATCATGCCGTCCGAGCACAGTAATCTCGGTGTTTTCTCCGGAGGTATTGACGGTGTGCTGTGTCCTGGCGATGGATGAGGTAGGCTTGACAGCGGCTCTTAAGATCAGTCTGGAACCGTCGCTCATGCCGCCCAGAGATCCTCCTGCGTGATTGGTTTTTTTACAGATATGTCCGTCTTCAGCGAAGAAAGGATCGTTATTCTGGCTGCCGGTTGACAGTGCGGCTTTAAATCCGTCACCGATTTCCACTCCTTTGACAGCACCGATGGACATGACTGCCTGTGCAAGAAGAGCATCAAGCTTTTCAAATACCGGTTCTCCGAGTCCGACCGGGAGCCTGTCGGCTATACATTCGATAATGCCTCCGCATGAGTCTCTTTCGGCCATGAGAGAAGAAATATATTCACCGGCCTGTTCTGCCACAGCATTGTTTGGCATGTACAGGCTGTTTTCTTCTATTTCTGAATAATGATAATCTTTTTCTTCAATTGCGAAGGGACCGATTGCTTTTGTATACGCGCGGACAGAGATCCCAAGTTCGCCCAGAAGAAGAGAAGCGACGGCGCCGGCAGCAACTCTTCCGATTGTTTCGCGGCCGGAGGAACGTCCGCCGCCTCTGTAATCACGGATCCCGTATTTTTCTGTAAAAGGATAGTCTGCGTGTCCGGGACGGTACAGCTCTGCAATATTACCGTAATCCCTGGAACGCTGATCCTGATTGCGAACGAGAAGTGAGATAGGAGTTCCGGTAGTTTTCCCTTCGAATACTCCGGATAGAATCTCTACGGAATCAGCTTCATTTCTTTTTGTTGTATATTTGCTCTGCCCCGGTTTGCGGCGGTCAAGAAATTTCTGAATCTGTTCTTCGGAAAGCGCAAGTCCGGCCGGACATCCGTCTATCACGACACCGATTCCGGGACCATGGGATTCGCCCCATGTTGTTATTCGGAAAATTTTACCAAATGATGAACCACTCATAATTATAGATGTTCTCCTTTCTGAAATTGTACATAAAAATAATTATATAGGAAGATACCTGTTATTGACAAGTGTAAGTGTACTTTACTTTTTGAACTATACGTACTATAATGTTGAAGAGATTGGGTAAAGGAGAGAAGATTGACTGATGGACAGAAATAAAAAGCTTAAATCTGAATTACATCAGGAAGACATAGATATCAAAGACGACAGCACATATGAAGAGGTTCCTGAAGAAGAGCTGGCGGATGATTTTGATGAAAATATTACAGATGAAAAAGCTATAGCAGAAGAAACTACAGATGAAGGAATTCCGTCTGAAGATATTACAGACGAAAATACTGCAGATGAGACGGATGGCCCGAAGAAAAATGAGGAGAATGCGGAAGAACCTTCCGTGAAACCGGTGAGACGGAGACGAAAGAAAAGAAGAAAAGCCGGGAAAAAGAGAGTGAAGAAGACGATGAGCAAAAAGCCGTGGATTATTGCCGGAAGTATTATCGGTGCGCTGGCAGTGATTTATCTTGGAGTTTCCGTGTTTTTTATGAGCCATTTTCTTGTGAATACTACAGTTAACGGAAAAGATTTTTCCGGAAAAACAGTTGCTGATGTGGAAGAATATCTGAAAGCACAGGTTGCAGACTATGAGCTTACCGTAGTTGAACAGAACAACACATCTGATGTGATCACGGGATCGGAAATATCTCTTGCCTATAAAGATAACTCCCAGGTGAAAGATGCTCTGGATGCGCAGAACCAACTTCTGTGGATCACATCCCTGTTCTCAAAGTCCAATGCGGACGTTTCTATTGAAGTGGAGTATGATGAGGCCGCACTTGATGAGAGAATACAAAATCTTCAGGCAGTTACCGCCGAGCAGACAGATCCGGTGGCGGCGCACCCGGAATATGACGGCAATTCTTTCGTTGTTAAAAAGGAACAGTATGGTACAAAAGTGGATATGGATGTGCTGAAAGCAAAGGTCGAGCAGTATATTTCCGAGTTCAATCCTACTCTTGATATGATGGATGAAGAATGTTATGTCATGCCTGCTTATACGTCGGATTCCCCGGAAGTACAGGCAGCCTGTGACGAGATGAATTCGTATCTGAAAGCCAGCATCACCTATCCGATGGATGAAAAAGTAGTAGTAGACAAAGAACTGATTTCCGGATGGGTCACATATGACGATAAGATGAATGTCACTTTTGATGAGGATGCCGTCAGAGATTGGATGAGAGAGTTCGGCAGCAAATATGATACGGTCGGGAAAACAAGATCGATCACGACGCCTACTGGAAAGTCCGCGGAAGTGTCCGGCGGTACATACGGGTGGTCTGTCGATGAAGACAAAGAAACAGAAAATCTGATAAACAGCATCAAAAACGGTGAAGTGGCGGAGAGAGAACCTGCCTATAATCAGAAAGCGGCTTCGCACAGCGCTCAGGACTGGGGCAGTACTTATATAGAAGTAGATATTGCGGCACAGCATATGTGGTATATCGTAGACGGATCTGTTGCGATGGAATCAGATGTGGTCACAGGACTTCCGGCAGACGGAAGGGATACACCGACAGGTGTTTATTCTATATTATATACGGAGCGCGATTCTACTCTGAAAGGAGAGACTGATCCGGCTACGGGAAAACCGAGTTACGAGACGCCGGTTGCGTTCTGGATGCCGTTTACGTGGCAGGGACACGGGTTCCATGACGCTACATGGCAGTCATCATTCGGCGGTGACCGTTATCTGACCAACGGATCCCACGGATGTGTCAATATGCCGTATGATAAAGCAGAACAGCTGTTCGGCATGATCAGCGCGGGAACTCCGGTTGTTATCCATAATTAAGCCGGAATCGGAAATTTATTAGCAGACAAGGAAGATAAGGATATAAATAATATGTATGAACTTCTGAAAAAAGACGGAATGGCGAAGCGGGGCAGATTCCATACAGTACACGGTACGATCGAGACTCCTGTATTTATGAATGTAGGGACAGCCGCCGCAATCAAGGGTGCTGTATCAACAGATGATCTCAGAACAATAAAAACACAGGTGGAACTCTCGAACACATATCATCTGCATGTGCGTCCGGGCGACGAAATAGTGAAGAAACTTGGAGGCCTTCACCGCTTTATGAACTGGGACAAGCCGATACTGACAGATTCGGGAGGATTTCAGGTGTTTTCGCTTGCTTCCCTGCGAAAGATAAAGGAGGAAGGAGTACATTTCCATTCTCATATCGACGGAAGAAAGATTTTTATGGGACCGGAGGAAAGCATGCAGATCCAGTCGAATCTG
This sequence comes from Candidatus Mediterraneibacter gallistercoris, assembly GCA_019119745.1. The sequence continues at coordinate 12,006 of DWWI01000127.1, read as the reverse complement.
GCTTCTACCATTGCCATGGCTTTTGACGAATGCCCGTCAAGCGTGGCGGATAAGAAATATATCCAGAATTCTGTAGAACGTACAGCGCGCTGGCTGAAACGCTGTAAAGATGAGATGGTCCGGCTGAATTCTCTTCCGGATACGATCAATCCGCATCAGATGCTCTTTGGCATCAATCAGGGGGGCGTATATGAGGATATCCGTATCGCTCACGCACAGATGATCACAGAACTGGATCTGGACGGATATGCAGTAGGAGGCCTGGCAGTAGGGGAAAGCCATGAGGAAATGTACCGGATCCTGGAGGCTGTGGTTCCTTATCTGCCGGATAATAAGCCGACTTATCTGATGGGCGTCGGTACTCCGGCAAATATTCTCGAGGCGGTGGATCGCGGTGTTGACTTTTTCGACTGTGTATATCCGTCACGTAACGGAAGACATGGCCATGTGTACACCAATCACGGGAAAATGAATCTTTTTAATGCAAAGTACGAACTGGATGACCGTCCTATAGAAGAGGGCTGCGGATGTCCTGCCTGCAGAAGTTACAGCAGAGCATATATACGGCATCTGCTCAAGGCAAAAGAGATGCTGGGAATGCGTCTGTGCGTCCTTCACAATCTGTATTTCTATAATACAATGATGGAGGAGATCAGGGATGCTATCGATGCCGGCGAGTATAAGGCATATAAGAAAAAGAAATTGGACGGGATGATGGGGCATTAGATGACATTTTTCATGTTTTTCCAAAAGAGTCTTGAAGAAAACGACGTTTTTGTGTATAGTAGACTTATTGCCGGATAGAAAGTTAGGAGGAAATATATTATGGGTGAAATAGCTAGTATGCTGATTCTGTGGGTGGTTGTGATCGGACTTATGTGGTTCCTGCTCATGCGTCCTCAGAAGAAAGAGCAGAAGAGAGTACAGGCAATGCTGGCGTCCATGGAAGTGGGAGATACAGCACTGACAACAAGCGGATTCTATGGTGTGATCATTGATATTACAGATGATGATGTAATCGTTGAGTTTGGAAATAATAAGAACTGCCGCATCCCGATGCAGAAGGCGGCGATCGCTCAGATTGAAAAACCGAGTGCAGAGTAAGGAAAAAACAGGATCAGTGGCCGGATAAAGATCAGTCGATAGACGGATTTTTATCCGGTTTTTTCATGGCTGTATAATAACAGTCCGGCACGGAAAATTTTAGAGCGCCCTCTATTTTTTGCCCGTAATACTTGAAACACTTTCCGAAATGAGGTATGATAGACATTGATATTTTAGATTTGGAAGGATGAGCGGTTATGAATATGAAGATCGGAGTAATAAAGGGGGATGGCATCGGCCCAGAGATCGTGGATGAGGCGCTGAAAGTTCTCGACAGGATCGCGGAGGTTTACGGTCATTCCTTTTCTTATACACAGCTTTTGATGGGGGGAGCATCCATTGACGCTAACGGCGTGCCTCTGACAGATGAGACGCTTGAAGCCGCAAAGGCAAGCGATGCGGTCCTGATGGGATCCATTGGCGGAGACGCGAAAACGTCTCCCTGGTATCAGCTGGAACCATCCAGACGTCCGGAGGCCGGACTGTTAGCCCTGAGAAAAGGACTGAACCTCTTTGCAAATTTAAGACCGGCAGTGCTGTATCCTGAGCTGAAGGGCGCGTGCCCGCTGAAAGAGGAGATTGCCGATCGCGGATTTGACATGATGATCATGAGAGAACTGACCGGAGGGCTTTATTTCGGAAAGAGGAGCACAGAAGAGGTTGACGGAGTTCTCGTGGCAAAGGATGAGCTGACATACAGTGAGACAGAGATCCGGAGAATTGCAAAGCGAGGCTTTGACATTGCCATGAAGAGACGGAAAAAGGTGACCAGCGTGGATAAGGCGAATGTGCTGGATTCTTCCAGACTGTGGAGAAAAGTCGTGGAGGATGTGGCGAAAGACTATCCGGAAGTTACACTGGAACATATGCTGGTTGACAACTGCGCGATGCAGCTTGTAAAGGATCCGGCCCAGTTTGACGTGATACTGACAGAGAATATGTTCGGAGACATTCTTTCTGATGAGGCCAGTATGGTGACAGGTTCTATCGGAATGCTCGCAAGCGCCAGCTTAAATGAGACAAAATTCGGACTCTATGAGCCGAGCGGAGGTTCGGCACCGGATATTGCAGGACAGGGGATTGCAAATCCGATTGCGACAATCCTGTCAGCGGCTATGATGCTTCGTTACTCCTTTGATCTTGACGAGGAGGCGGAAGCTGTAGAGAAAGCTGTATCCGCAGTGCTGAGAGACGGATACCGCACGATCGATATTATGTCTGACGGCATGAAACAGATCGGAACAAAAGAGATGGGAGACAGGATCTGTGCATATATTAAATAATGGCAGCAGCCTGACATACAGCCGGCAGCAGTAAAACGGCGGGAAACCGGGATATATTCAGATAATAAGAGAAAGAGAGGAATTGACAGATGAGAAGTGATACAGTGACAAAAGGCGTACAGCAGGCACCCCACAGATCTTTATTTAACGCTCTGGGCATGACGCAGGAAGAGCTTGACAGACCGCTGATCGGCGTGGTCAGCTCTTATAACGAAATCGTACCGGGGCATATGAATCTTGACAAGATTACCGAGGCGGTCAAGATGGGTGTCGCAATGGCGGGCGGCACTCCGATCGTTGTTCCGGCAATCGCGGTGTGCGACGGTATTGCCATGGGACATATCGGGATGAAGTATTCACTCGTCACAAGAGATCTGATCGCCGATTCTACAGAAGCACTCGCGATGGCGCACCAGTTTGACGGGCTCGTGATGATCCCGAACTGCGACAAGAATGTACCGGGGCTTTTAATGGCTGCGGCACGTGTCAATATACCTACGATCTTTGTCAGCGGCGGCCCTATGCTTGCCGGTCATGTGAAGGGCGGGCGTACGAGCCTGTCCAGTATGTTCGAGGCAGTGGGAGCTCATGCGGCAGGAAAGATCACTGACGAGGAACTGTGCGAGTATGAAAATAAAGCATGTCCTACCTGTGGTTCCTGCTCCGGAATGTATACTGCAAACAGCATGAACTGTCTGACGGAAGCACTGGGAATGGGACTTCGCGGCAACGGTACTATCCCGGCCGTATATTCCGCAAGACTGCAGCTCGCGAAGCATGCGGGCATGCAGGTGATGGAACTGGTGAGAAAGAATATCAGACCACGCGACATCATGACAGAAGAAGCTATCCTTAATGCGCTGACTGTAGATATGGCACTCGGATGCTCCACGAACAGTATGCTGCATCTCCCGGCTATTGCCCATGAGATCGGAATGGATTTTGAGATTGATTTTGCGAACAGTATCAGCGAGAAGACACCGAATCTGTGCCATCTGGCGCCGGCAGGACATACATATATCGAGGATCTCAATGAGGCCGGCGGAGTATACGCGGTCATGAATGAGCTGAGCAAGAAAAATCTGTTAAATCTGGACTGCATGACAGTTACGGGAAAAACAGTGGGAGAAAATATTGCCGGATGCGAGAACTTAAATCCTGAAGTGATCCGTCCGATCGACAATCCGTACAGCGAGACCGGCGGACTTGCCGTCCTTAAGGGAAATCTGGCACCGGACGGAAGTGTTGTAAAACGTTCTGCTGTCTGCGATGAGATGCTGGTGCATGAAGGACCGGCAAGGATCTTCGAGAGCGACGAAGAGGCGACAGAAGCGATCAAGACCGGAAAAATCAACCCGGGAGATGTCATTGTTATACGCTACGAAGGACCGAAAGGCGGACCGGGCATGAGAGAGATGCTCAATCCGACTTCGGCGATCGCAGGGTATGGTCTGGGCTCTACGGTTGCCCTGATCACGGACGGACGCTTCAGCGGCGCTTCCCGCGGCGCTTCTATCGGACACGTATCGCCTGAGGCGGCTGTAGGCGGCCCGATCGCACTGGTGGAAGAGGGCGATATTATTAAGATTAATATACCGGAACTTAAACTGGAACTTGATATCTCTGATGAAGAGATGGCTGCGAGAAAAGCAAAATGGCAGCCGAGAGAGCCGAAGGTTAAGACAGGATATCTTGCCAGATATGCCGCTATGGTAACTTCCGGCAACAGAGGTGCTATTCTCGAAGTACCGGGGAAGAAGGCGGACTAAGTGAGTCTGAGTTGAAAGGAGCGTAAGAAAAAAGCATGCAGTTAAATGGAGCTGAGATAGTAATAGAGTGCCTGAAAGAGCAGGGGGTAGATACGGTATTCGGGTACCCGGGCGGAGCCATCCTTAATGTTTACGATGAGCTGTATAAACACCGGGACGAGATACGTCATATCCTGACTTCCCACGAGCAGGGAGCCTCCCATGCTGCGGACGGCTATGCACGTGCCACGGGAAAAGTCGGCGTATGTCTGGCTACCAGCGGACCGGGCGCGACGAACCTTGTGACCGGAATCGCCACGGCATATATGGATTCTATTCCGATCGTTGCGATCACATGCAATGTGGGCGTATCACTGCTGGGAAAGGACAGTTTTCAGGAGATTGATATCACCGGTATCACGATGCCGATCACAAAATACAGTTTTATCGTGAAAGATGTGACAAAACTTGCCGATACGATCCGCAAAGCTTTCCGGATTGCAAAGTCCGGAAGACCCGGACCGGTTCTGATTGATATTCCGAAAGATGTGACGGCTGCAGTTACGGAGTATGAGCGTCAGGAGCTTGGGAAATATGTCCCTGAGCATCCGGATATCAGTGAAGAGAAGATCAAAAAAGTACTTTCTATGCTGGAAGAGTCAGAAAAACCGTTTGTGTTTGTCGGCGGAGGAGCCGTCCTTTCCGGAGCAAGCGACGAGCTGATGGAATTTGTGGATAAGATGGATGCGCCTGTTGCCGATACACTTATGGGAAAAGGCGCTTTTCCGGGAACGGACCCGCGTTATACGGGGATGCTCGGTATGCACGGAACCAAGACTTCGAATTACGGTGTGAGTGAATGTGATCTCCTGGTTGTGCTGGGAGCAAGGTTCAGCGACCGTGTTACTGGAAACACACAGACATTTGCAAAAAATGCAAAAATACTGCAGATCGACATTGATGCGGCTGAGATCAACAAAAACATCCTTGTTTCAGAGGAAGTGATCGGAGATGTGAAAGAGGTTCTGCGCATATTGAACCGCAATCTCAAACAGCAGGATCACAGACCGTGGCTTGAGAAGATTGAAGCCTACAAGGGAAAATATCCGCTGAAATATCATCCGGATGTGCTTACAGGGCCGTTTATAGTGGAAGAAATCTACCGTCAGACAAAAGGTGAAGCGTTGATTGTTACAGAAGTAGGACAGCATCAGATGTGGGCGGCTCAGTATTATAAATATACGAAGCCGAGGACACTTCTTACATCGGGCGGACTGGGAACCATGGGATACGGACTCGGGGCATCTATGGGAGCTAAAGTCGGCTGTCCGGATAAAACAGTGGTAAATATTGCCGGCGACGGCTGTTTCCGTATGAATATGAATGAGATAGCCACCGCAGTCAGACACAATATACCGATCATTGAGATTGTGGTCAACAATCATGTGCTCGGTATGGTGCGTCAATGGCAGGATCTTTTTTATGACGAGCGCTACTCTGCCACAGTGCTGCGCGATTCGGTTGATTTCGCGAAAGTGGCGGAAGCGATGGGCGCGGTCGGCATTCATGTAGAGACACAGGATGAGTTTAAAGAGGCGTTTAAGAAAGCTCTTTCGTTGAACCGACCGGTTGTGATCGACTGTCAGATCGGCAGTGATGATAAGGTATGGCCGATGGTGGCGCCCGGAGCGGATATCAAAGAAGCATTTGACGAGGAGGATATGAAAAATGAGCAGAGTGTATAACTTTTCAGCGGGACCGGCAGTACTTCCGGAGGAAGTGCTTAAAGAGGCGGCAGCAGAGATGCTGGATTATAACGGAACCGGTATGTCGGTGATGGAGATGAGTCATCGTTCTAAGGCGTTTGAGGAGATCATCACGACAGCAGAGCAGGATATCAGAGATCTTATGGGAATTCCGGATAACTACAGAGTGCTGTTCCTGCAGGGCGGTGCGTCCCAGCAGTTTGCTATGATACCGATGAACCTGATGAAGAACCGTGTGGCAGATTACATCATCACGGGACAGTGGGCGAAAAAAGCGGCAAAAGAGGCTGAGAAATACGGGAAAGTCAACCGGATCGCTTCTTCAGAGGACAAAACATTTTCTTACATTCCGGACTGCTCCGATCTTCCGGTATCCGAGGATGCGGATTATGTGTATATCTGCGAGAACAATACGATTTATGGAACTAAGTTCAAAGAACTGCCGAATACAAAGGGCAAGACACTGGTGGCAGATGTTTCATCCTGTTTCCTGTCCGAACCTGTTGACGTGACAAAATACGGTGTGATCTACGGCGGTGTTCAGAAGAATATCGGACCTGCCGGTGTAGTCATTGTGATTATCCGCGAGGATCTGATCACGGAAGACGTACTTCCGGGTACTCCGACGATGCTTACATACAAGACACATGCGGATGCAAAGTCTCTCTACAATACACCGCCGGCATATGGAATCTATATCTGCGGCAAGGTGTTTAAGTGGATCAAAGCCCAGGGCGGACTTGCGGCGATGAAAGAGAGAAATGAGAAGAAGGCAAAAGTTCTCTATGACTTCCTGGATCAGAGTAAACTTTTTAAAGGGACTGTGGTACCTAAAGACCGTTCCCTTATGAACGTGCCGTTTGTGACAGGAAATGCTGATCTGGATGCGAAGTTTGTAAAAGAAGCAAAAGAAGCAGGGCTCGAGAATCTGAAAGGACACAGGACAGTCGGCGGCATGCGTGCAAGCATTTACAATGCAATGCCTTATGAGGGTGTTGTGGCACTTGTTGACTTTATGAAGAAATTTGAAGAGGAGAATCTGTAGGATGTATAAATATCATTGCCTGAATCCGATCTCGGAAGTGGGATTAGGACAGCTGGATGAAAACTATGTTGTTACCGGAGATGTTGAAGAGGCAGATGCCATTCTCGTGCGAAGCGCCAAGATGCATGATATGGAGTTCAGTAAGAATTTAAAAGCGATTGCCCGTGCCGGAGCAGGAGTAAATAATATTCCGCTGGACCGCTGTGCAGATGAGGGAATTGTTGTATTCAATACGCCGGGTGCGAACGCGAACGGCGTAAAAGAGCTTGTGATCGCAGGAATGCTGCTGGCTGCCCGTGATATCATTGGCGGTATCAACTGGGTACAGGAGTATGAAGAGGACGGAGATATCGCAAAGATCACAGAGAAGAAGAAAAAGGCCTTTGCAGGAACCGAGCTGCAGGGTAAGAAACTTGGCGTGATCGGACTGGGAGCGATCGGTGTCCGTGTGGCAAATGTGGCCGTACATCTCGGGATGGATGTCTACGGATATGATCCTTATGTGTCTGTTGACGCTGCGTGGATGCTCTCCCGAAGCATTCATCATGCGAAAACTGTGGATGAACTGTACAAGGAGTGTGATTATATCACAATCCATGTACCTGCAACAGAGGACACAAAAGGTATGATTGACAAGAATGCGATCAGCCTGATGAAGGATGGCGTTGTTATCCTGAACCTTGCACGCGACGTGCTGGTTGAGCAGGAGGATATTGTAGATGCGCTTGTCTCCGGAAAAGTACGCTCCTATGTGACAGACTTCCCGACAAAGGAGATTGTGGGTGTGAAAAATGCCATTGTGATCCCGCATCTCGGTGCGTCTACAGAGGAATCAGAAGATAACTGCGCAAAGATGGCGGCGGAAGAATTGAGAGATTTTCTTGAAAACGGCAACATTACCCATTCGGTCAATTATCCTGACTGTAATATGGGTCCCAAAGGAGCCGGACAGAGGATTACAATCCTGCACAAGAATATTCCGAACATGCTGGGACAGTTCACCACACTGCTGGCAGAAAAAGGCATGAATATCGCCCTTATGACAAATAAGAGCAGGAAAGAATACGCATATACTATGATCGATGTTGATACAGAAGTATCATCAGAACTGGAAGAGCAGATCGCATCTGTAAGCGGAGTGCTCAAAGTCAGAGTAATCCGGTAAGGGGGCTAGGTTCGATCCGAAAGAACTGAAAAGCTGATCGGAAAGAGAAATATAAACGTCAGGCCTGAGCGGCTGACAGCGACAGAGAGGTCGGAAGAGATACAGGAAATCTGTGTCTTTCCGGCTTCTTTTATTTTTTAAGAAAGTCTGTCCTAAATCAAATAGATTGATATTTGTTTATTGACAAGAATTGCATTATTGTATACAATTATGCACGAATACAAGAATACACTGCGAAATTGACGGAGGAAGAGAGCAATGGAAGACAGAAAAGTATTTTTAAATGAGCATACAAATCTCCTGGAACTTGAGGAGCACATGTACCCGTTGGTAGACGTGGATACACCGAATGTGTTCCGCAATCTGTTCCGCTACGATGAGATACCGAAAATAGCGTTTAACGACAGGATCGTGCCTCACCACATGCCGGACGAGATATGGATCACTGATACGACTTTCCGGGACGGACAACAGTCCAGAGCGCCATATACCTCAGAACAGATTGTAACGATCTATGACTATCTGCACCGCCTGGGAGGTCCAAAAGGGAAGATCCGCCAGAGTGAGTTCTTCCTTTACAGCAAAAAAGACAGAGACGCAGTGTACCGCTGCCTGGAAAAAGGGTATGAATTTCCGGAAGTGACAAGCTGGATCCGGGCCAGCAGAAAAGACTTTGAGCTCGTAAAGGAGATTGGCCTGAAAGAGACAGGAATACTGGTGAGCTGTTCGGATTATCATATTTTTTATAAACTGAAGATGACGAGAAAACAGGCAATGGAGCATTATCTTTCTGTGGTACGCGAGTGTATGGAGACAGGCGTCAGACCGCGCTGCCATCTGGAAGACATCACCAGATCAGATATCTACGGATTCGTGATACCGTTCTGTGTCGAATTGATGAAACTGATGGAAGAATATAAGATACCGGTGAAAATCCGTGTCTGCGATACGATGGGGTATGGTGTAAATTACCCCGGAGCAGTGATTCCGAGATCTATACCGGGTATTATTTACGGACTGATGACTCATGCGGGAGTGCCCAGTGAGCTGATTGAATTTCACGGTCACAATGATTTTTATAAAGCTGTAAATAATTCCAGTACAGCCTGGCTTTACGGTGCGAGCGGTGTCAACTGTTCTCTGTTCGGTATCGGAGAGCGGACGGGCAACACGCCTTTGGAGGCAATGGTATTTGAGTATGCGCAGCTCAGAGGCACACTGGATGGTATGGATACGACGGTCATCACGGAACTTGCAGAATATTATGAGAAGGAGATAGGATATCATATTCCTTCGAGAACACCTTTTGTAGGAAGGAATTTTAATGTGACAAGAGCGGGTATCCACGCGGACGGAATGCTGAAGAACGAAGAAATCTATAATATATTTGATACGGACAAATTCCTGAACCGGCCGGCTCTTGTATCTGTTTCAAATACTTCGGGGGCGGCAGGAATCGCATACTGGATCAATACATATTATAAACTTTCCGGAGAGCGCGAAGTAGACAAAAATTCAGAACTGGTGCAGAGAGTAAAGGCGAGCGTGGATAAAGAATACGAAGATGGCAGGGTTACGGTCTTGACAGATAAGGAATTAATTGACAAAATAAACAGTGTGTGCGAAGAGCTGCATATGACATTGTGACCAGGAGGACTTCAGAATGGAAGAATACCAGGATCACTCTCTGAGCGGACGTGTTTTCCAGAAAATCCGTGAGGATATTCTCAACGGAAAATACAAGGAGAATGATGAACTCAGAGAGAATACCATCGGCAGAGAAATGGGAGTGAGCCGTACTCCCGTCAGAGAGGCGCTTCGTCAGCTGGAGCTGGAGGGCCTTGTGACGATCATACCCAACAGAGGGGCTTATGTGACAGGCATCAGCCAGAAAGATATCTGGGATATATACATGGTGCGGTCACATCTGGAAGGATTGTGTGCCAGATGGGCCACGGAGCACATCACGGAGAAACAGCTTGATGAACTGGAAGAAACGTTGATGCTCTCTGAATTTCAGATGAACAAAGAAAGCGGATTCAGCGTACAGCAGGTAGCTGGCCTTGACAGCAGATTTCATGCGATTCTCTATGAGGCTTCGGGAAGCAGGATTTTATGCCACGTTCTGACTGATTTTCATAATTATGTGCAGATGGCAAGAAAGTCATCTATCGTTTCAGAAGAGAGGGCAAGAAAATCCATACGGGAGCACCGGCAGATCCTGCGGGCGATCAAAGAGCGCGACGCGGAGATGGCGGAACAGCTCGCAAACGAACATATCCTGCATGTGATGCAGAACCTGAAAAAACAGGGCTACCGTGCGGAATAGCACGGCGGCGCGAATATGTAACAGTTCAGCTGTGCTGTAGTTAAAAGAACAGGAGGAGACAGACAATGGCGAAAATTAAAATGACAACACCGCTTGTAGAGATGGACGGAGACGAGATGACAAGGATTCTCTGGAAGATGATCAAGGATGAGCTGCTTATCCCGTACATTGATCTCAAGACAGAGTACTATGATCTGGGACTTGAACACAGAAATGAGACAAACGACCAGGTTACAGTAGATTCCGCAATGGCGACAAAGAAATACAAAGTAGCAGTGAAATGTGCGACAATCACACCGAATGCCGCACGTATGGATGAATACAACTTAAAAGAGATGTGGAAGAGTCCGAACGGAACGATCCGTGCGATTCTTGATGGAACAGTGTTCCGTGCGCCCATCGTCGTAAAAGGTATCGAGCCGTGTGTGAAAAACTGGAAAAAACCGATCACTATTGCGAGACATGCATACGGTGATGTTTATAAAGGATCTGAGATGAAGATACCAGGACCGGGAAAAGTTGAGCTTGTATATACAGCTGAAGACGGAAGCCAGACAAAAGAACTGGTACATAATTTCGACGGAGCGGGCATTGTACAGGGAATGCACAATCTGAACAAGTCTATTGAGAGCTTTGCGAGAAGCTGTTTCTCCTATGCGCTTGATACAAAACAGGATCTGTGGTTCGCTACAAAAGATACGATCTCCAAAAAATATGACCATACTTTCAAGGATATCTTCCAGGAGATTTATGACGCAGAATTCGATGAGAAGTTCAAAGAGGCGGGAATCGAGTATTTCTATACTCTTATTGACGACGCAGTGGCGCGTGTAATGAAATCCCAGGGCGGATATATCTGGGCATGCAAGAACTATGACGGTGATGTGATGAGTGATATGATCTCATCAGCATTCGGCTCACTTGCCATGATGACATCAGTGCTTGTATCTCCGGAAGGATACTATGAGTATGAGGCGGCTCACGGTACAGTGCAGCGTCATTACTATAAGCACCTGAAAGGTGAAGAGACATCCACAAACTCTGTGGCAACTATCTTCGCATGGACGGGCGCACTCCGCAAACGCGGTGAGCTGGACGGAAACAAAGAGCTGATGGAGTTCGCTGACCGTCTGGAGAAAGCTACGATCGATACGATTGAGGCCGGCGAGATGACAAAAGACCTGGCACTGATCACAACGATCGAAAACCCGACTGTATTAAACAGCGAACAGTTTATCAAAGCAATCGCAAAACGCCTGTAAATTCTGTATTTGTCGGACTGAATGCCGATGATATAAGATTCGAAAACGGACGGAGATGAGACGCGGAAATACTTTTTCGAGATGACCGGCATGTGCTTCAGGCTCCGCTCCATAATCTAAGAAAAATTAAAGGGTCTGAAATCTGATTAAAGACAAAGCCGCAAAATGGACAACTCGTCTTCGGCTCAAACAATCCATTTTGCGGCTTAACATCAGCTTCCAGACCCTTAACTTTTTCTAGCAGATTATTCCGAAGTCGCCTTCTTCACATACCGATCATCTCTTTTTAAGTATTCCTGCGCCT
>DWWI01000126.1 GCA_019119745.1 Candidatus Mediterraneibacter gallistercoris | reverse complement strand
TATGACCAATGGGGGTACAGCCCCCTGATCCTGCCGATGGAGCTGGCAGTAAAGAAGAAAGATGTGGAAAAGAGTATTGCCTATATCCGGGAAATGCTCCGGATGCTGACGGAGCCCCAGCATATGTCGGAATCAGTGTTTTACTGCCATTTATACGGGAAAGAAAATTTCGGAAGAAAATATGACAAAGCGATGGAGACTTATGTGGAGAAAATACTGCCGGGGCTGCTGGCAGAGATGAAAACGGGGAAGGATTATGCATTCCTGCAGGGGAATGAGAAGTTTCAGGAGCTGATCCACAGATATGAAAAATAATATTTCCAGTGTTTTAAATAAGGAAATTCTATTCACAAAAGTAAGATAGAGATTTGAAGGAGAAGAGAGAATGAAAGGACAGGCTTTTAACCCTTATCTGCCTGAATACGAGTATATACCGGACGGGGAACCTTATGTGTTCGGCGATCGTGTCTATGTGTATGGTTCTCACGACCGGTTCGGGGCGCCTATGTTCTGTATGAACGATTATGTCTGCTGGTCAGCTCCGACGGATGATCTGAGTGACTGGCGGTACGAAGGAGTAATTTACCGCAAGAATCAGGACCCGAAAAACAGGCTTGGCGTCCGCCTTCTGTTTGCACCGGATATTACCCGGGGAAGCGACGGAAGATATTATCTGTATTATGCATTTGACTTCATGGGAATCATGGGTGTTGCAGTATCGGACAGTCCGACAGGGCCCTTTGAATTTTACGGACACGTGCAGTATGCTGACGGAACGGTCTGGGGCAGAAAAAAGGGCGACTCATTTCCTTTTGACCCGGGTATTTTCGTGGATGACGATGGGAGAATCTATCTTTATTCAGGTTTTTATACTCCGGTGCCGGGAATCGTGACCGGTCTCCGAAGTCTGGAATTTAAAGGAGGATATGTGCTGGAGTTGGAATCTGATATGAAAACGATCCGGACCCCGGAGAAGCTTTTGTTCCCCAAAGAAGGTCCGGATTCATTTAAAGGACACGAATTCTTTGAAGCAAGCTCCATGCGCAAGTACAACGGAAAATACTATTTCGTCTATTCTTCCAGACATAACCACGAACTGTGTTACGCGGTGAGCGACAGCCCGGTGGAAGGCTTCAGGTTCGGCGGTACACTGGTGAGCAACGGAGATCTGTTCCTGAATGGGAATGAGGATGAGAGCCATGCTTCTAATTACATCGGAAATACCCATGGCGGTCTGCTGCATCTGAACGGGAAGTATTATATCTTTTACCATAGACATACCAACCGCAGTTCCTATGCGCGTCAGGCATGTGCTGAAGAGCTGGTGATGGATGAAAACGGGATGTTCCGACAGGCAGAAATGACAAGTTGCGGGCTGAACGGAGGCCCCCTCAGAGGCATCGGTACATATCCGGCGAGAATTGCCTGTAATCTCTGGTCGAAGGACGGAACCGGAAGATACGACTGTAAAAATCCGAAGAAAGTTTTTGCAGATCATCCGTATTTTACACAGGACAAGAAGGACGGGGATGAGAGTGCGAGGCAGTATATAGCGAATATGCGGGATGGAGCTGTGACAGGATTTAAATATTTTGAGATACAGCATTTAAAATACATTTCTGTAGACATTAATGGAAAAGCAAAGGGAACGATTTATATTTCAACAGACAGAGACTTTGAAAAAATTATAGCCAATATAGAAATAGATATTAATGGCGGCAGAAAAGAGATGGGGGATGTGATTTGCAGATTGAAATCTGGAACATATCCGTTATATTTCAAATTTCACGGGAGTGGAATGTTTGACTTCTTTTCATTTGAACTGGGGAGAGAATCATTACGCAATCCGGCATGACCTTGCTGATTGCAACTTATTTTCTTAAGAAATAGAAACAGGATCAGATATTAATAAATCCCGCCCGGATAATTCTACTCACAAGTTAGTACCTTACGAGTAGAATTGTTCAGGCGGGATACAATTTTATGTCATAAAATAGAAAAGATGAATATTATTTCTGGTTTTCTTTCGCCAGCTCCTGCATCTTCATGGCGCGGACCTTCAGCGGCAGGCCGAACAGTGTGATGAATCCGTCTGCGTCGTGGTGGTCGTACATATCACCTGTTGTGAAGCTTGCCAATGACTCGCTGTACAGGGAGTACGGGGAAGTCTCGCCGGCTTTGATGATGTTGCCTTTGTACAGTTTGAATTTTACTTCGCCTGTCACATACTGCTGTGTCACATCTACAAATGCGCGAATCGCTTCGCAGAGAGGTGTGAACCATTTTCCTTCATATACAACCTGAGCAAGCTTATTGCCCATTTCTTTCTTCACTTCGTATGTAGCGCGGTCGAGGATCAGTTCTTCCAGCTGCTGATGAGCGGCCATCAGGATCGTTCCGCCCGGTGTTTCGTATACTCCGCGGGATTTCATACCTACAACACGGTTCTCCACGATATCGATGATGCCGATGCCGTGTTTTCCGCCCAGTGTGTTGAGCTCTTTGATGATGTCGGCTACTTTCATTTCTTTGCCGTTGATCGTCTTCGGAACACCTGCCTCAAATGTCATTGTCACATATTCCGGCTCGTCCGGAGCTTTCTGCGGCGGTACCGTGAGTACAAGAAGATCGTCATAGTTTGGCTCTACAGACGGATCTTCCAGCTCAAGGCCTTCGTGGCTGATATGCCACAGGTTACGGTCACGGCTGTAGCTGTGTTTTGTGTCGAACGGAAGATCGATGCCGTGAGCTTTGCAGTACTCGATTTCATCTTCACGGGACTGCATTGTCCAGAGATCTGTCATACGCCACGGAGCGATGATCTTGATGTCCGGAGCGAGAGCCTTGATGCCGAGCTCGAAACGGATCTGGTCGTTTCCCTTTCCTGTAGCGCCGTGGCAGATAGCAACAGCACCTTCCTTGCGTGCGATCTCAACCAGCTTTTTCGCGATGGCCGGACGCGCCATAGATGTTCCGAGCAGATATGCGTTCTCGTATACAGCGCCTGCTTTTACGCACGGCATGATGAAATCCTCGGCGAATTCGTCTACAATATTTTCAATATATAACTTTGACGCTCCGGAGAGTTTCGCCCTCTCGTCA
>DWWI01000125.1 GCA_019119745.1 Candidatus Mediterraneibacter gallistercoris | reverse complement strand
TCTTCGGAGATTACCTGACCGCCTGTAAGGATTGCGATATCCTGAAGCATTTCTTTTCTTCTGTCACCATATCCCGGTGCTTTAACTGCAACAACATTGAATGTACCGCGCAGTTTGTTTACAATCAGCGTTGTCAGAGCCTCGCCCTCGATGTCCTCGGCGATAATGAGAAGTCTCGCGCCTGACTGAACAATCTGCTCAAGAAGCGGAAGAATATCCTGGATATTGGAGATTTTCTTGTCTGTGATCAGGATATACGGATCCTCGAGAACAGCTTCCATTTTCTCCATATCTGTTGCCATATAAGCTGAAATATATCCGCGGTCAAACTGCATACCTTCTACAAGGTCCAGTTCTGTCTGCATTGTCTTGGACTCTTCGATTGTGATAACACCGTCGTTGGAAACTTTTTCCATTGCATCGGCTACCATCTGTCCTACTCCTTCGTCTCCTGAGGAAACAGCGGCAACTCTTGCGATCTGCTCTTTTCCTTTTACCTTGCTGCTCATAGCCTGAATAGCCTCTACAGCTTTATCTGTTGCTTTTTTCATACCTTTTCTCAGTACGATCGGGTTTGCTCCGGCTTCAAGGTTTTTCATACCTTCATGTACCATAGCCTGTGCCAGAACTGTAGCTGTTGTAGTTCCGTCTCCGGCAACATCATTTGTCTTGGAAGCGACTTCTCTGATCAGCTGTGCTCCCATATTCTCAAATCCGTCTTCCAGTTCGATCTCTTTAGCGATCGTAACACCGTCATTTGTAATCAGCGGTGCGCCGAATGATTTGTCAAGTACAACATTTCTTCCTTTCGGTCCAAGTGTAACTTTAACTGTATCAGCCAGCTGATTTACACCTTTTTCAAGTGCTGCTCTGGCTTCAGCTCCATACTTAATTTCCTTTGCCATGTCAATACATCTCCTTATGATCTGTTATTATATATTCAACTATATATAGATACTGTCTTCGTGTCCCGCCAGACGATTTATTCTTCAACGATTGCCAGTATATCATTCTGTTTTACAATGATATACTCTTCGCCATCCAGCTCAACATCTGTTCCTGCGTATTTTGAGTAGATTACCTTGTCGCCGGCTTTAACCTGCATCACTACTTCTTTGCCATCTATATTTCCGCCAGGTCCTACAGCGATTACTTCTGCTTCCTGCGGTTTCTCTTTTGCCTGTCCCGGAAGAACGATACCGGACTTTGTAGTCTCTTCTGCTTCTAACTGTCTTAAAACAATTTTGTCACCTAATGGTACTAACTTCATTGTAATTCCTCCTTGTTTTTGTTTGTTAGCACTCAATTCTTACGAGTGCTAAACCTCATGAATATAAAATAGCACTCTGCTTTCAATTTGTCAACATAGTTTATAAGGTTTTTATAAAAAATAGGCTTCGCCTATTCAGCTCCCCCTGCCCCTCAATCATGAGGGGTTAGGGGTTCCCTTTTGTTACTTTTTCTTGCATAATGGACTTATGAATATCTTACAAAGAATCTTTGCAGACCATTATGAAGAAATTAAATATACTCTTCATCCCAGAAAAACTGAGATGGAAAATATTGATAAGATGATCAACTGCGGTGATCCCTCATTTGGCGGCGCCATGTACTCCTGCCCCCACTGTGGTAATTTCAAGTTTGTTCCTTTTCGTTGTCACAGCCGCTTTTGCCCTTCCTGCGGAAACAAATATGCTATGGAACGCACCACCAGTATGTCTTTTAAGCTCGTCAGCGTTCAACACCGCCATTGCGTTTTTACCATTGATGAAAACCTCCGCAACTTCTTCCTTCAGGACCGTTCTCTCCTCAACTGTCTCTTTCATTCCGTCTCCAGTGTCATATCCCGTATGTTCTTCAATCTGAACCATGCCAAGAACTTCACTCCCGGCTATATCATGGTTCTCCACACTTTTGGCAGAGATCTCAAATGGAATCCTCACATCCACTGCATCCTTTCCGAAGGTGGTTACAGTGATGACGGCTTCTGGCGTCATGTGAAACACTTTAACTTCAACTATCTCCGTAATGCGTTCCGCACTGCCCTTCTCAATGAACTGGAAGACAGGATTGGACCTTCTTTTAAAAAAGTAAAAGCGCAATGTTACACTCAACACAAACAAGGCTTCTATGTCTATGCAAAACCCAATCTTTGCGATCCGAAAGTAGTTGCTAAATACATTGGCCGTTATCTTGGCAGGCCCGTCATAGCCACATCCAGGATCGATCGGTATGATGGAGATACCGTTACTTTCCACTATAACCGCCACGAAGATGAGCAGTATGTGGAAGAGACTTTACCTGCCATAGATTTCATCAAACGTCTCATCCGTCACATTCCGGAAAAACATTTTAAAATGATCCGCTATGGCGGTCTGTATGCAAGACACCGTAAGATTGATTCAAAACTGCACCGCGTCATTTCCAGAGAAAAACACAAGATATACCGCAGCTTCACTCAATGGAGGACCTCTATTTTCCTTTCTTTCGGTTATGATCCTCTGTATTGTCCTGAATGTAATCACAAAATGGAGTTCCTGGAACTCTATTACAACCATAAGCGCGTATCCCTCGAAGAAATGTACGAGATAGCCATGTCCAAATCTCGTGGAATGCGTTCCTCTGCATAGTACTGTTATGATATAATCCTCTCAAAGGAGGATGTTTACCATGAAACCAGATATCGAGGAACTGCGCAAAAAATACATAGAAAATCCACCGGAAGGAATGACATCCGAGGACATTCGCCATATGAGCGAGGATGACCTTCTGGATATGGATTATTTTCTAAATGAAGACGATCCTTTTGACGATTTGTTTGGTGAAGAAGGTTTTTATATCTTCTAACCTGACCATCGTCTTATTGTCATTCCCACGCACGTGTTCACCAAGCTCAAGTTTGGTGAACGCGTGTTTCTTTTACTTTCTGGAAAAATCGGAATTTCCTATAAAGTAAAAAAGAAACGTACCTATTCAGGCACGTTTCGTCATTTTTCTTCCTTCGTATACATTATAAAAACCGTTTTCTATTCTGAACTTCAATAGATTTTTATCTTCCTGGCAGTACCGCTCTTTCACTACGCCGGTGCAGTACAGCAGTTCTGTCCTCGTTGATATGTAACATCTGTATTTAGCATCCAGAGAGATAGTCTCCAGCTTATCCTCTTTCAGTTCAAGATAGATGTAATCTTCCTCCGGATCATATTTGCACACTCTGCACTGCCGGGTCGAATCATCAAAGATACCGTCGGCAGAAAGAATCTTTTCCATTCTGAGATCAACAGGATTTCCTTCATACATATGCAAAACCTCCAGCCTACATCCGCTCTTTCTTAATCTTGTCAAGCTCGGTAAACACATAATCATTAAGCACTTTTATATATGTACCCTTCATACCGGAAGAACGGGATTCGATCACACCTGCACTCTCGAATTTGCGCAGTGCATTAACGATCACCGAACGTGTGATTCCTACTCTGTCCGCAATCTTGCTGGCTACAAGAATCCCCTCTGTTCCGCCCAGCTCATCGAAAATATGTATAATCGCTTCCAGTTCCGAGAAAGACAGTGTGCTGATAGCCGACTGAACAATATGTTCTTTTCTCGATTCCTCTGCATTTTCTTCATTTACAGAACGCAGCATCTCAAGCCCTACCACTGCGGTGCCATATTCACTGAGAATAATGTCGTCAATCGAATAGGCTGAATCCTGTTTATAAATAAATAAAGTTCCAAGACGTTCTCCCGCGATATCGATAGGTGTAACAATCGCCTGATAGCCCTGCACCGCATCGGGTGAAAAACCAAGAGTTTCGAGATTGACATTTTCCTTTGTGGAAAGGATACTCAAAAGACGCTCATTTAACATTGCATCAATATGGGAACCGACCGACTCTGTAATCAATTCATGGATTTCTTTTACATCAGGGCATTTGCTTACCCCGAGGATCTTACCTTTCCGGCTGACCACAAGGACATTCGAGTCAAGAATTTCTGTAAGGACTGCACAGATATCATTAAATACTACCTTGCTCGAATTATTATTATGGAGCAGCTTATTGATTTTTCTTGTTTTGTCTAATAATTGTACGCTCATTATTTCCTCCGCATATCTTCCGTATATCACAATTGTATATACAAATTCCAATAATTCGCTAGATAAACATATGTTATCACACAATTTTCAGAATAGCAATGCAATTTCATCAATCTTTTATTCTTTCTTCTTATTCAGTGCTGTAACATACCCGCACTTTTCATCCGCACATACCAGCTTATTTCCTTTTTCCACCATATATCCGCCGCATTCCGGACATTTTTCTTTGGATGGTTTCTGCCAGGACATGAAATCACATTCCGGATTATTCTCGCAGCCATAGTACCTTCTGCCCTTCTTTGTCTTGCGGATTACTATATCCTTACCGCAGACAGGACATGGAACCCCTATCTTCTCCAGATACGGTTTTGTATTACGGCACTCCGGAAAGCCCGGACATGCAAGGAACTTTCCGTGCGGTCCGTATTTGATGACCATATTTCTGCCGCATTCCTCGCAGATAACATCTGTCACCTCATCTTCAATCTTTACTGTCTCCAGTTCTTTCTCCGCCTTTTTTACAGCTTCTTCGAGATCCGGATAGAAATTACGGATGATTTCTTTCCACTCCACTTTACCTTCTTCAACCATATCCAGAAGACCTTCCATATTAGCCGTAAAATTGACATCTACAATGCTCGGGAAAGACTGTTTCATCATGTTGTTGACCACTTCGCCAATCTCAGTGAGATAAAGGTTTTTCGCCTCTTTTGTCACATACCGGCGGCCCAGTATAATGGAAATTGTAGGCGCATAAGTACTGGGGCGCCCGATCCCCAGTTCCTCGAGTGTCTTGACAAGGCTGGCTTCCGTATAATGTGCCGGCGGCTGTGTAAAGTGCTGTTTGGGGTCAAGTTCTTCTTTTTTCAGTACGGAATCCATGCTCAGGTTGCCGACCAGGACGTTGCTTTCTTCCTTTTCCTCATCTGCTTCCGTATATACGGAACGGAACCCGTCAAAAAGCAGTTTGGACGCGGATACCGTAAAACAGTATTCGTCCGCGCCGATTCTGACAGACGTTGCCTCATAACGGGCCGGATTCATACGGCTCGCAGCAAAACGTTTCCAGATCAGCTGATACAGTCTGAACTGGTCTCTTGTCAGAGAGTCCTTCAATGAGGCCGGGGTCCTTGTGATATCTGTGGGCCGTATTGCCTCATGCGCATCCTGTATCTTCTTTCCGCCGCTCACAGAATTCTGTTTTGCCGCGGCATATTCATCCCCGTAATTAGATGAAATATACTCTCTCGCAGCTGCATCCGCCTCGTCAGCGATTCTCGTCGAATCAGTACGCAGGTATGTGATAACACCGACTGTTCCGTTTCCTTTTATATCAATTCCTTCATAGAGCTGCTGAGCGATACGCATCGTCTTCTGAGTTCCGAAATTCAGCGCCTTTGCAGCCTCCTGCTGAAGGGTACTCGTAGTAAACGGAAGCGGAGCCTTGCGGATACGCTCTGATGTTTTGATATCTGTGATCCTGAACTCTGCATTTTCAATCTTATGAAGGATTTCATTCAGTTCTTTTTCTGAATGAATCGTAATTTTCTTCTTGTCTGTTCCGTAAAATTTTGCGACAAGTGGCCGCTTTTCTCCTTTGACCTTAAGCACCGCATCAAGCGTCCAGTATTCTTCCGGAATAAAAGCGTTGATTTCCTCTTCCCTGTCAGCTACAAGGCGAAGCGCGACAGACTGAACACGTCCGGCGCTCAACCCGCGTTTTACCTTAGCCCACAGTATCGGACTGATCATATACCCCACCATACGGTCAAGGACACGCCTTGCCTGCTGTGCATTGACCAGATTCATATCAATATCCCGCGGAGCCTTCAATGAGGTTTTCACGGCCTTCTTTGTAATCTCGTTAAAAGTAATGCGGCGCATTTTCTTCTCGTCCAGCTTCAGCGCAGCGGCAAGATGCCATGAAATCGCTTCTCCTTCCCGGTCAGGGTCGGTTGCCAGATATACTTTATCGGATTTCTTTGCTTCCTTTCTGAGATTTGCAAGAATATCCCCCTTGCCGCGTATTGTAATATATTTGGGTTCATAGTCATGTTCAATGTCAATACCGAGCGAGCTCTTGGGCAGATCACGTACATGTCCCTGAGATGCCGCAACCGTATAATTGCTCCCCAGAAATTTTTTGATCGTCTTTACTTTCGCAGGTGACTCCACGATAACAAGATAATGCGCCATAAAACTGACTCCCTCCATAGGCCCGCTTTTGCCTTTTATTCTGATATAACATAATAATTCTTTGATATTTCACGTACATATCCACGTAGTTCCAGAGTAACAAGATTCTCCAGAACCTCTTTAATATTCAGCTTTGTCTCACAGACCAGCTGTTCCAGATTCTTGGGATACAAACCGAGACAACTATACACCAATTTTTCGGCACTTTCAAGTTTTTTTTCATTTTTGATTTTCTTTTTACCCGCCTCTGCGGGCTCTTTTTTTGCAATTCCCCATTCCTCGAGAAGCGCCTCCGGCGAGAGCAGAATTCCCGCCCCCTGCCGGATCAGATGATTACAGCCATCGCTCAATGCACTGTTTACCGGTCCGGGCAGTGCATAGATATCCTTTCCCTGCTCCAGCGCCAGGTCGACTGTAATCAGCGATCCGCTTTTTCTCCCCGCCTCCATGACAAGAACAGCATCGGACAGACCGCTTATAATCCGGTTACGCGCAGGGAAGTTATAGGGAAGCGGTGCTGTTCCCGGCGGCTGTTCGGACAGAATTCCACCGCCTTGCTCCAAAATATCGACATAAAGTCCGATATGTTCCCGCGGATAGCACACGTCTGCTCCGGATCCAAGTACAGCGTATGTTCTGCCGCCCGCAAGCAGCGCGCCTCTGTGCCCCATCCCGTCAATTCCTCTTGCCATTCCACTGATAATCTCCACGCCGCACTCCGCCAGTGCCCGGGCAAAATCAATAGCATATTTCTCTCCGTACGGCGTACATCGTCTCGCGCCGATTATCGCAGCTTTCCTCGTCGTTTTCTGCGGGAGACTGCCTTTTACATAAAGCGCATACGGATAATCGGAAATTTCTTTCAGACTTTCCGGATACTCTTCTGAAAAGTACGGTACAAACCGTATCCCCTTTTCAACCATTTTCTCATAGTCCGACTGAAATTGCCTGTTTTTGCCTGCCTGCATAATCTTATTACACTCATTGTCATTCAAGAACCCGAATTGCCGCAATTGTATTTCTTCTATATAATAAATCGCTTCTGCGGATTTCATACATTCTCTCAATCTGATTTTTTTCTGTGCAGCCACTCCCTGTATTCCCGCCATCCAGAACTCGTATTTCATTTTTACCTCCTCCAGTACTTCCTGTCTACCATCCTGTAACCGAGCGCTTCCGCCAAATGTACCTCCCTGATATGCTCCTCTCCGTCCAGATCGGCAATCGTGCGCGCTGTCTTTATAACTCTGTGATATGCGCGTGCCGTCAGTTCCATCACTGTAAATGCACGTTCCATCAGCTTGTTTTCGACCTGTCCCAGGCCGCAGTATCTCTTCAGATCGTCACTTCCAAGCATAGCATTCGTCGTTATAGATGTTCCTCTGTAACGTTCCTTCTGAATCTCTCTTGCCCGACATACTCTTCTCCTGATTTCTTCCGAACTTTCACTGCTCCCTTCCCCTGTCAGCTCTTCATATCTGATACGCGGCGCCTCCACACACAAATCAATTCTGTCCAGAAACGGACGGCTGATCCTGCTCAAATACATCTGTATCTGCGCCGGAGTACATGTACATTTTTCCAGATCAGGATAGCATCCGCACGGACATGGATTCATCGCCGCTACCAGCATAAAATCTGCCGGGAATGTATAATTCCCATATGTCCTCGATATCCGTATGTACCGCTCCTCCAACGGCTGCCGAAGCACTTCCAGAACACTTTTTTTGAATTCGGGAAGCTCATCCAGAAAAAGGACTCCCCCATGAGCAAGGCTTATCTCGCCCGGCCGCGGCACAGCGCCGCCCCCGATCAGCGCTGCTCTTGTCGCTGTATGATGTACCTCTCTGAAAGGCCTCTCCTGTATCAGGGGCGACTCTTCTTTCAAAAGTCCGAGCACACTGTATACTTTTGTAATCTCCATACTCTCTTTCAGATCCAGCGGAGGCAGAATACCGGCAATGCATTTTGCAGTCATCGACTTGCCTCCGCCCGGAGGCCCGATCATCAGAATGTTGTGTCCGCCGGAAACAGCGATCTCTGCAGCTCTTTTTACATTTTCCTGACCTTTAATCTGAGAGAAATCCGGCAGGCTTTCATCCTTTGTTTCCAATACAGACGGCAAGTCCTGATATGTCTCTTTTATCCCGGCGCCGCCATGCAGACCGCAGATATTCTTTCCTGTTAAACAATCAACAGCCTCCTGCAGGTTTTCTACTCCAATTACCTTCATTCCGCTGACCAGCCTTCCCTCTGCTTCATTTTCTTTCGGAACAATACAGCAGGTAATCCCATTTTCCAGAGCTTCCATGACCACCGGCAGTATACCCGGAACCTTTCTTACCTGTCCGTCCAGGCTTAATTCTCCGATGATCAGATATTCTTCCATTTTTCCCGGCAGAATCTGTCCCAGTGAAGACAGTATTGATACAGCAATCGGCAGATCAAATGACGCCCCTCTTTTTCTGAGTGTGGCAGGAGATAGATTAATCACCGTACGCTTTGCCGGATAATCAAAGCCGGAATTTTTGATCGCGGTACGCACACGCTCTCCTGCTTCCCTGACCTCTGACGACAGATATCCCACCATATGAAATACCGGAAGTCCATTAGATACATCCGCCTCCACCCGGACAAATTCAACTTTGAGTCCTTCAATGGCAGCGGACAAAACTGTGCTGAAACTCATTCGCGCTCCTTTCTTCTGAGTCTCCTCCCTGTATCGGCTGCATAAAAACACCACTGATAAAATAATAGAAATACCCGGCCGATCCGGCCAGACGCCCTCCCTCAAGGGCAAGATTACCGAAAATGAATTCTTTCGGGAATGTATGTCAATCATACTGCATCCGGTTGTCCAATGTCAATACACAGCTTCACTCCGTGTCCTTCTGGTGAAATGAAATTTTAAATTCTAGTTCACTGACATGAGATAGACTTTACTCTTTCACAAGTAGAAGTTATCCTTTCACATCTCCTTCAATCAGTATATGATAGTATCATCTCTTTCTGTCTGGTGGCAGC
>DWWI01000124.1 GCA_019119745.1 Candidatus Mediterraneibacter gallistercoris | reverse complement strand
GGTTCCCCTTTCCTTCGTTTTCTTTGACTTTCAGTTTTGTCGGACTGGCTGCCGAATCCGATAAAGCAGAAAACAGATGGGGACGAGGCATCGAAAGACTTTAAAGAGATGACTGGTATGTGAGGAAGGCGACTTCGAAATAATCTGTCAGAAAAAGTTAAGGGACTGGAATCTGATGTTAAGCCGCAAAATGGATTGTTCGAGCCAAAGGCGAGTTATCCATTTTGCGGCTTTGCATCTAATCAGATTTCAACCCTTTAATTTTTCTCAGATTATGGAGCGGAGCCTGAAGCACATGTCGGTTATCTTAAAAAGTATTTCATTGCCTCCTCTCCGTCTGTTTTCGGACCTTATCCTATTGGCATTCAATCCGAAAAATCGAAATTTTCTTCTTACTGATAGTCAATTACATCAATCCATCTCATGAGGAATTCTTTCTCCAGTTCATTTTCTTTTGCCAGCTGTGACGCCGCTACTATCGGAAGCCACTGCTGTACATACTGCCTTGCAGTGTCGCTCTTCTTACAGAACATGTTGAGGTACAGATCTGCGGTTTCCTGATCTTTCAATGCAAAGAGCAGGTAGGTCATGGCCGCGTCTGCACTTGCGTTTCCCTGTGTCGCATGCGCCCAGTCAACTACAGTCATTTTACCGTTTTTCCCGACAATGACATTGCTGGGATTAAAGTCTCCGTGGCATACTTTATTGTGCTTCGGCATACTCTCCAGGCGTGTCAGAAGTTCGTATCTTGTCGT
Organism: Candidatus Mediterraneibacter gallistercoris; assembly: GCA_019119745.1. The sequence continues at coordinate 3,167 of DWWI01000124.1, read as the reverse complement.
TGCGTCAAGTATCTTCAGACTGTTGATCTGGCGGGTAATCTTATCTTTCATCCCTTTAAGGAGCGGCGATCTCTGACTGTGCACTTTAATCTGCAGGTCAACAAAATCGCTCATATATTTATCTATGTTACTCCTGTCAGACTTCATCATCTCTTCCAGAGTTTTTCCTTCTTTGTATTCAATCTCTATCGCCCATTTTCCATCAATCTGAGTCACACCTTTTACTTTCGGGATATCAAGGTCAGTCTCCTCGATCCTTGCAGTCAGAAGCGCTTCGTTAAAGACATCTGATTTCGGGTGCGTCTCTGCAAATACCTTCACAATACTGTCATCGCATCTGTAGACAGTTTTATAAGGACGTTTTACGATGATATTGTTTTCTTCCAGCTTCATAAATGCGGCCCTCCTTATTGAAGTTTTTATAATATGATGGTCTTATTATACCTCATAGAAGTGTGTAAAAAAAGGCATCCGACGAAAGTTTGTGCATTTTTTAACTATATTTTTTATGTATTTTTTATTGTTAAATTATTAACATATCTGACTGTAAAAAAGCAGATACAGGCTTTTGTTCCGGTCTTCACCCATATCTGCTTTTTCGGATTTTATACTATTTTATTTTCCATAATAGCATTTCAGATAAAGCTCTTTGATTTCTTTAATGAGCGGATATCTTGGATTTGCCGCCGTACACTGATCATTAAATGCCTGCTCGCTCATCTCGTCCAGAGTCTCAAGGAAATATTTTTCATCAATTCCATAGTCTTTGATTGTCTTCCTGATACCGATCTTCTCCTTCAGATCTTCCAGTTTTGCTATGAAGTTCTCAAACACTTCCTCATCTGTATTGCCCGGGCATCCTGCGAAACGTCCGAGTTCAGCGTATCTTGCAAGGGCATGCGGATACTGATACTGTGAAAATGTTCCCATCTTTGTCGGTACTTCCGCAGCATTATATCTCATTACCTCTGTCAGGATTACGGCATTTGCAACGCCATGGGGCAGATGATGAAATGCGCCGAGCTTATGAGCCATAGAGTGGTTTACTCCGAGGAACGCATTTGCAAAAGCCATACCTGCCATGCAGGAAGCATTGTGCATTGCTTCGCGCGCTTTCGGATCCTTTGCTCCGTTTTCATAAGCAGACGGCAGGTTGTCGAACACCAGCTTAACAGCCTTCATCGCAAGTCCGTCTGTGAAGTCGGTTGCCATAATGGATACGTATGCTTCAATCGCGTGTGTCATAACATCTATACCGGAAGCACTTGTCAGTCCTTTCGGAGCCGTCATTGCGTTGTCCACATCCACAATTGCCATATTCGGCATCAGCTCATAATCTGCGATCGGCCATTTCACACCCGTTTCGGCGTCCGTAATAATAGCGAACGGTGTCACCTCCGATCCTGTACCAGAGGATGTCGGGATTGCCACGAAATATGCTTTTTCTCCCATCTTCGGGAATGTGAATACCCTCTTGCGGATATCCATGAAATCCATCGCCATATCTTCAAAGTCTGCTTCCGGATGCTCATACATAAGCCACATGATCTTTGCCGCGTCCATAGCCGAACCACCGCCCAGAGCAATGATCGTATCCGGTTCAAAAGAACGCATCTGTTTTACGCCTTCCTCTGCGCACTGCAGCGTCGGATCAGGAGCCACGTCATAGAAGCACGCATGCTGAATTCCCATTTCATCCAGCTTCTTCTCAATAGGATCTGCGTATCCGTTTTTGTAAAGGAATGTATCAGTTACGATAAACGCTTTTTTCTTGTGCATTACATTTCCAAGTTCTGCAAGCGCTACCGGTGTGCATCCTTTCTTAAAGTATACTTTTTCAGGCGTCCTGAACCACTGCATATTCTCTCTCCTCTCGGCAACTGTCTTCACATTCAAAAGATGCTTTACTCCAACGTTCTCAGATACGGAGTTTCCGCCCCATGATCCGCATCCAAGGGTAAGTGACGGAGCAAGTTTGAAGTTGTACAGGTCACCGATACCGCCATGAGAAGACGGAGTATTGATCAGGACACGGCAGGTCTTCATCGCCTCATAATGCTTCTGGATTTTCTCAGTCTCCGCCGGATCTATAAAGAGGGAAGACGTATGACCGTATCCGCCGTCAGCTACAAGCTGAGCCGCCTTTTCAAGAGCTTCATCGAATGTCTTTGCCCGGTACATCGCAAGTACAGGAGATAATTTTTCATGGGCAAACTCTTCCGAGATGTCTACAGACTCTACCTCGCCAATAAGGATCTTAGTGTTTTCCGGGACATCGACACCGGCAAGCTGAGCAATCTCATATGCTGATTTCCCGGGGATCTTGCTGTTAAGCGCGCCGTTGATGATAATTGTCTTTCGTACCTTATCCAGTTCCTCGCCCGGTTTGAGGAAATAGCATCCTCTGTATGCAAATTCCTTCTTCACCTCATCATACACGCTGTCAAGAACGGTAACAGACTGTTCAGACGCACAGATCATACCATTGTCAAATGTCTTTGAGTGGATGATAGAGTTAACTGCCATTCTGATATCCGCCGTATCATCGATAATAACCGGTGTATTTCCGGCGCCTACACCCAGAGCCGGTTTTCCTGAAGAGTATGCGGCTTTTACCATACCCGGGCCGCCCGTTGCGAGGATGATATCGGACTCTCTCATTACCGTATTTGTCAGTTCCAGAGACGGGGTGTCGATCCATCCGATAATTCCCTCGGGGGCTCCTGCCTTTACAGCAGCGTCGAGGACCACTTTTGCCGCTGCTATGGTACACGCCTTCGCACTCGGATGCGGGCTGATAATGATGGCGTTTCTCGTCTTCAGACAGATCAGTGTTTTAAAGATTGCAGTAGAAGTAGGGTTCGTTGTCGGAATAACGGCAGCAACAAGTCCGATCGGTTCCGCTACTTTCTTGATTCCGTATGCAGAATCTTCCTCGATCACACCGCATGTCTTTGTATCTTTATATGCGTTGTAAATATATTCTGCGGCATAATGATTCTTTATGACCTTGTCTTCCATCACTCCTCTTTTCGTCTCCTCGACTGCCATCTTGGCAAGCGGGATACGCTGTTTATTGGCCGCCATAGCTGCCTCGTAGAAGATCTTGTCCACCTGCTCCTGTGTGTATGTCGCAAAGATTTTCTGCGCTTCACGCATCGCTTTCA
>DWWI01000123.1 GCA_019119745.1 Candidatus Mediterraneibacter gallistercoris | reverse complement strand
CCAGCTTTTCACCGGAATTGCCACGATCGTCGGAACATTCTGCTTCATGCTGTCGGTCAATGTAACGATCACGTTTGTAGTAGTGCTGATCACGCCGGTCTCATTCATTGTGGCGAACTTTATCGCAAAGAGAACATTTTCCATGTTCCGTCTTCAGTCTGAGATCCGCGGGGAGCAGACCGGACTGATCGATGAGATGGTCGGTAACCAGAAGGTTGTGCAGGCATTCGGACGCGGCAAAAAAGTGACAAAAGAGTTCGATGAGATCAATGAGCGGCTTGGGAAAGCCTATCTGAAAGCCACATTCTTCTCATCCATTACGAATCCATCCACGAGATTTGTAAACAGCCTTGTATATACCGGAGTGGGAATCACGGGCGCCTTTGCAGTAGTAAACGGCTCTCTTTCCGTCGGACAGCTCTCCAGTTTTTTGAGTTACGCGAACCAGTATACAAAGCCGTTTAATGAGATATCAGGCGTAGTTACCGAGTTTCAGAATGCCGTGGCATGCGCGCAGAGAATCTTTGATCTGATCGAGGAAGAACCTCAGACGCCGGAACCGGAGAACGCGGTGGAGCTGAAAGATATACAGGGAAATGTCAGGGCGGAGCATGTGGACTTCTCCTACGTGGAAGGACAGAAGCTGATCCGTGATTTTAATCTTGATGTGAAACCCGGACAGCGGATTGCCATCGTAGGTCCCACCGGATGCGGCAAGACGACGATCATCAATCTGCTTATGCGGTTCTACGATGTGAAGAATGGTTCGATCAGTGTAGAAGGTACCGATATCCGGGAAATGACGCGGAAGAGCCTGAGGGCCGGATATGGCATGGTGCTTCAGGATACATGGCTTAAGACAGGAACAATCCGGGATAATATCACTATGGGACGTCCTGACGCCACAGATGAGGAAGTCATCGCGGCGGCGAAAGCTTCCCACATCCACAGCTATATCAGACGTCTTCCTCAGGGGTATGATACATGGATTACAGAAGACGGCGGAGGGCTTTCGCAGGGACAGAAGCAGCTTTTGTGTATTGCCAGAGTTATGCTGTGCAGGCCTCCGATGCTCATACTGGATGAAGCAACGTCATCCATCGATACAAGGACAGAGCTGAAGATACAGGATGCCTTTGCGGCATTGATGAAGGGCAGGACAACATTCATTGTAGCGCACAGACTGTCCACGATCCGGGAGGCAGATGTGATCCTCGTAATGAAAGACGGACAGATCATCGAGCAGGGCAATCACGAAAGCCTGCTCGCAGAAGGCGGATTCTATAAACATTTGTATGAGAGTCAGTTTATGAAAAGTCAGGAGAGTGCATAACTATGGAACGACTGAGTACGCTGTGCTATATTGAGCAGGATGGAAAATATCTGATGCTCCACCGCACAGTGAAGAAAAATGATGTGAATAAGGACAAGTGGATCGGCGTGGGCGGACATTTTGAACACGGGGAAAGTCCTGAGGAATGTCTTTTGCGAGAGGTGAAAGAAGAGACCGGATACACACTGACCTCGTGGAAATACAGAGGTATTGTGACCTTTGTATACGGGGAAGATACACTGGAGTATATGTCCCTTTATACGGCAGATGGTTTCACGGGAAATCCGATCGAGTGTGACGAGGGTGAGCTTGAATGGGTGGATAAGAAAGATATCCCGGCGCTGGAGCTGTGGGAAGGGGATAAAATCTTTTTCCGGCTGCTGGATATGGAAAGAGAGTTCTTTTCCCTGAAGCTTGTCTACAACAGGAGTGATGTGCTGCAGTACGCTGCTCTTGACGGAGAGCCGCTGGAACTGTTCGATGAGATCAGGGAGGACGGCAGCAGGACAGGCGTGGTCAAGGAGCGGGGCGTGGTGCATGAAGACGGTTCGCTTCATCCGACTGTACACACATGGATCGTCCGGCCCAATGACAAAAGCGGGTATGATCTGCTCCTTCAGAAACGCAGCGAGTGCAAAGATTCCAATCCCGGATGCTGGGATATCTCCTCGGCGGGACATGTGGAAGCCGGTCACGGATATCTTGAGAGCGCTATAAGAGAGCTGAAAGAAGAGCTTGGCATCGATGCGCTCCCGGAGCAGCTCAGAGAGGTTGGAACAAGGCGGTGCGGATTTGAAAGTGAGTTTTACGGACGGCCTTTTCGGGATAATGAGCTGAGTATGATTTATATATATGAGGAACCGGTGAATACGGCTGAACTTACACTGCAGGAGTCTGAGGTATCAGAGACGGCGTGGATGGACTACAAAGAGTGCCGAAGAAAAGTTGCCGGACATTTGTTTCAGAATTGTATATACGAGGACGAGCTGGATATGGTAGGGAGAGCACTGAAAATCTCTATATAAAAAGCGGAGATAAAAGTGCGGATAAGAGAAAGGAAGCAAAAAGACATGAAGTATGCAGTTATATATGAAAGCGCAACAGGGAATACAGAGATGCTGGCAAAGGAAATAAAAAGTACCCTGGGAGAAGAAAAATGCGTCTGCTTCGGTACACCGGAAGAAGAACTGCAGAGTAAGGCAGAAGAGGCGGATCTGATTTTTCTCGGTTTCTGGACTGATAAAGGGGAATGCAGTGAAAAGATTGGAAAGTATATGGAGACACTGCATAACCGGAATGTATTTCTCTTTGGTACGGCAGGCTTTGGCGGATCAGAACAGTATTTTACACAGATCCTGAACCGCGTATCAGCCCATCTGCCGGAAGGAAATAAGGTGTCAGGGACGTATATGTGTCAGGGAAAGATGCCTCAGAGTGTGCGGAAACGCTATGAGGCGATGCAGGAGAAAGCTCCTCAGGACGAGAAGATCAAGATGATGATAGAAAATTTTGACAAGGCAGCATCCCATCCGGATAAAACAGATCTTGCCCGGCTGAGGGAGAAAGTAGTGTCTTTTGATGCCTGAATGAGAAGACAGGAAGATAAAGACAGCTGCGGAATATTTTTATGGTTCGGCGAATAGTCCGATGTCCGGAGGGAGAAAAGTAAACAGAAAGAAAAGTATAATGAGGAAAACAACCGCCAAATAAATAGCAGCCCTCTTTTGATATATTTTCACAGAATTTTGAAGCTTCCAGGCAGAGAAAAAAGTGACGAAGACGCAGATGAAAAATATCAAAATATCAATCCATGCGACATTACGTCCCAGGATACCTGAATAAGTGTAGAACAGGACAGGGACCGCAAAGGTGCCGAGGATTCCGCTGAAAAGAAGAGCCGGGCGGAGGGAAGAAAATTCATGTGAAAGCAGAGGAGAAATGCAGAAAGACCAGATGAGAACGGGGAAAAAGACGAGTTTCATGTGTTCCCATGTGGATTCGTTGACAGGACTTATCAGTCCGATCAGTGGATTTTCTCCGGACCAGTCATAGAAAAAATGGGAAAGTGTTCCGAATACTGCAGTAAAGATAAAACCTGCTATAAGCCAGACTTTGATATTTTTCAAAAAAATCACCTGCATATACTGTAATGATAGTATCAGTATATGCAGGTGTTACTGTTTATAGAAGCCCGATGTGTGAAATCTTACACGAGCTGTAAGTGTTTTCTTTCCCTGCCATATGCTATTATGAGTCCATAGTACAAGGGAGGTGCTGAAAATGAATACAGTTCTTGAAATTAACAGTTTAAAGAAATATTACGGGAAGCCGGGCAATCAGACGAAAGCTCTGAACGGGATTACATTTCAGGTGATGGAAGGAGAATTCCTCGGGATTATGGGAAGCAGCGGATCGGGAAAATCGACGCTGCTAAACTGCATTGCCACGGTGATACAGCCGAGCAGCGGCAGGATCGTGATGCGGGGAACGCAGATCCAGTCACTGAAAGGAAAAAAGCTTGCACAGTACAGAGGAAGGGAGATCGGCTATCTGTTTCAGAATTTTGAGCTGATCGATAATCTGACCGGAAGGGAAAACATTATGCTTCCAATGTCTCTTCACAATGTGCCGGACAAAGAGAGCAGAGACAGACTGACGCGTCTGGCATCTTATCTGGAGATCACAGACGTGCTCGATAAGTTTCCGTCCCAGATGTCGGGAGGACAGAAGCAGCGCGTTGCAGCGGCAAGGGCATTGATCATGGATCCGGGCATTATACTTGCGGACGAACCGACGGGAGCGCTTGATTCGAAAAACGCAAAAACACTGATGAAGAAGCTTTCAGGATTAAATGAGGAGGAGAATGCGACGATCCTTATGGTAACTCATGACTCTAATGCGGCAAGTTACTGCAAAAGGATCCTGTTCATTCAGGACGGACAGATCTTTCATGAACTGAGGCGGGACACTCCGGATGAAACGCGAGCGGAATTTTATGAGAGGATATTGAAAGTTATGTCACAGATGGGAGGAGGAAGCGCTAATGTTCTTTGAGCTTATTGCACGCAACAGTAAAAGAAGCAGAAAAGAGAACGGGTTGTTTTTTACGACGCTTCTGGTCTCTGTCATAGCATTTTATATTATACTTTCTCTTTCGCGTCAGGATGTTATGCTGTTCCTTCAGAAAATGGAAAGTGATGCGGTATCCCGTCTCCTTGCGATGATCCCTGTATTTTATGTGCTGACGCTGGTCGTTCTGTTTTTCCTGATCTATTTTGCCAGCAAGTTCCAGCTTGAACGGCGCAGACATGAGTTCGGGATGTATCTGATGATGGGAATGACGCGGAACAGGCTGTTTGTGCTTCTTCTGGCGGAAGACGTGCGGAGCAGTGTTATTGCCCTGCTGATCGGACTTCCTTCAGGAGTCCTGCTGTCGGAGCTGATCAGTCTGATAACTGCCCGGCTGGTGGGGCTGGGAATTATCGGACACCGGTTCACACTGTCGCTTCATGCCATTCTGCTGACAGCAGCAGGGTTCTTTATTATTAAACTGGCGGCGTTTCTGATCCTGAGCGCGAAGATCAGCCGTCAGGAGATCGGATCGCTTCTGTCGGAAAAACCGGAGGAAACAAAGAAGCAGTATCCGGCGTGGGTTTATGGCCTGGCGCTTCTGGCAGGCCTCGTATGCCTCGGGACGGCATATTATCTGGCAATCCGGGGAGTGTCATGGAGTCAGATCCGGATGATGGGACTTACGCTGCTGCTGGGATTTGCGGGGACACTGCTGTTTTTCTACGGGCTCAGATATATATTTAACCTGATTTTAAAAGGCGGGAAGAGAGACCGGCATCTGCATATATTCAATGTGCGCCAGTTACAGGAAAATGTAGTCCGAAAGTCGGGCACCATGGCGGTCAGTTCTCTTCTGATACTCGGAGCACTCTGCTGCTTTGGCGCGGGTGTGGCCATCGCGGTCAACTATGGACAGTCAGATCCCCATGTGCTGGACTATACATTTATACCGGAATATACCGATGAACCAAATCAGGAGAAGGCTGCGGCGGATATATTTGATACGCTGCGTAAGGAAGGTCTGGACACAGAGTTTTCCAAATTGTTTGAAATGAAGATCGGTGATATCCGCACAGCAGATGATTTTGAAAATGCATATTCAATGGATATTGTGATGGATCAGATTGCCGGATTTCCTGCTTCGGATGACAGGGACATACTTTTGAATAATTTGGGCTTTGCAGACTATCCGTCTTTGATCTCCCTTTCCGGATATAATGAACTGCTCCGTACTGCAGGGCTTCCCGGGATAGAGCTGGGGGAAGATGAAGCGGCTGTATATATGGACAGCAGTTTTGTCAATGCGAGCCGCCTTGAGATTATGGATGCTGTCCTTGCAAAACATCCGGAAGTGGAGCTTGACGGGAATCCACTGCAGCTGACCGGTAAGGTACAGACGACAGCAGTTGTGACGGATTATTCGATCACTATGTCTTTTGCGCTGATCCTGCCTGATGATGCATTTCAATATTACACACAGAATCAGTACGACGTCTATGTTAACGGAGTGCTGGACAGCGGTGCCACAGCAAAGACCGGACTTATGCAGGCAATCTCCGGGATGAACGACAGATTAAATGAGACCGGACTAAATTATGAGAGCTATCTGCAGAATATGGGTCGGCAGCTGTTCTATATCGTGGCGGCAAGTTATATTACGATTTATCTGGCGATCATCTTTCTGATCGTTGCGAACACTGTGATCGGCGTCCAGTTCCTGATGAACCAGCAGCAGACAAACCGGAGATATAAGACGCTCATCAAGCTGGGAGCTGCGTATGAAATACTGTGCGGATCCGCAAAGAAACAGATCAACTGGTATTTCGGAATCCCGGTGCTTGCGGCAGCTGTAAGCAGCCTGTTCGCGGTACGGGCGCTGTTTACGGGCATACTTTCTCCCAGAACCCAGGGAACGGCCGGAGAGCTGCTGGGCATTTCCGCGGCTATGATTCTTGTGCTTTGTGTGATAGAATGCATTTATATGACGGCGGTAAAACGTTCCAGCAGCAGGTATCTGCTGACGCTTATGGCGCCGGAGCGGGAAGAATAACAGATTGAACATAAAGCGGAGAATCACAGGAGGTGCAGGAAAGGATGAAACGGATCGCAGTAGTTGAGGATGAACCTCTTATGCGTGAAGAACTGTCGCTGATGCTCAGGAAAGCGGGATATGAGACGATAGAGATCAGTGAATTTAATCATGTGACAAAGCAGCTGGAAGAAATATCGCCTGATCTTGTAGTGCTGGATCTCAACCTGCCGGGTGTAAGCGGATTTCAGATCTGCCGGGAGATCAAAGGAAGAAGTCCGTTTCCGGTACTCGTGCTGACATCCCGGGACCAGATGAAAGATGAACTTCACGCCCTTGAACTCGGGGCGGACGAGTATCTGACCAAACCGTGCCGCAGGGAGAGACTTCTTGCCCGGGTCTCAAATGTCCTGAAACGCTATGAAGGACGGGCAAATCTGCTGGAGGGACCGGGATTTCTGCTGGACCGTCAGACCTATACACTGTATATCAACAACAGTTCGACTGTACTTCCGAAAAATCAGGGAAAACTGCTTGAGACATTTTTAGCCCGCGGCGACAGGACAGCTGCAAAAGATGAGCTGTGCACAGCACTGTGGGGCACGACAGAGTTTATTGATGAGAATGCGCTGCAGGTCAATCTGACAAGACTGAAAAAGACGATGGCAGGGCTTGGCATGACGCAGAAGATCATACCGGTCCGCGGTGTGGGATATCGTCTGGAAAATGGAGCCGAGTCAGAACAAGATCCCGGGGAATTTTTCGAACGGGAAAACTCTTTGGGAAATGAGGAGGATCCGTGATGAGAAACAGACTGCTTTATTTATCGAGGTATTTGCCGTGGCTTCTTCTCCTGCTTGGACTTGATGCAGTCTCGGCGCTCCTGCTTTGGCTCTCCGAAGCGGAGGACTTTGGCGTACTGGTTCCTCTGATCCTGCTGGGAACTGTCCTGCGGGAAAAAGACCTCGCCTGCAGC
>DWWI01000122.1 GCA_019119745.1 Candidatus Mediterraneibacter gallistercoris | reverse complement strand
CCTGTCCGAGTAATCCATATCAAAAAGCATAAATCCCAGATCTTTTTCTTCCACATCATCATACGCTGTCCTGATATCTTCCTCTTCGCACAGGCAGAAATTCGCCGGAAACTCCCTGCATCCGAAATATGGCATATGGAAGCATTCTCCTCTTCTCAGCCGCCGCATGATGATATCCTTAAATTTGCCCGGATTATCTGTCTCATTCGCCCGCTCGGTCATCTCGAAATGTGCTTCGATCACATATTCCACATCCCGCAGTATAAGCGACGCCCGCTGGACAATATCGGCCTTCGTACTTATGTACAACGGTTTCTTTGCACCGTTATAGACCTGAAGTACATTACTGGCAAGTATTTTACTCTTCACTTCATTCCGGCGCACACTTGTGAATTGGACCGGATTGACCACATGGATCTTATCGATCACCCATCGCATGCCCGGATGCCAGTAGACCGCCTCTAGGATTCCTCTCGCCGCTGACGGAGTCATGACGTCATAGGAGCACCTTTCCACTTTCATCTCCGGGCGTGAGAAGAGCGCGTAATTTCCCCACACTCTGACCTTAACACCTACTCCCATCGCTCGACCTCCTTCCTTCGTTTCATTTATAAAACCTCTCCTTTCCTGTAGCATTCTGCTATATAATCTCTCGGCTGATAATAGAAATCTGTATTATAATCTGAAATCTGCCCGTCAATCCAGGAATGGTAAACCTCCCACACCCCTTCCAGTAGATTTTCATCCTCATAGATATCTTCAATCAACCGCTCATATACTTCCCCGATATCCCAATAGCCTGGAACGGTATACCGGCATTCCTTCACATTGTCAAAACTTCCTTCCGCCATATGCGCCTCTTCAATAAACTCGTCTGCCGTTTTTTCAATCGGCTCACAATGAAAGACATCCGCATACTCGTAAATTCTCTTAATTCTGTCCTTTCCCAGATACTCTGTAACTTCACGTCTTGTCCGCTTTATACTGCGGCCGATATATTCAATCAGGCTGCATGTAAAAAAAAGTGCATTATTATTCTTTGTTCCCATATACAACCTCACTTCCTATAAATTTCAAAGTGTCAAGTGCAGAAACCGTATGAAAACTGATCTGGTGCGTGGGATACTTAAACTTTGCCAGTTCCCAGAACGCCGCTCTTGAAATTTTCCCATCCATATAGTTCTGAACGTAATTATAAATTGTATCGTCTGCCATAGGGCCTTCTACTATGTCGTATTTATGAGACTTCCCGCTGCGGCATGCAACGATAAAATCGAGCCATTCTTCTGTCATCTCAGTAAACACCTTGTAGTTAAGCCTGTTATCCGGTACATACTCATATTTATTCAGATATCCGTTTACACCGTAACGCGCTGCCCATCTTTTTGCCTGCTCTTCATATCTGGTACAATAAAACCCAAAATAGAAATCTTTATTGTATTTTGCTTTTCTTATTTCCGGATATTCTACGATTTGTCTGCTACCGTGATATAAGATCATATTTTCTCCCTTCGTTTATATAAGCTATTCTATTATCAAATTTATTTTCCTAATTGTTACTATACTCCTCATACATTCTTAATGCAATATATTTTTAATTTCTGTTATCTTAAAATTTCATTGAAATTAGTTACCTCATTTGTTATAATATTTTTGTGGTCAGGACAGGTACCTGAGGATTGAAATAATGAGATTTACGATAACGTAAAAAACAGGAGCGGTGCAAAAAGTTTGTTCTTCTTTTGCACCGTTCCTGTTTTTATCATATGATTACCGCCATCCCAGACTCTATTCCAAGATCCAGCCCCATCTCTTCTGTATACTGCGCCTCGTCGACAAGCTCAAAGAAATTTTCAATGTCCTCAGATATCGGTCTGAGCATTCCTGCTCCCTGAAGTTTCTTGATATCATTTTTGTATAACTGAACACAGTACTGACCTGCTTTTCGCATCCCCGACTTTGTATATCCTTGACATTTGATCTGCCGAAGGAGCTCTGCTGCCTCTTCCTCTCTGCTGACAAAGACAGTCAATGTATTTTCCTCGATCAGTTTAAACTCCTGTGCTGCCGTAGCATAATTATATCTTTTCCCTTTAAACTCGTCGAGAATCTTCTTTTTATCCAGACTCGCCCCTCGGAAATGATACAGTGCTTCAAAATATTTTTCTATTTCTTTCAACGATGAGATATCTTCATTCTCTGAAATCAACATCTTTGATACATCAATCTGTAGTTGCTGTCCGGGAACATTTTCTTTTTCTTCAAATTGAAAAATATAAGCGAAGCTTTCATCTGCATCCCGCTTTCCTTCTCTGTTGCATCTTCCTGCTGCCTGGATCATAGAATCAACTCCCGCCAGCTGTCTGTACACAGCACGAAAGTCCAGATCAACCCCTGCCTCCACAAGGCTGGTCGAGATCAGGATACATTTCTCCCCGTCTTTCATCAGCTTTCTAATTTTCCCCAGGATCTGTCGTCTGTGTTTCGGATACATCGTCGTAGACAGGTGGAATACGCCTTCACCTTTCATTTTCCGATAGATTCTCTGTGCTCGTTTCTTTGTATTGACAATACAGAGCGCCTGATCCTCCTGCCCCAGTTTTTCAATCAATTCATCTTCTGAAACCGCTCCAATATTTTTGAAAGTAACTCTCTCAAAAAAACGGAATTGTTCTTCTACCCTCGGGCACAGTTCAGTAACCGACATTTTTCTGTGAAAAAAAGGAGTCAGAGCGGGCTGCGTCGCTGTACAAAGCACAATACTGGAACGGAAATTTCCAGCAAGTTCCTCCATCATGGCAATGCAAGGCATCAGATAATCTGTTGGAAGCATCTGCGCTTCGTCAAATATGATAACGCTGTTGGCAATATTATGTAACTTTCTGCATCTGGAGGACTTATTTGCAAACAAGGATTCAAAAAACTGCACATTCGTCGTCACCACCACTGGCTTGTCCCAGTTTTCCGACGCAAGCTGCATGGGTTTTAATTCCTCCGTGCTTTCATAATCCATATTATAGTGATTTTCGAGCACATTCTGATCTCCCAGTACCTTCCTGAACACTTCTGCATTCTGCTCAATGATACTTGTATATGGTATCACATAAATCACACGATCCATATGATTCTCTACGGCGTGCTGCAACGCAAACGCCAGAGACGCGATTGTTTTCCCGCCGCCTGTCGGTACGGTAAGCTGGAATATACCTCTTTCACTGATTCCTTTTTCGAAACAGTGCCTGAGTATTTCTGTTCTTCTTCCGTTTACAGTGTCCTTATCTTCATTCTGCAGCCAATCTGCCACATAACCTTTTAGTCTTTCCAGAAGAACACTTATATCTTCTCCTGCCTCTCTCAGCGTCTGCCCATTCTTCATGAATCTTTCCGTATCCAGGAAGTCCGCATCAACCAGACAAGAATACAACATCCTGATAAACACACTTAAAGAGAAATCCGGATCAGGCTCTTTTAATGGATCAAATGGGATCGTATTGATTTCCGGAATCTTTATTTCACTTTTAAAGGCGCTATAATCCTCGATTCGCTTCCGCCTTCTGCCCTCCAATGTAGATGCATTTCCCGCATCGGAGGAATTCCCGTAATCCGGCAGCCCCGAATGATGTCCGGCAATACAGTAACTCATAAATCCGTACATACCGCCTTTTTCGAAACACAGCTTTGCTCCTGCTGTAGAATGATCTACTCGCTTGTCGCTGTTATTCTTAATCTTCTCCTGAAATGCAAGGGAATACTTCCCGACATCATGGAGCATACCGCAGCAATATCCCCAGTCTGATTTTCCAAATTTCCCTGCAAAGCGACTCGCAAGTTCAGCTGTTCCGAATAAATGATTTTTTACAGATTGCTTACGTTCACCCACAATATGTGCCAAATATTCCACTCTACTTCTCCTCACACACCTGAAAAATATAAAACTTCAAATAATAAGAATCCCCCGCTCCCCACAATATCGGATGATCCGGCGCCTGTGTTCTGAACTCCACCTGCCGCAGCCTCTTATGCACATTCTGCGCCGCCTGCCCTATCGTCTTGGTAAACAGTTCATAATCCATAAAATGGGAACACGAGCAGGTCGCCAGATATCCGCCGTCCTTCACCAGCTTCATCCCCCGCAAGTTGATCTCCCGGTAACCCTTCACTGCTTTTTTGATCGAACTTCTCGATTTCGTAAATGCCGGCGGATCAAGGATAACCACATCATATTTCTCGCCCTGCTTCTCCAGACGAGGAAGCAGA
>DWWI01000121.1 GCA_019119745.1 Candidatus Mediterraneibacter gallistercoris | reverse complement strand
GCAATAATCATATGTATGCACAGATCATTGACGATACAGTTGGTAATACTCTCGTATCTGCTTCCACTCTTCAGAAAGACGTGAAGGCAAATCTGGAAAAAACCAACAACGTTGATGCGGCAGCATACCTTGGAAAAGTAATCGCTGAGAAAGCGAAAGAAAAAGGCATCACTGAGGTCGTATTTGACAGAGGCGGCTTCATTTACCAGGGTAAAATCAAAGCACTGGCAGACGCGGCTAGAGAAGCCGGGCTGAATTTCTAGGGAAGGGAGAACACAGATGAGACAGGAACGTATTGATGCTAGTCAGATGGAATTATTAGAAAAAGTGGTATCAATCAAACGTGTTACCAAAGTTGTTAAAGGTGGTCGTAACTTCCGTTTTACAGCTTTAGTTGTTGTCGGTGACGGCAACGGCCATGTTGGTGCAGGTTTGGGAAAAGCTACTGAGATCCCGGAAGCAATCCGCAAGGGTAAAGAGGATGCTATGAAGAAAATGATCACAGTATCACTTGATGAGAACGCAAGTGTGATCCACGATGTGATCGGAAAATTCGGAAGCGCATCTGTACTCCTTAAGAACGCTCCGGATGGTACCGGTGTTATCGCCGGAGGTCCGGCTCGTGCCGTGATCGAGATGGCGGGAATCAAAAATATCCGTACAAAATCTCTCGGATCAAACAACAAACAGAATGTTGTACTTGCTACAATCGAAGGCCTTAAGAATACAAAGGCTCCGGAAGATGTTGCAAGACTTCGCGGAAAATCTATTGAAGAGATCATGGGCTAAGCAGACAGAATCTGTTATGATATAGTCAGATCTGTCACACAAGGAGGTTAGATTGAAATGGCAAACTTAAAAGTTACGTTAGTAAAGTCTACAATCGGCGCCATACCAAAGCATAAGAAGACAGTTGAGGCTCTTGGTCTCAAGAAGACAGGCAGAACAGTCGTACTGCCGGACAATGCAGCTACCAGAGGTATGGTACAGCAGGTTAGACATTTAGTTAAGGTTGAAGAAGAGGCATAAAAAGATAAGGAGGTAACGTCATGGACTTATCAAACTTAAGACCGGCAGACGGTTCTAAACAGAGTGATAATTTCAGAAGAGGCCGCGGACATGGTTCAGGAAACGGCAAGACAGCCGGCAAAGGCCACAAAGGACAGAAAGCCCGTTCAGGTGCAACAAGACCTGGATTTGAAGGTGGTCAGATGCCTTTATACAGAAGAATACCGAAGAGAGGTTTCACAAACAGAAACTCTAAGACGATCGTGGCAATCAATCTGGGCGCGCTGGAGAGATTCGAGGACGGCGCTACAGTATCTGTAGAGACACTGATCGAGAGCGGTATCGTTAAAAACCCGAGAGACGGGGTTAAAATTCTTGGAAATGGAGAGTTAACTAAGAAGCTTACAGTTCAGGCTAATGCGTTCAGTGCAAAAGCAGCCGAGAAGATTGAAGCACTTGGTGGAAAAGCAGAGGTGATCTAATGCTTAAGACAGTACGCAGAGCATTTCAGATTGAAGACATCAGAAAGCGTATTTTCTATACATTTGCAATGCTTATCGTTGTGAGGCTTGGATCACAGCTCCCGACGCCGGGCGTAGATCCAACTTTCGTTCAGGAATTTTTTGAACAGAACACCGGTGACGCATTCAATTTTTTTGAAGCGTTCACCGGCGGTTCCTTTACAAACTTTTCCGTATTTGCACTGAGTATTACACCGTACATCACATCTTCCATTATTATGCAGCTCCTTACAATCGCGATTCCTAAACTTGAGGAAATGCAGAAAGAGGGAGAAGAGGGAAGAAAGAAGATCGCGGCGATTACAAGATATGTTACAGTAGGGCTTGCGCTGATTGAATCCACAGCCCTTGCAGTAGGACTTGGACGTCAGGGACTTCTTGAGAATTACAGTTTTGTCGACTGCGCAATTGTAGTATGTACACTGACGGCAGGAAGTGCTTTCCTGATGTGGATCGGTGAACGTATTACTGAGAACGGCGTCGGAAATGGTATTTCGATCGTGCTTCTGATCAACATTCTTTCCCGTCTGCCGCAGGATTTTTCAAGACTGTATACACAGTTTGTCGCAGGCAAAAAAATTGCCCAGGCCGGTCTTGCAGCGCTGATTATCCTGGCTGTTATACTTGCAGTCGTTATTTTCGTCGTTATTCTTCAGAGCGGCGAGAGAAGGATTGCGGTTCAGTATTCCAAGAAAGTACAGGGACGTAAGACATACGGCGGACAGTCCACTCATATTCCGCTCCGTGTAAATACTGCCGGAGTTATTCCGGTCATCTTTGCATCCTCGCTGATGCAGACACCGATTGTCATCGCACAGTTCGTCGGAGCTGGCAATGGAACCGGTATCGGAAGTCAGATACTCGCGGGTATGAATTCCAACAACTGGTGTGATCCGGAACATCCGGTTTACTCGATCGGACTTGTGATTTATATTCTGCTTACTATATTCTTTGCTTATTTCTATACGTCGATTACTTTCAATCCGTTGGAAATCGCAAATAATATGAAGAAGAGCGGAGGATTTATACCGGGTATCCGCCCGGGAAAACCGACTGTAGAGTATCTGCAGAAGATTTTGAATTACATTATTTTCATAGGCGCATGCGGCCTGATCATCGTTCAGGTGATCCCGTACTTCTTTAACGGAGTATTCGGGGCAAATGTTTCTTTCGGAGGAACATCACTGATCATCATCGTCGGAGTTGTACTTGACACGATAAAGAAGATTGAATCGCAGATGCTTGTGAGAAATTATACAGGGTTTTTAAATAACAAGGGAAGTAACATGAGTAACAGCTTCCTGGGATATTAAGCCATTCCAAGCTCGCCTTGTTTTACTCGAAAAAAGAGTGAAATATCGCGGGCTCATGGCTTATTATGAAGCAACAGTTTGCCCATGCAGTGTGCGACTTTACGAATGGCGCGGGGCAAACGGAGCTAATATACACAATTAACAAAAGGATCGGAGGTAAGATTATGAAGATTATCATGCTTGGTGCACCGGGTGCAGGAAAAGGAACTCAGGCAAAGAAGATTGCGGAGAAATATTCGATTCCGCACATTTCTACTG
>DWWI01000120.1 GCA_019119745.1 Candidatus Mediterraneibacter gallistercoris | reverse complement strand
AGCGGGTTGTTCTGATCCATGAACTGGGACAGCTGGGAGGAACCGAAGAACTCTTTCACAGCTGCAGTCACCGGCTTGATGTTGATCAGAGACTGCGGAGAGATTCCCTCCTGGTCCTGCGTCGTCATTCTCTCGCGGACAACTCTCTCCAGTCTTGAAAGACCGATCCTGTACTGGTTCTGGAGAAGCTCTCCCACCGCACGGATACGTCTGTTGCCCAGATGGTCGATGTCGTCGTCATTTCCCATACCGTACTCAAGATGCATATTGTAGTTGATGGAAGCCAGGATATCCTCCTTGGTAATATGCTTCGGAATCAGGTCGTGGATATCGCGTCTGATCATGCTCTTCATCTCGTCGATATCTCCGGCAGCCTCCTCGATGATGCCTGCCAGCACCGGATAGTACACCTGCTCCTTCACGCCGACTTCGTGGGGATCAATGCCTGTGACAGCCTCCAGATCCACCATCATATTGGAAAGGATCTTGATGTTCCTTGACTCATCCTCTCCTTCAACCCACAGATACGGAGCTGCGGAATTCTGGATCGCATCCGCGATCTCGCGGGTGATCTTCGTACCTTTCTCCGCAACGACCTCACCGGTGATCGGGCTTACAACATCCTCTGCGAGGATCTGTCCTGTGACACGGTTCTTGAGCATCAGTTTCTTATTAAATTTATAGCGGCCGACTTTCGCGAGATCGTACCGGCGCGGGTCAAAGAACATACTTGTGATAAGACTTTCCGCACTGTCTACCGCAAGCGGTTCGCCCGGACGGATCTTTTTGTACAGCTCAAGCAGACCCTCCTGATAATTCTCAGCAGTGTCCTTTCCAAAGCTTGCAAGGATCTTAGGTTCCTCGCCGAACAGGTCGATGATCTCAGCATTTGTACCGATTCCAAGTGCACGTATCAGAACTGTGATCGGCACTTTTCTCGTACGGTCGACGCGTACGTAAAAAACGTCATTGGAGTCAGTCTCGTACTCAAGCCATGCACCTCTGTTCGGGATGACGGTCGCCGAATAGAGCTTCTTTCCGAGTTTATCATGGGCTATGCCATAATAAATTCCCGGGGAACGCACAAGCTGGCTGACGATGACACGTTCTGCCCCATTAATGACAAACGTACCTGTCTTTGTCATCAGCGGGAGATCTCCCATGAAGATCTCGTGCTCGTTGATCTCATCAGTCTCTTTATTGTGGAGCCTCACCCTTACTTTCAAGGGTGCCGCATAAGTCGCATCGCGTTCTTTGCATTCGTCGATCGTGTATTTCACATCATCTTCGCAGAGTGTGAAATCCACAAATTTCAGGCTTAAATGGCCGCTGAAATCTGAAATCGGGGAAATATCATCGAACACCTCTTTGAGACCTTCATCCAGAAACCACTGATAGGAATCTTTCTGAACCTCAATGAGATTGGGCATCTCCAATACTTCCTTCTGCCTGGAATAGCTCATGCGGAAGCTGTTTCCGGTTTTAATGGGACGGATCCTGTTTTTCTCCATTGACGTTTCACTCCTCTTGTTAATCTATACATAATGAAAAGAGCCTTGTGACATCATAATAATGCGTCTTATATGGCATACCTTTCCATAATAGTGCATTTTTAACTATATCACAAAGCTCTTTCTATTGTCAACAACTATTTTTCTTTTTTTCTTGACATTTTTCGGCATATGTGGTATCATACGCCTCTTTTTTTAATAATATACGGGGCGGCAGAAGTCTACTCGCTTCCGCAGCCCCGCATATCCCGCTCATCCCGGACATGTGTCCGAAAGATACTACAGAGTGATTATTTCAGGTTAACCTCTGCGCCCTGCTCCTCAAGTTTAGCCTTAATCTCCTCAGCCTCTGCCTTGGAAACAGCCTCTTTTACTACCTTCGGAGCGTTGTCTACGAGCTCTTTAGCCTCTTTAAGTCCAAGACCTGTGATCTCACGAACAGCCTTGATAACTTTAACCTTGGAAGCACCTGCAGATACAAGCTCTACATCAAACTCATCTTTCTCTTCTGCTGCGCCTGCTGCGTCTCCGCCTGCCGCTGCAACTACAACGCCTGCTGCTGCAGATACGCCGAACTCTTCTTCACAAGCTTTAACAAGCTCGTTTAACTCTAATACTGATAACTCTTTGATCGCATCGATCATTTCAGCTGTTGTCAATTTAGCCATTTTTGATATCCTCCATTTTTCTTTCTTTTTATATCATTTTGTTCTGCAGGTCATATCCCTGCTGTTATTCATACCATGCACGTTTTATGTGCACATTCATACACGCTTTCGCGCTTACTCTGCTGCCGGCGCCTCTGCCTCAGCTGCCGGTGCTTCAGCTGTATCAGCTGCCGCTTCCTCTGCCGGTGCCGCCTCGCCGTCTTTCTCAGCGATCTGCTTAATAACACGAGCAAAGTTTGCAATCGGTGACTGCATGCTTCCAAGCAGTCTGGAGAGAAGTACTTCTCTTGACGGAATCTTGGACAGTTCTGTCAGCCCTGCTACGTCATAGACATTTCCTTCTACAACACCGCCCTTCAGTTCGAGTGCCGGTGCATCCTTTGCGAAATTGCACAGGATTCTTGCCGGAGCTGTCGCATCATCCTTGGATACCGCGATAGCGCTCGGTCCTTCCAGACAGCTCTCAAGGCCTTCAAACTCAGTTCCTTCAAAAGCTCTCTTCATCATTGTGTTCTTGTATACCTTGTATACAACGCCGGCTTCTCTGAGCTGTTTACGGAGCTCTGTATCCTGAGCAACTGTAAGTCCGCGGTAATCAACAAGCACAACTGACTGAGCATCTTTGATCTCTTCTGCGATTGCCTCTACGATCGGCTGTTTTAATTCAACTTTTGCCACTTCTGGTACACCTCCTTATATATTTTGCTGTAACAGTTCAGCCATCTGATATCAGGAGACGGATTTATGCTCGCATAAGAATCCGGCGACTGATGATCAGATAAGCTGAGCGCTCGTCAATGAGTAAAACAGCGGCGTCAGCCGCAATAAGCACGAAGTGCGGTTTTACGAATGGCGCGAGCTGAACTGTTACATAGTGCGTGTACTGCCAAAGTAAGATAATAAAAAACCTCTGCGCCGCAAAGACACAGAGGTTTGTAAATTCATACTCACGTAATAAATCTGACTCTCCTCGGTAGGCGTTTTGAACCTTACGCTTTACAGCACCTACTGTCTTCGGCAGTTGCTGTATTACCATAACACTCGGATTATGTTTTGTCAAGTATTTTCTTCAGTATTTTGTCCTGTTTTCTGCAGACAGCAGACTTTCCTGTTCAATTTCCATTTCATTTTCCAGAATCAGCCTCTTAAGTTTTTCCAGACACCCTGCATCCAGTTTCTGAAGCTTCTCTTTCTTTTCCTTTTTCAGCGGGATACCGGCGCCGCCCTCTACGGCGGCTTTATATTCCGCCTCATCCATCCGGTACGGCCTCAGCCCCGGAAACAATTTCCGCTGATTATACAGAAAAATCCTGATACCGCCCAGATCCAGATCGCCCCAGTGCAGATATTCCGTATTTTCATCTGCGATCCCTGTCAATGCACTGAGAAACTTCAGTTCTTTCGGAGAAAAGAAGCCATGGCAGTATATGTACAGGGTATCCTCCCGGAAGTCCATAGATTCATAATTTGCTTTATTCTCAATCAGCATGATCCGCCGGATTCCCGGAGCCGCTGCCGGCACTGCCTGTTCCAGTGTCTGTGCATTGATCACGGTCCCGAATATATTTACAGAAC
>DWWI01000119.1 GCA_019119745.1 Candidatus Mediterraneibacter gallistercoris | reverse complement strand
TTTCCTATAAATTTGAATTCAGTTTACCACAAAATCCTCTGTCCATCCACAAAAAAGAGCTAATTTTATGCACCTTTTTAGAGATTCATAGAATTAACTCTTTCATACCGAATTTACTTTTTCAATTCACGTGAAACAAGTATATCCTTGAGTATAACTATCTAAACGGTTTAAAGCTGCAAACCTTTCCATTTACAGCTTTAAACAATTTTCCAATATATCATCCTGTTTCTTAAAAGCAAGAGACTTCATCCGTTCATTTTCTCTCAACATTCTTGGTAGCAACAATATCAACGCCTGTGCCGGCGGCGTCCGGTAAGATCACATCTCCGATATGTACGGGTGCTTCCACTTCCACGCCTTTCAATGATTTTATACAGTCAAATATCTTTTCTTTCGGAATATCCTCCCTTGTCTTTACTGAAACCATATCAGCTTTTCCACCGATCACCTTTACCGTAGATGTTACGATTCTCGTAGGATTTGTCACTTCCTTGCGGGCATATACGTCCCCCCTCTTGCAGGTATTACCTGTCACGCTCAAGACTTCACTCCCGTCCATCTCCACAGTGATCTGACATCCCATCGGGCAGCTGATACACGTCAAATTTCTGATTTCCATCTTTATGCCTCCTCTATCTTCACTGTGACCGTCTTAAGATCAGGGTATTTTAGAAGCTGTTCCTTCGTCAGTTTAATCTCTTCCATCTCTCCCGGCGCCACGATCTGACGTTTTCTGTGAATAACACGCTCATCATCAAAATAAGCGCTCACATAGCAGTTTTTAAATACTGCTCCAACGCGGAAACGTACGGTCAGATTCTCATCCATTCGCGCGGTGTTGATCGACACCGGAACAGTGTAGCGTACTCCGTCCGCCGGATTCAGCCGTATTTCCTGCCCGCCATCCGTTTGCCGTTCTCCCTTGACATACGCTGCCGCATTCTTTCCTGCTGTTCCTGCCTCTTCGGAAACGAAATCCACCAGATCATGTACATGTAATACATTACCGCAGGCAAAAACGCCTTCAATATTTGTTTCCAGGCTCTCATTCACGACCGGTCCCGATGTCACCCCGCTCATCTCCACTCCCATGCCTCTGGAAAGCTCATTTTCCGGAATAAGCCCTACCGAGAGGAGCAGGGTATCGCATGAATATTCCTCCTCGGTTCCCGGTATCGGTTTTCCCGTCTTATCAACCTCGGCGAGAGTCACTCCCTCAAGCCGTTCTTTTCCTTTGATATCCACAACAGTATGGCTGAGCTTGAGCGGAATTCCATAATCGTCCAGACACTGGACGATATTCCTCTTCAATCCACCGGAATATGGCATCAGCTCGGCGACAACCTTGACCTTTGCTCCTTCCAGTGTCATTCGCCGTGCCATGATCAGTCCGATATCCCCGGAGCCCAGAATAACAACCTCCCGTCCCGGCATAAGCCCTTCCATATTGACTAGTCTCTGGGCCGTGCCCGCGGAATAGATACCTGCCGGGCGGTACCCCGGAATATTCAGGGCGCCTCTGGACCGCTCCCGGCATCCCATTGCAAGGATAACAGCCTTTGCCCGGATTTCAAAAAGTCCTTCCTCACGGTTCATGGCAGTGACTACTTTCTCCCGGCTGATATCCATTACCATTGTATTTAATCTGTATTCAATCTCAAGTTCTTTTGCCTGATCAATAAATCTCTGTGCGTATTCCGGGCCGGTCAGCTCCTCTTTGAAAGTATGAAGTCCGAACCCGTTGTGAATACACTGATTCAGAATCCCGCCCAGTTCCTTGTCTCTCTCCAGTATCAGAATACTCTCTATCCCGTTCCTTTTCGCCGAGACAGCAGCCGCAAGACCTGCCGGACCGCCTCCGATGATGACAATATCATAGTTTTTCATATCCGAAGCCTTCCTTTCTATAATGTGTCTTTATTAGTGCCGACAACAAGTCTGGACTTTCCGCCGGATTTCGTGATATCAGCCATACTCACATGTAGCTCACGGGCCAGGATTTCCATTGTTCTCGGGGAACAGAATCCCGACTGGCATCGTCCCATTCCCGCCCTCGTTCTCCGTTTTACTCCGTCCAGAGACCGTGCGCCCAGCGGGCGGCGTATTGCATCCAGAATTTCACCCTCAGTGATCATCTCGCACCGGCAGATGATATTGCCATAGGCCGGTTCCCGTTGAATCAATTCAGCACGTTCTTCTCTGGTCAGCGTATCCGGATCAAGAATTCCTTTTCTTGTTGCGATAAAATTATCTTTCTTCTCGAGCCCCAGCTTTTCCTGTAAAATCCCGGCAACCATCTCCCCGATCGCCGGACAGCTTGTAAGTCCCGGCGATTCAATTCCTGCACAGTCGATAAAACCTCTTGCATCCTCCGGCTCTCCAATGATAAACTCCGTACCGTCCTCATGGGCCCGCAGTCCGGCAAACGATGTAATAACCTGACGCATGGGAAGATTTTTTACATTCTGTCCCGCCTTTGTAATAACTTCATCCAGTCCCTCTCGGGTCGTATTTGTCCCCTCTTTATTTTCAATATCAATAGCCGTTGGTCCGACCAGAAGATTGCCGTGTACAGTAGGGGTAACCAGCACACCTTTTCCATACTTTGTAGGAAGAGAAAAGATAGTTCTGCTGACATGCGTTCCCGCACTTTTATCCAGCAGACAGTAATCCCCCCTTCTGGGTGTAATATGGATCTTCTTTTCGCTTACCATATTGTGAAATTTATCCGCATAGACGCCGGCCGCATTAACTACATATTTTGTGCGGAAAGTTCCCTGATTTGTACAAAGCTCATATCCCCCGTCGATTTTCCGTATATTCTGAACCTCAGTGTTAAACCGGAATTCAATCCCGTTTGTATATGCATTTTCCGCCAGTGCGATATTCAGGTTAAATGGACATACAATTCCGGCAGTCGGAGCATACAGTGCCGCATACACATTGTCGGTAATATTGGGCTCCATCTCCAGAACTTCTTCCCTGTTTAATATCTTCAGGCCTTTCACGCCATTTGCGATCCCCTTGTCATAGAGCTTCTGCAGTCCCGGCATCTCCTCCTCGCTCAGACAGATAACAAGCGATCCGATCCTCTGAAATGGGAAATCCAGATCTTTGGACAGCTGTTCCATCATCTCATTGCCCCGTACATTGAGCTTTGCCATCAGGGAGCCCGGTTCCGCATCATATCCTGCATGCGCGATCGCGCTGTTTGCCTTGGATGTTCCGCAGCAGAAATCCTCCTCTTTTTCCAGTACGCATGCCCTGACTTTATATCGGGACAGTTCTCGGGCCGATGCAGCACCGGATACTCCTCCGCCGATTATGATCACATCATACATATCAGTCATTTCTCCCTTCATTATCTTCTCACAGCAGTTTTCAGTCCTCTTTTGCCCACCCGTAAGCATATTTTACCGCTTTGTTCCATCCTTTGATCTTGCGCAGTCTCTCTTCCTCACTGATAGACGGGCTGAATGTCCGGTCAATCTTCCAGTTCCTGATCACATCCTGTTTATCCGCCCAGTATCCCACTGCAAGTCCCGCCAGATAAGCAGCGCCCATTGCAGTTGTTTCAACACATTGAGGCCGGTTCACCGGCGCGTTGATAATATCAGCCTGTGTCTGCATCAGGAAGTCATTTGCACTTGCTCCGCCGTCAACCTTAAGTGATGACAGCCTAATCCCCGAATCTGCTTTCATCGCTTCCAGAACGTCGTTCACCTGGTACGCTATAGACTCAAGCGTTGCACGGATAATATGGTATTTATTAATGCCTCTTGTGATTCCTACTATTGTTCCCCTCGCATACTGATCCCAGTGCGGAGCGCCAAGTCCGGTAAACGCAGGGACAACATAACATCCGTTTGTATCCTTTTCCTTCTTTGCCATATACTCGGAATCTGCAGCCGAGTCGATCAGCCTCATCTCATCCCGCAGCCACTGTACGGCAGCGCCTGCCACAAATATAGACCCTTCCAGTGCATAATTAACTTTTCCGTCCAGCCCCCAGGCAATGGTAGTGACAAGTCCGTTCTTGGAGAATACCGGCGTTTCACCTGTGTTCATAAGAAGGAAGCATCCCGTACCGTATGTATTCTTTGCCTCCCCCGGCATAAAACATGTCTGTCCGAAAAGTGCTGCCTGCTGGTCTCCCGCCGCACCGGCAATCGGGATCGGTCCGCCCAGAAATGAAGGATCTGCTTCACCGTATATACAGCTGGACGGTTTTGGCTCCGGCAGCATGCATTTCGGAATATTAAGTTCCTTCAGGATCTCGTCATCCCATTCCAGTGTATTAATATTAAACAGCATGGTTCTGGAAGCATTAGAATAGTCTGTTACATGTACCTCACCTTTGGTAAGCTTCCAGATCAGCCATGTCTCGACTGTTCCGAACAGAAGATCTCCGTTTTCTGCTTTTTCCCGTGCTCCCGGCACGTTATCGAGGATCCATTTTATTTTTGTAGCTGAAAAATAAGCGTCGATCACAAGTCCTGTTTTCGCCCTGAATTTTTCTGTCAGCCCCTTTTCTATCAGTGAGTCGCAGTATTCTGATGTCCTGCGGCACTGCCAGACAATAGCGTTGTAGACCGGTTCGCCAGTATTTTTATCCCATACGATTGCTGTTTCTCTCTGATTCGTAATCCCGATCGCCGCGATATCTTCCGCAGTAGCCGAAATCATGTTCATAGCTTCCACAGCCACACCGAGCTGACTTGCCCAGATCTCGTCAGCATCATGCTCTACCCAGCCCGGTTTCGGAAAATGCTGCTTGAACTCCCGCTGAGCTACGCTGCACATTTCCCCCTTTTCATTGAACAGGATACAACGGTTGCTCGTTGTCCCTGCATCCAGAGCCATCACATACTTTGCCATAATAACTTCCTCCTTCGCGTTTGCCTCATTTTAATATATCAGCGTCTGCTCCATACACAGACCATATATTTTTCACATCACCCATACATCCTGATTTGTAGATGATACACAAATTGCACCGGCCGAAAGTGCTGCCATTACGGATTTCTTATCTGTGATCAGCCCGCCTGCAATAATCGGTATTCTTGAAGTCTGAGATATCTTTCTGATGATCTCGGGCATAAGACCCGGAAGAATCTCTATCACGTCCGGTCTTACACCGCTCTGCTGTGACCTCACGTTTTCCAGCGCCATAGAATCAATCAGAAAATATCTCATTACGGTAAACAAAGACAGCTCTCTGCCTCTCCTGATCAGAGCCGGTTTTGTTGAGATAATACCGTCAGCTTCTGTGTTATTTTTAATGAAGTCGACCGCAATCTCCCTGGAATTGAGTCCGCCGATAAGATCGACATGGACAACTGCCATCTGTCCTGCCGATTTCACCCTGCTGACAATATCCGGTATAGTACAGATGTCGCCAAAAAGGATAAATACAACTTTAATGTCTTCTAAGTGACAGCATTTTTCCAGTCCATCCAGATCTTTAACCGCTGCAATCACCGGGTTACTTTCAAACATGTCATAAAATCTCTGATCCATTATAGTCCTCACTTACCAATAAATTTTGCAATAAAAAGAGAGCAAACGAAAAACAACATTTCTGTTGTCCCGTTGCTCTCCCGTCTCAGCTATCGCTTTTCAATTATATAAATTTTATCATACTGCACAATATTTTACAAGTAGAACGGAGGATTTTCTCTTAAATGCCCATTATAATTATTTATCTTCCGCCGCTTCAATTATTTTGTTTGACGCCTCTTGATTTTCTTCTCTTATTTCGCCTATTGTTCTATCGGCAAAGGCATCATCCGTCGACTGAACTGTTGGATCTGAAAGGTAAACCGAAGCATACGCTTCATAAAAACGCTTTGTAGTATCTGTTAAGTCAGAAAAATCAGAAAAGCAAAACTCATTTAAAAATTCTGCATATTCTTCAGTATCCCGT
The DNA here is from genome assembly GCA_019119745.1 of Candidatus Mediterraneibacter gallistercoris. Next base: position 1,374 of record DWWI01000119.1, on the reverse strand, counting down.
TTTATGCCCATATCATGTTCATCTATGTATTGATCGATGTCTTCCCCTATTTGTTCAATCGTAACGTCATAAGAGAATGTTTCCGGCAATGAACTGCTATAAGTTCCAGATGTTTCATTATCCGCTTTCTCAGATTTCTCTGCGCATGCAGTTAACAACAAACCTAGAACACATATTACAGCTGACAAAATTGATAGCTTTCGTTTCATATTAATATCCCCTTCTAATTACATACTCCATTGAACATTACATGAGTATAATATCACAATATCAGCGTATTTTTATATTTCGCATAAGCTTCTTTTACTTTCTCTATTTTATACAATAATACTATAACAATTTTGTGTAATTTTTACAATTCAGCTTTGTCACGCTCTTCCATATATTCAAATACCTTTTTATCACACCTTGATTTTCTATACCACCCAATACCTATCATTAAAAGCCCAACGAAAATTACTACCGTTCTTATTGTGGAATTTGGGGAAAACAAGCAAGATGTAATAAGTCCAGTACCTACACCCGTAAAGAAATCTATGATTGATTTTTCACGTTTTACTGTCCCCAAAATTCTTTCTTTATCTATTGCCCTTACCATTTTAGAATCCTCCTTTAACAATATATCGAGAGAGATTTTAAATCGATCACTCATGTCTACGAGTACCTGCAGATCGGGATAGCTTTTTTCATTTTCCCAATTTGAAACAGTTTGTCGAGTAACATGGAATAATCTACCAAATTCCTCTTGTGTTAACTGTTGTTCTTTGCGAATATTCAATATTTGATTTCCCAGGTTCATAGCGTCTCACCATCCTCTATGTTTCTTATTATCTGTTTATATTTTCGTTTTTCTTTGAATACTATCATCCGAGAAATAACGTTCAAAGTAAAGCAATTAACTCTTTACATTAGATATATAGCTACGCAAAAATTCTTTGACATGCATTTTCCCCTTCAATTTCCAATTTATTTTGCAATTATAACACATTCAGTAGACAGATTGCGTGATGGTTCGCCAGATCAATAAGATCAATAAGAGAAAGGTAGTGGTTTATTACTGATTTATAAAAAGAAAAAACCTCACATTACACATGTAACATGAGGTTTCCAAGCTCCCCCTGTTGGACTTGAACCAACGACACTTCGGTTAACAGCCGAATGCTCTACCGACTGAGCTAAGGAGGAATATTAAATTAAGTGAAGTATACCTTCAAAACTACATACAAAGAATCAATCATCCATCTTCACCTATTCCGCTTTGGTTATGCCCTCGACCTATTAGTAACAGTCAGCTCCATGCGTTACCGCACTTCCACCTCTGCCCTATCTACCTCGTCGTCTTCAAGGGGTCTTACTAACTTGACGTTATGGGAT
>DWWI01000118.1 GCA_019119745.1 Candidatus Mediterraneibacter gallistercoris | reverse complement strand
TACAAAGAGGCAAGCTACAAACCGTACATCATCGCAGCTATGATCTTCCTTGCAAAATTCGCAGATCCGGCTGACATCCTCAAGAAACTGGAAGAAAAAGCAACACCGAGAGTTTTTAAATAGAAATTGCAGCTTTGCGAATGGCGCGGGCTGAACGGCTGAACTCTCTGAACAGTTACACACTCAAAAACTATCTTATCATCAGGAGGTATTTACATCATGTTAAAATATGTTGACACAAAAAACGCACCTGCAGCAATCGGACCGTACTCACAGGGAATCGTCCTGAACGGAATCGCATTTTTCTCAGGCCAGATCCCGCTCTCACCGGAGACTGGTGAAGTAGTCGGCACTACCATCGAAGAGCAGGCAGAACAGGTTATGAAAAATGTAGGCGCTCTTCTGGAAAGTCAGGGAGCAGCATTTACAGACGTTGTAAAGACAACCTGCTTCCTTGCAGATATGGCTGATTTTGCAGCTTTCAATGAAGTATACGCAAAATATTTCACCGGAAAACCGGCCCGCTCCTGCGTCGCTGTCAAAGCCCTTCCGAAAGGAGTGCTCTGCGAGGTAGAAGCCATCGCCGCTGTGAAAGAGGATTAATCTTCAGGAGGCAGTTTATGGAAAAGAAAAAACGTATCGTTATTGCTCTGGGCGGAAACGCCCTCGGCAATACTCTGCCGGAGCAGATGAAGGCCGTTAAGATCACATCCCGCGCCATTGTTGACCTGATACAGGAGGGATGCGAGGTTGTAGTCGCTCACGGGAACGGACCTCAGGTGGGCATGGTCAACAACGCTATGCTTGCCCTCACCCATGAAGATCCGCAGCAGCCGAACACACCACTGTCTGTCTGTGTTGCCATGAGTCAGGCGTACATCGGTTATGACCTGCAGAATGCGCTCCGTGAAGAGCTCTTAAACAGGGGAATCACAGATATCCCTGTGGCGACTATGATCACGCAGGTGAGGGTTGATCCTAATGATCCGGCATTCGAGCATCCGTCTAAGCCGATCGGCCGTTTCATGACAAAAGAGCAGGCTGATATGATGACAGAAAAATATGACTACATTATGAAAGAAGATGCAGGACGCGGCTACCGACGTGTGGTTGCTTCCCCGAAACCTCAGGAGATCATCGAGATTGGAACGATCCGTAACATGGTGGACTCCGGCGATGTAGTCATTGCCTGCGGCGGCGGCGGTATCCCTGTCACTCGTCAGGGCAATCACTTAAAAGGTGCCAGCGCCGTCATTGACAAGGACTTCGCAAGCTGCCTTATGGCAAAAGAGCTGGACGCTGATTTCCTTATCATCCTGACTGCCGTTGAAAAGGTTGCAATCAATTACGGAAAGCCGGATGAAAAATGGCTGGACGATATTACAGTAGACGAGGCGAAGCAGTATATAGGCGAAGGACATTTCGCGCCGGGTTCTATGCTTCCGAAAGTTCAGGCAGCCGTAGATTTCGCAGAATCCAAACCGGGAAGGCAGGCTCTAATCACACTGCTTGAGAAAGCAAAAGACGGAATACTCGGTAAGACCGGCACAAGAATCCATCTTTAGAAACAGACAGCTGATAATCTCCTAAAAATATAAAGCGAGGACATCCGACAGTTATGCCATGTACTGAACGGATGTCCTTATTTATTTGTGTTGATTTCTCCTGTTGAATCTTTCTCTGAAGATCGTCTCCGGGGATTATCTCTCCCAGATAGTCTCCATTTCCGGGCCGGCAAGCATCGATGCATAGTCGTACTCCGCTGAAAGCGGGTCTGTGCTAATTGATACAAGGGAAACAGTCCATATACAAAATCATAACAGTATGACGGATGGGGAAGGAAAAGAAATTTATCCATCCCCCGCATTCATTTCCGTTATCTCCTCTCTGTGTTAATTACATATACTGTACTTCTTGATGCACCTTCTTTTCTAAGCCAACAGTTATCAACCATTTTGCCAAGGATCTCTCTAGCTCTACGTTGCTTAACACCTAACAACTCAACTGCCTGAGCAGTTGAAATAGAACCATTCTCCAACGCATACTTGTGGATTTTTTGTTCTTGTTCGGTTATCGGCAATTTATCGGCAACTTTCCGGCAGTTTTCCGGCAGCTTATCGGCAGTCTCAGTACCATCGGCACTATGTTGAAGTGAATTAGTGCCGTCAATCTGCCCTCGATAGATATTGATACGCAAATCAACTTCACCGCCAATGAACTCCGGTTCCCGCAGACCAGCGGCTTTTACCTTACCGATGATTCTCGGAATACCGCTTCCCCAATGCTCGATCAAATTCATATAAGAAAACGCATATGCAAGGGCTTCGTTACGAATCTGTGAATATCCTTCCTTCATGCGCTCCAAAGTTTGTCCCATTGGCAATTTCCCCGGGGAAGTAATTTCTAACCGGTTATCATACACCGCAACCTGTATATTGCCATGATCCAGATAACTGCGATGTACCGCTGCGTTGATAATCAGCTCACGAATGGCATCCGGCGGAATTTCATAAACATCCTGACGATAAATACCCACAATGGTAGCACCCAAATGAATATTCCGCAGAACAAACTGAAATGCTTCCTCAATTTGTTCCCAGATCGGACCAGTATACTCCCGACGATCAACAAAAACTTCTTTAGTCGTTCCCTTGAAAACGCCACATTGCGTCGCAACATGAAGTCCTCCGCACCCTGTTAAAATAGCATAGGCATTAGACGGATAATCTTTTCCATCACGCTCGATCAGAACACCCCAGGAACGGAGCTGCTGTTTGCCAACATCTTTGACAGATGCCTTCTGCTCCTCATTATGAGCGTTCTTGATTGCCTGCTCCTTCATGGCTTTGCAAAGAGCGTCAATATCTTCATCCGTAACATCCAACCCGGTACACAGAGTCTGGTCAAAGTAGCGGTTGCTTCCCTCAAACATCAACTCTTTTATCATGTATTCATCAGCAAGGCGGGTCGTTCCAGCAACACGGACATATACACCACCCTCTTTGCCGAGAGCTTTGATATAGTATGGTCGCTGTTTGCCCCCAGAAACCTCTACTGCAATGATTGTCTTGTCATCAACCGTCTGTAAAGTAATATCCGGAATGATCGCCGGTTCACAGCTATCTGACACTGCATTGGCAATAGCATCCATTTTTTCGAACACTTCTTCCTTGTCAAAACCAATCACTTTTCTGGTTTTATCAGCAATTCCGAAAATGATTTTTCCCCCGGTTCCGTTTGCAAAGGCAACCACAGACTTCATATATTTGATACTTTTTTCCGACAGGTTTTCCTTAAATTCCACATTCTTAGATTCTCCGGCAAGTATTTCTTCTATGGTCATCATAACACCTCGCTTTTTAACATTATTAGCCGCTTTTTTCTTAAACTTTTCCACATCCCAAGTATTTGATAACTACAATATACTGATAGGTACTGTTCATATAAATCCCCCTACAATCTTTCCCTGGTTCCCGGGAGAATATCCATTATGTCATCTACAGTGCAGTTTAATTTTCTGCAAATTCTTACGGGTATCTCCATCGACACAAATTCATTTCTTAAAAGCTTTGCAGGAGTGTTGGTACTGATGACAACTTCCTTTGCAAACCTTGTTTTACATTGTACCACACTTTCTCAAAAGCACTCAATTGTTTTGCGGTCTAAAATAAAATCGTAAAAGCAGATACACATCGTTGAATTAACTAAGATATGCAATCTGCTTTTTATATCAGTTATAAATTCGTCTTCTCTTACGTACTTTCTTTCTCCTTGCTATAGCATATCCTGCTGCTGCCAATGCAGCGGCCTGCCCATCAGATGCGCAAAGTACCACTCTCCTTCCGGTGTATCTACCAGTGAACCATGGCCTGCTTTCTGAATCGGATGCCACGGTGCATCCAGAGTAGTAAGCATCGGTTTTCCCGGCTGTGTCTCGAATTCACCGTGCAGAGAACGGGATCTTGCTACTCGCTCCTGATGGGCATACTCCGTACACATGATCCCGTAAAACGGATGGTGATACGGACGCGGGTCCCAATATTGGTTTACCAGATATTTTTCCCGTCGTCATCGTGGAACAGTGAGGCATCAAAACCGGCTGTGTTCAGGATCACGGGATCGGACCACGGTCCCATGATATCTTCCGCCGTGATCAGATAGTTAATGCGCCAGATCTTTGGACATATGGATCTGCACGCCGGGCTACCACTCAAACGTAGAGGTCGCCAGATAATATGTGTCATCTACTCTGACAATACTTGGATCCGGGTTAAACCCGCGTAAAATGGGATTTTTGATTTTCATGAATTTCCCCTGCCTTTCATCGATACATATAGTACGATTATAGCAGGGGAATTTTTTGAATTGATATAGAATAATATGTCTGTTTACTTGAAAAATGTGCCCAGCCTGTTACAGTTTTCCAAGCCGCTTCTTCATCGTCTTCTCCACGGCATTCAGGATATTTTCATATCCGGTACATCTGCACAGATGTCCTGAGAGCTGCTTTCTCAGCTCATCTCTTGTGTATTCTTTTCCGCTCTCAAGGATCTCCACAGCGCTCATGATCACACCCGGCGTACAGAATCCGCACTGCACTGCCGCCTCGTCGATAAATGCCTGCTGAATGTCTGAGAGCTCGCCGTCCGGTCCCATCAGTCCTTCTACAGTACGGATTTCTTTTCCGTCCGCCCATACGGCAAGATAAATACAGGAATTGTAACACTCCCCGTCGATGATCACATTGCAGGCGCCGCACTCTCCCACCTCGCAGCCTTTCTTTACACTGGTCAGGGAATAATCATTCCGCAGCATATCCGTGAGAGACGCCCTGACATCCACCATAGTCTCCCTCTCTACGCCATTGATGCGGCACCGCACCAGCTTATACTGCTTTCCGCTCTCGGCATCTGTCATAATCGTATGCCTCACAGTCCCTGAGTCCTCTGAAACTCCCGATATCGACGCCGGTGCTTCTTTCTTCTCACCCGTCCCGGCATTCTCATTATCCGAAGTATTCGGAGCCATAGCCGCCTGACTTTCTTCCGAAATCACGCCCCCTGCTCTTCTGACCGCTTCTCTCAGCGCCCTCTTGCACAGGAGTTTGGAGATATGCTCCCGGAATGCCTTGCTCGCTCTCCAGCTGTCGCGGGGCGTTACATCCTCAAGTACCGTATCTCCGATCTTCTCGATATTCTCGTCTGTCACTTCAAGTCCTCTGCCTGCCGCCTCCGCATGAACAGCACGCATAGGAACAGGCCCAGCCACGCCGTAGGCAATGCGGACATCTGTAAATGTTTTCTTATCCTCTGAAAGTTTTACGTTTACAGAGCAGCCCAGAGTTGCAATATCCATAGCATTTCTCATGGCATATTTGATATAATATCCCTCATATCCTTCGTAGGCTTCTCTCGGAATCAGGATAGCAGTCTGTATCTCTCCCGGTCTTAAATCCACTTTTCCCGCCTTAATGTAGAAATCCTTGATCGGAATCCTTCTGATTCCGTCCGGTCCCGCCAGCTCGATCACCGCATCCCACGCAAACAGGGTGGACGCCGAATCTGCCGATGTCACTCCGTTGCAGGTATTGCCGCCGATGGTTCCGATATTCCGTATCTGAGGACCGCCTACCATATCCACTGCTTCACCGAGAACATTGATATATTTCTGAATAATCGGGTCTTTCGTAATATGGGAGAAACTGGTCAGAGATCCGATCCGGATTGTTCCGTCCTCTTCCATGACCACGCCGCGCAGTTCATCCAGCCCGTATATACTTACCAGTTCCGCGCCTGCGCGCTTTCCTTCTCTCATCTGGACGAGCACGTCGCTTCCGCCTGCAATAATCTGTGCCTGCGGATACTCCAGAAGCAGTCTGACCGCATCGTCCACACTCTTCGCCTCATGCAATGCCTTCATATCATACATAGTCTTCCACCTCTTTTCCGTATCAGAGCAGACCTGCCTCTGTAAACTTCTCAAACAGCAGATGAGGTCTCATTGGTATCTCGTTCAGTGCCACTCCGGTTGCCTGCAGGATCGCATTACGGATCGCCGGTGCAGGAGAACATGTCGGCGGCTCTCCCAGTGCTTTCGTCCCGTATGCACTGGTAGGCTCATAGTTCTCAATAAATGCGGCATGTAGATCCGGATGATCCATAAATGTAGAAAGCTTATAGTCCAGAAGATTATTATTCAGCGGCTTTCCTGTTCTCTCATCATAGAGCATCTTCTCTGACAGTGCATAGCCGATCGCCATGCTCATACCGCCGTGTACCTGTGCCTCGGCAAGTGCCGGATTGATCAGGCGTCCACAGTCGTGGACATTCAGAATATCTGTCACCTGAGCCTTGCAGCCCGGTATATCTACCTCAACTTCCACAAAGGTACACCCGAATGAATAAGCGTTATTCTTGATCTGGTAACTGCTCTCTGCTGTGAGATGTCCGTTATTTGTCAGACTATACAGCTTCTCTGTTGCCAGTTCACCCAGAGACATAAGGATTTCCCCGTCCGTTGTTCTGACAATATTTCCGTTTACAATATCCAGATTTTCTTTCATTTGTCTTGTTAATTCATGCGCTGTCTCAATGATCTTTTCTTTCAGGAGCTCTCCCGTCTGGCGGATGGAGAATCCCGCCATGTAGGTCTGTCTGGATGCATATGCTCCGGTTCCGAACGGCGTCACATCTGTATCCTGCGAGGAAACTACGTGAACCATCCCAAAAGGAATGCCGAGCGTCTCTGCTGCCATCTGAGCAAATGCAGTGTCCGCGCCCTGTCCGATCTCCGTCTCGCCTACCTGCACCTGAATGCTTCCGTCCTGATTGAGCACCATACGGCAGGCGGATGTTTCAAGTGAGATCGGCCACACACCGGTATTATACCAGAAGACCGCTATTCCCACACCGCGCCGTATATCGCCGGTCTGATGGGAGTATTTTTCTTTCCGCCTGTCATAGTCAAATTCTTTGCGTCCTTTTTCCATACACTCACGGAAAGAATCATAATAATTTACATTCTTTGAAAATCCGTCCGTAAAGCCCTTCGGCATCACATTCTTCATGCGGAACTCATAAGGATCCATGCCGATGGCCCTTGCCACATCTTCTGTATGGCTCTCCATCGCGAACATTGCCTGAGGGATTCCGTATCCTCTCATTGCACCGGAGACGGATTTATTGGTAAATACCGTATATGTATCAGCTTCGATATTCGGACACGGATACAGCTGCGGAAAGCATCCCATTCCTTTTGCCGCAATACTGTGTCCGTGGGATGCATATGCCCCCTGATCCGACCAGCTCTCGAACTTGCGCGCCGCGTAAGTTCCGTCCGGACGCACATAAGAAATAATATGGAAATGAATGGCGTGGCGCACGCGTGTCGATACAAACGTTTCTTCTCTTGATGTGTCTATCTTCACCGTCCTGCCGCCCACCTGTGTACACAGATATGCGCAGAGAGGCTCATACAGAATATCCTGCTTGTTGCCGAATCCTCCGCCGATGTAAGGCTTGATCACTCTTACCTTCCCCCACGGGATTCCCAGCGCCTGACCCACAACACGCCGGCAGATATGAGGGAGCTGCGTGGAAGTCACAACCACGATCCGCCCCTGTTCCATGTAGGCATAACAGACCGGATTTTCAATGTGGCAGTGCTGGACAGTAGGCGTCTGATACCAGCCCTCTACTTTCACAAGTCCCGGCTCTTTCGCCGCGCTTTCATAGTCACCGTTGCGGATCGACGTATGGTTGAGGATATTGTGCGGATACTTTTCATGCAGCCGCGGCGCTCCGTCCTCCATCGCTTTGTGCACGTCAAGCACAAAAGGCAGTTCTTCGTATTCAACCCTGATCGCACGCACAGCCTGCGCGGCCGCCACCTCATTTTCCGCGATCACGGCTGCCACATCATCCCCGTAAAATCTCACGTGCTCCACCAGCAGCAGACGGTCTGCCACATCCTGATGCGCCTCTTCCGTGGACCATGGATGTCCTGCCGTGGGATAATAGTTTTTTGGTACGTCGAAACAGGTGACGATCTTTACCACTCCCGGAATCTTTTCCGCCTCGGATGTATCGATTGACTTCACATATCCGTGGGCGATGGTTGAGTGCAGTACCTTTGCCACGTACGCATTTTTATCGCACAGATCGTCGGTGTACTTTGCCCGGCCGGTAACTTTCTCTAATGCATCTACACGTTTTACACTCCTGCCGACTACATGTTCTCTCTCTCCCGTATAGTTTTTTCCAGTTACATGAGCTTTCTCCTCCATACATTTCACCTCCGTTACACTTACGGCAGACTGATTTCTGTTCCTTTTACATATTTCGCCTTGATCTCCCGCTCGTCCGCCAGATAGATCATGCGCTCCAGCCGGCTTCTGATGTCAAGCGGCTGGGGGTGCTTCAGGCGGCTGTCATCCAGGACCACGGCGTCAAACTCATATCCCGGCTCAAAGCTTCCCACTTTTCCGAAGAACTCTCCGCCGCCTTTCGTTGCCATATAAAATACTTCCTCAGCAGTCAGCGCTTCCAGACTGTCGTCCTGCAGCCTCCATCGAAGCTTTGACGATTGTACGGCATGGGCCATGGCGCGGAACAGGTTCTCCGTAGAGCCGCCCGCCACATCACTTCCGATACCCACATGAAGGTCTTCTTCAAGGAATTTTCTGACCGGAGCAATACCCGATGACACATTCATATTGGACTCCGGGCAGTGGGCGATAAACACTCCGTTTTCCTTCATGCGGGCGATTTCCTCATCCCCGCTGTAAACACAGTGCGCCATAATAGTCGGGCAGTCCGCCCCGAACAGGCCGAACCGGTCATACACATCGCCATAGAATTCCGACCACGGGCAGAGTTCCTTCACCCACTGGATCTCGCCCGGATTTTCCGACAGATGGGACTGCAACGGAAGATGATAACGCATCTGCAGTTTCTTCAGCTCTTCCATCAGTTCATCCGTACAGCTCGGCGTGAAACGCGGCGTCAGAATGGGCTTTGTATTCTTATATTTCCTGTGGTTTACATCCTTGATCCACTCCAGTGTCTCGTCTGCCGACTCCTGAGTCTCCTCGCAGATATAATCCGGGCAGTTACGATCCATATTTACTTTTCCTACATAGGTGTCTAGCCCGCTCTTCTCAAGCATATCCATGAGAAGAAGTGTAGCCGGCCGGTGCACCGTGGCAAAGATACAGGCTCTCGTCGTAGCGCTGTTCTTAAGGTTTTCCACAAAGATCCGGTAGGACTTCTCCGCATAATCAGTCTCTTCGAACTTTGCCTCCTCCGGGAACGTATTTACTTCGAGCCATTCTAAGAGTTCCATGTCCATCCCGAGTCCTCTATAGGAATACTGGGGCGCATGGATGTGAAGATCCACAAGCCCCGGTATGATCAGGCAGTCGCCGTAATCCCGGATCGGATTTCCGCCGAGGCGGAACGGAAGCGTCTGGTAAATTCCGTCAACCTTGCCGTCTCTGCACACAAGATATCCGTGTTCACATATGGCAAATTCCGTCTGGCTTTTACTGTAGATAATATTTCCTTTTAAAATAAAAATAGATTCATTCATCAAGTCTTGCCTCCTCTCTCATATACCGGATGATGTGCCCATCTCTCCGGCATACTTATAGTCAGCCGTTTCCGGCGGCTGGTAGAGACGTTCACCCGATTATGAACCTATATAAGTACGCAATATTATTTGTAACAGTTCAGCCCGAACGGTGCGGACTGAACTATTGCAACATTTCTATGTAAACATGGTAACACCGGAAGAAAACGGTGTCAATCAATTCTTGAAATTCAGACTCTCTCCAGCATTATTTCCACAACTCCGCCGCAGACCATGCCCTCATCTTCTGCCTGATCAGCCGTCATATCCACTGTACAGATCTGAAAATCCGGCGTATCTGTGCGCATCATGACGAGCGCTTTCTGTATGATCTCGCTTTCAATGCAGCCTCCGCCGATCGTATCCACAGTAGTTCCGTCTTCCAGAATGAGCATCTTCGTGCCCACGCTGCGGGGTGCGGAACCTTTGCGGGAAATGATCGTTGCCAGAACTTTCTTCGGAACTCCGGTATTTTTTTCATCGGTTTCCGTACCGAAGATACAGGAAAGTATTTCATCCGAATAGCCGCCCGCTCTTCCGCCGCTCTCTTCACTCCGGACGTTCTTTACCTGTATGATCTCAGCCATGACGGATACGGCTATTTCTTCCGGCGTCTCCGCCCCGATCTTCAGTCCGATCGGCGTGTGGACAGCGTCTAATACTTCACGGCTCACGCCCTTTTCCTCAAGCTGGTTCTTTACAATCGCAACCCGCCGCCTGCTGCCCATCATCCCCACGTAGGCATACCGCTTCTGCAGAATTGCTTCGAGACACTCTGTATCATACCTGTGTCCTCTCGTCACGATCACGAACCATGAATCGGAATCACCGGGGATATCCGCCAGACCTTCCCGAAACGGCACACAGAATACCTGATCCGCCCCTGCCGCTCTTGCATTGTCCGCGAACTTCGGACGGTCTTCTATGACAGTGACAGCAAATCCAAGCATTTTTCCTATACGGATAATGGGCATGGACACATGTCCAGCCCCGCAGATGATCAGTTTGGGAGTGCGTCCGATCCTTTCCCTGAAAACTCTGTCATTGTCCCGGACGCTCTCACAGCATTTCTTCTTGCTCTTGTCAGTATTAACAAGAAGCCTCTTATCCCCCGCATGTTCACCTGTCAGAACAGTCTCCGCCCAGATATCGCCTTCTGAATGCTCCAGAGCATTTTTTAGTTTCAAATAAAATGGATTCATTTCTTTCCTCCCTGATATCAATCAGCGGCCCCGCCTGTCTCGTGCCCGGATCAATGCGGTTCACCTCTGATTTTACAAACAGGCGGCACCCTTTCGGGATGCCGCCTGCCCTCTCATTATCATGCCGGATCACTATGCAGCCAGTCTTGCAAGTACATCTTTAAGCAGTTCATAGAACCGCTCAAAGGAATCCAGCGGTACATTTTCATCCGGTGTGTGTACATTGTAGAGTGTCGGACCTACCGCAATCGCATCCAGTCTCGGCAGTGCCTCTGAGAAGAGTCCGCACTCAAGTCCTGCGTGCAGTGCCTCCAGTCTCAGCTCCGTTCCGAAGAGTTCGCGGTAGCTCTCTACAAATACCTCACGGATTCTGGAATCTTCCTTGTAATCCCAGCCCGGATATTCTCCGCTGTAGTCAATTGTAAATCCGAAAGTATCTGCCAGAAGGGCAAATCTCTCTTTCGTATCCTCCTGAAGCGAAGCCACAGAAGAACGCGGGGATACAACGATCACAAGCTCTTTTTCATCTGCTCTTACCACACCCATGTTGGATGATACGACTACAAAGCCGTCCATCTTGATGTTGCGTCTGTATACTCCGTTCGGAGCAAGGCGGATCGCACTTACAAATGCTTTCGCATCCTCATCTTTCAGTGCAGATACGCTCTGTCCTTCTTCCATAGAAATCTCGCAACCGAAGTCAGGCTCGAAGGATGAAATTTCCTCTGAGAATGTCTCTGCCAGCGCGCATGCAAGTTTCTCAGCCTTCTCCGCCTCTGCTTTCTCTGCATAGATCAGAGATGCCTCGCACTCTCTCGTAATAGCGTTATCCTTTGTGCCTCCTGCAAATGTGACAAGCTTGCCGTCTGTATTTTTCATCAGATGCTCAACCATGCGTGCCATCAGGATATTTGCATTCTGGCGCTCTTTATCGATATCTGTACCTGAGTGTCCGCCCAGCAGTCCCTCGATCTTGATCTGTACCAGAGTTCCCTCTGCCGCGATCCTCTCTACAGGTCTTGTAAGCTGTACTCTTAATCCTCCTGCGCAGCTGATCGTTGCGACGCCCTCTTCCTCAGAGTCCATATTGATCATCGTTCTGGCAGTGATCTGGGATTTGTCCAAAGCCTGCGCACCGTTTAAGCCTACTTCCTCTTCTGTCGTGAACACACACTCAACCGGCGGATGCTTGATATCTTCATCGTCCAGCACCATCATCATAAGCGCGATCGCAACGCCGTTATCCGCTCCCAGCGTTGTGCCGTTTGCAGAGAGCACGCCGTCTTTCAGCACCAGATCGATTCCCTCTTTTGTGAAATCATGCTCAACTCCGGCGCGTTTGTCGCATACCATATCAATGTGTCCCTGAAGCATAACCGGCTCTTTGTCCTCCGCGCCTTTGCTTCCGCCTTTTTTAATGATCACATTATAGCTGTCATCCTGATATACCCACAGACCTCTGTCTTTTGCAAATTTTACAAGAAAGTCGCTGATGCCTTTTTCATTTCCTGATCCTCTCGGCACAGCACAAACCTCTTCAAAAAAATGAAATAACTTTTCCGGTTTATATCCGGTAATCTTGTACTCCATGATAAATTCCTCTCTTCTTAGTTCTGTTTTTGCAGCATTGTCAAGCCGCCTGTCTATTATAACAGATTCAGCTCTGTTTTTCACTTATTTCAGATACAATATCCGTCTTTTTTCAGTTTTTTCCCTGTTTCCACATAATGCAGACTGTTATTGTAGAGCTTTCTTCTCTCTTCATCTGTAAGCTGCCTTTTTACTTTTGCAGGGTTTCCCGCCGCAAGACTGCCGTCCGGTATCACGGAATCCTCCAGGACTACACTGCCTGCTCCGATCAGACATTCCTTTCCGATCCGGGCCCGGTTCAGGACAACCGCTCCCATTCCGATCAGACTTCCCGTTCCCACTGTACAGCCATGCACCACTGCATTATGCCCTACCGTTACATAGTCGCCGAGGACTGCCGGGCATCCTCTATCCGTGTGAACAGTACAGTTATCCTGAATGTTGCTGCATTTTCCTACTATGATCTCCGCACAGTCGCCGCGGAGGACTGCATGGAAAAGAACAGTGGAATCCGCCCCGATCGTGACGTCTCCGAGGATCACCGACTGTTTTACAATATTTGCCGAGGATGCAATTTTTGTATTTTCCATATTTTTATGCCGCCTCTCTGTTATGACTCTATTCTCCGTTTGATATTCTTTCACTAATATGTATATTTCATCCGTTGTTCCCGGTTCAGAAGCCCAGAAACGCACAGATCACCGCAATTACAATAGCCGGAAGCATATTCGCGACTTTCAGTTTCTTTTCCCACAACAGGTTGATCACCACACAGAAGATCAGCATAGAACCTGTCAGGGAAAGATTAGAAAGCGCGCCTTCTGTCATGACCGGCTGGATCGCTCTTGCAAGAAGTGTGATCACGCCCTGGAAGTATCCTGATAGCGGGGGCTGATTGCTTTGCTGAAAAGGAGACCGATCAGGCCGCCGATGATAATGGCGCAGACATTAATAATTGTACCCATTCCTATCATATTACTACTTCACTTTCTCTGTATTACTGCTGTCAACATTGAAACATTATACAATAGTCTTCGCGGATGCCGCAAGAGCGCCCAGATGTTTTTAGGGCTTCAACATTACCCGGGTATGTGTTAGAATGGGCAGAAAGACACGATAGAAAATCAGAGAAAAGAGGATGGATATGCAGTACGATTTTACCAGTATTCTGGACAGAAGAGGAAAAGATGCAATCGCCGTGGACGCACCTGATATGGAGAGCTGTTTCGGTTCGGACTATTTCTCAAAGGCGAAACCAAAACCGGGATTCGACCGTATCCCCATGTGGGTGGCTGATATGAATTTTCCTACAGTCCCCACGATTCCGGAAGCAGTCATCGAGAGAGCAAAGCACCCGGCCTATGGCTACTTTGCGCCCCGGGATGAATATTTTGAAGAAATCATACAGTGGCACGAAAAACGAAACGGAGTCACCGGATTAAAGAAAGAACACATCGGTTATGAAAACGGAGTTCTGGGCGGTGTTGTGAGCGCGCTCAATGTACTCTGTTCAAAAGGCGATTCTGTACTTCTGCACTCGCCCACATATATCGGATTTACCGGAGCACTTACCAACAACGGTTACAATATGGTGCTCAGCCCTCTTATACAGGATGAAAACGGAGTGTGGCGAATGGATCTCAAGGATATGGAAACAAAGATCATCGAGAACAAGATCCACGCAGCCATCCTCTGCTCCCCTCATAATCCGACCGGAAGAGTATGGGAGCGGGAAGAACTCGAAAAAATGATGGAGCTCTATCGAAAGTATGATGTCTATGTCGTCTCCGATGAAATCTGGTCTGACCTGATTCTTGCGGGACATAAGCATATACCGGCACAAAGTATTTCCGAAGACGCAAGACAGCGGACAATCGCTCTCTATGCGCCATCCAAAACCTTTAACCTTGCCGGACTGATCGGAAGCTATCATATCATATATAATACCTGGCTCAGGGACAGGATGGACAAAGAAACCTCTCTTTCTCATTATAATGATATGAATGTATTATCCATGTATGCGCTGATCGGCGCCTATAAACCTGAGGGATATGAATGGGTCGACCAGCTCTGTGAGGTGCTTACAGGGAATATAGATTATGCGTACCGGTTCATCCGGGAGCATTTTAAAGGCGTGAAAGTCATAAAGCCACAGGGAACGTATATGCTTCTTCTGGACTGCGAGGAGTGGTGCAGGGAACACAACCGGACGATCGACGAACTGCAGGCCGCAGGACTGGAAGTCGGGGTACTCTGGCAGGACGGACGCCCGTTCCACAGTCCTTTCGGCATCCGCATGAATCTGGCTCTGCCGCTCTCAAGGGTAAAAGAAGCGTTTGACCGGCTGGACAAATACGTTTTTAATACAGACGGCACATACTGAACCGTTACTTATTTAAGATGCGCAATACCCGGGAAATTTCCCTTGACATAACCATTTCATTGAACTACAATGTACACGTACAAAAACAGAATACATCATTCGGTAGGTGAGGTTACCACAGGGATAAGGATAATCCCGAAGATTGCTGCCGCGAGATCGTGGAGACACGATAAGATGGTCAGCAGGCTGTGTCGTGAAGGTGCAGCCTAATGCAATTGATATGCCCTGTGATACTAAAGCTTGAACGATGCATCCCGGTCATGTTTATTTTTGTGGATTGATTATGACTCCGTCATTGTTCAGGCAGTGACGGAGTTTTTTGTGTTCTATAAAAAATCCGCGCCGTATCTTACGCCTGCATGCGCACTCGCTGCGCTGACGCGTTCCAGTTTCGCACGGTGTAGACCACAGCCAAAGGAGGTGAGGTTATGGACTCTGGTGCCAGTTGCCATATATGCAGCTTAATAACAGAAAATTACATAAAGAGAGGTACTTATTATGAACAAAGATATTTTTGTAAAACTCCTCCAGCAGCGTCAGTACAAGGCTGTGAGGAGCATTCTGGATGTAATGAACGAAGTGGACATAGCCTCGCTGCTCTCGGTGCTTGATGACAAGGAGCTGGCTCTTGCGTTCCGGCTGATTCCGAAAGACAAGGCGGCGGAGGTATTCGCCAATATGGACGGTTCC
>DWWI01000117.1 GCA_019119745.1 Candidatus Mediterraneibacter gallistercoris | reverse complement strand
TGTGATCGTAGACTGTCTGAGATTTCTTTTTCTCTTTGTAGACTTCTTCGTTAAGATATGGCTCTTGTAAGCTTTATTCCTTTTCAGTTTACCTGTACCTGTCAGTTTGAAGCGCTTTGCTGCTGCTCTGTTTGTTTTGATTTTTGGCATGATAATTTCCTCCTTTATTGTGCTGCCTGCCGGACTTCATCCCGGACATATCAAATTTAACGTTTTTCAGTTAAAACCATGCTCATCGCTCTTCCTTCCATCTTGGCCGGTTTCTCAACGACCGCAATATCCGCAAGAGTCTCTGCGAAATCATCGAGGATATGCTTGCTCTGCTGAACGTGAGCCATCTCTCTTCCGCGGAAACGCAGTGTAACCTTCACTTTATTTCCTTTGGAGATAAACTTCTTGGCGTTGTTTATCTTCGTGTTCAGGTCATTCGTATCGATATTCGGTGACAGACGGACCTCTTTGATCTCGACCGTCTTCTGCTTCTTTCTCGCCTCTTTTTCTTTCCTCGTCTGCTCGTACTTGTACTTGCCGTAGTCAATGATCTTGCAGACCGGCGGTTTCGCCATGGGCGCGATCTTCACCAGATCGAGTTCTGCTTCCTGTGCGATTTTAAAAGCCTCCCGGGCTGACATGATACCTAACTGCTCTCCATTCTCGCTGATCAGACGTACTTCTCTGTCTCTGATCTGCTCGTTAATCATTAAATCGCTAATTGTTGTATACCTCCGTCACATGAATTCCTTCAGGTTTCCTATGCGAAAACGACCGTGCAGGCTGATTTCTGCACGCTCCCTGCGATACCGCACAGCTCACAGCCGGACTGCTCGCTGTACTTATCCGTCAAATGTCTGCTGATGCAGGCATCGCAGTCATATTCCGGATTTATCGCACAAAAAACGAGTGAATATCATATCCACCCGACAATCAACAAAACGTCCCGAACCTCGGAACCGCTGCATCAATATCAGACCAATAGTCACCCGATTGTGCTATGGTGAGAGTGGATACTCTACTTTGTTTTTTGCTTCACGCAGTGTTTAATTTACCATACCCAATCCGCTTTGTCAACTATATCCTGAATAATTTTCTATATTTCCCTGTCCGTTCATCACGCAAAGATGTTATAATACTGCTGTTACAGCTGTATGCTCATAACAACACCCCCTGTAACACCTCTAAAATAAGGAAAGAGAGTAATATATCCATGCGTTCAAAAAATATAATAACAGAAGATAAATTCAACAACAAGTGGGGATTTGTCATCTCCTGTATCGGCAGCTCCGTGGGCATGGCAAATATATGGATGTTCCCGTACCGTATCGGTGAATTCGGCGGCGCGGCATTCCTGATCCCGTATATTATCTTTGTACTGCTCATCGGCTTTACCGGCGTGATCGGTGAAATGGCTTTCGGGCGCGCCATGCATTCAGGCCCTCTTGGAGCATTTAAGAAAGCTTTCGATATGAAAAGTCCTCAGAAAAAATCCCGCATCGGAACAGTTATCGGTCTGATTCCCGTTATCGGCTCCCTTGGTATCGCCATCGGCTACAGTGTGATCATCGGCTGGATCTTAAAGTTCCTTGCCGATTCTGTCACCGGAGCAATCGTCAATGACGAGGATCCCGCACAGGTATTCAGCGTGCTTTCCCGGGACTTCGGAAGTATTCCGTGGCATCTGCTGGGGCTTGTGCTCGCGCTGATCTGCACGTCTTTCGGCATTGCCCGGGGCATTGAGAAAGTAAACAGGATCATGATGCCTGCGTTTTTTGTCCTGTTCCTTTTTCTTGCGATAAGGGTTGCCTTCCTTGACGGAGCGGCAGAGGGCTATGCCTATCTGTTCAAACCGGACTGGTCAGCCATGGCCGATCCGCAGACATGGGTATATGCTATGGGACAGGCCTTCTTCTCCCTCTCCATTGCCGGTAGCGGGACAGTTGTATACGGAAGCTATCTGAAATCAGATGTAGATATTGTCAGCAGTGCAAAGTATGTGGCATTTTTTGACACCATTGCCGCCCTCCTTGCAGGTCTGGTCATCATCCCCGCCGTCTTCGCCTACGGCATGGAACCGAATTCCGGCCCGGGACTTCTCTTCATTACAATTCCCGCAGTTATCCGGAGCATTCCTTTCGGACAGCTATTTGCCATCCTGTTCTTCCTTGCGGTGCTCTTTGCCGGAACGACATCACTGATCAATCTGCTGGAAAGCCCGGTGGAAGCCCTGCAGTCCAGATTCGGATGGTCCAGACGCTCTGCCCTGATCCTTGTAGGAGCGGTAACCGCAGCTGTCGGACTCTTCGTGGAGGGCAATCTTTTAAGCCCGTGGATGGATTCCATCTCCATCTATGTCATTCCGCTCGGCGCGCTGCTTGCAGGCATCACCATGTTCTGGGTATGCGGAAAGACATTTGCCCGCAATGCCGTACAGCTGGGACGCAGGCGCACACTGGGACGCTGGTTCGAACCCATGACAAAGTATGTATTCTGCGGTGTGGCGCTGGTGGTGTATGTACTCGGGATCTTCTTTGGAGGTATTGGTTAAATTCGTATTTATCTGAGAGACATATTCTCGGTAAAACGTCCGAAAATCACTCAGTTACAGTAGATTGACTCACGTATTCAGGACAGACGGGGAGGGGATGCTTCCGGCTCCGGTTACAGAACATAAGACAAAGTAACAAACCTGTGATACAGCTAAATGCAATCAGGAAAATGAAGAACTCGTTTCACTCAGACAACTTCATTTCCCTGATTAACGCTGCATCACAGGTTTTAACTTTGTCTAATATTTTTTTCACAAAAGTTCCGGCTGCTTCCGATTTGTATGAGTACATATTGAAGAACGGCGCTGCAGTTGAAAATGTGTACTGACTGGATGTGTCAGCAGAAAAAGAAGATACTGCATAAGCTATGCATCGACATGGAGCGTTCCGAATACACCTCGTTCTCCATGTTAGCGATATTAAAATGCGAGTTCCGATGGACGAGCATTTTGATATTGCGTTACATGGATTCGAGGGGATGAGGCAAAGCGGGTCGGCATAGTGTTGCAGTATCTTCTTTTTCTGCGTCTGTTATTCGATCAGTATGACTTTACTATTACAGCGGTGTTTGTTCAATAAATACGAATTTCACACTTTCTTCATGCACGTCACAGCCATTGCGCCTGGTCCGATATGGCACGCCACGCTCAATGAAAGCGGGCCTTCCACTATATCATATCCCGGGAAGCGGTCCATGATCTCCTGCTTCCATTCCTTGGCGTCTTCTTTCGAACAGGTATATGCCATTCCCAGCACCATCTTGTCTTTCACATCTGCAAACCGTTCGTTCAGGTCTTTCTCAATGGCATTTAGCATTGTTTTCTTTGCTGCTTTCCAGCCGCGCACTTTTGCAAATGCATCCAGCTTTTCTCCCTGGATCTGAAGTACAGGCTTAAGGTTCAGCACAGTTCCGATGGCCGCGGCTGCCGGGGTAATTCTTCCGCCCTTTTTCAGGTATTTCAGCGTATCTACTGTAATGTAAATGCTGGCCTGAAGTTTTTCTCTCTCCAGCACCTCTTTGATCTCTGCCGCCGATTTTCCCTGATCGCGCAGATACATAGCATCATACACAGACTGTTCCTGAGTAACAGAGATTCTCTGGTTATCGACAACCTGCACTCTTCCCTTATACTCAGCCGCAATAGACGTTGCCGTGGCGCAGGTGCTGCTCAATCCGCTTGACATGGGGATGCAGACGATCTCATCATAATCTTTGAGTATCTTTTCCCACAGTTCCATCACATTTCCGGGAGACGGCTGGGATGTGGATATATCAGAGTCCGCTCCCAGTTTCTCGTAAAACTGCTCCTGTGTCAGAGTGATATCTTCATAATAAATGTTTCCATCGATAAAGAACGGCATGGGGAGTACATATATTCCGAGTTCTTTTCCCCTGGCCTGTGTAATTCCGCTGTTGCTGTCAGTAACAATGGCAATTTTACTCATTTTTCTCTCCTGATTCTTAAAACTGTTTTCTATAGCTGATTCCCGGATATAATATCATAATCTAATTCTTAAAGCTGTGGATCGGAGCAGGTATCCTGCCTTTTCTGCTGATAAATGTTTCACAGCCAAACTCATTGACAGGCATGATCGGTGCATATCCGAGAAGGCCCCCGAACTCTGCCATGTCTCCGACATCTTTACCGATAACCGGAATAAGCCGAACCGCTGTTGTCTTCTGGTTTACCATGCCGATTGCCATTTCATCCGCTATAATACCGGCGATTGTACTTGCCGGAGTTTTTCCCGGTATGGCGATCATGTCAAGTCCCACCGAGCAGACACAGGTCATGGCTTCCAGTTTCTCCAATGTCAGAGATCCCGCGTGTACTGCATCGATCATTCCCTGATCCTCACTGACCGGAATAAACGCGCCGCTTAAGCCGCCTACATAAGAGGACGCCATCACGCCGCCCTTTTTCACCTGATCATTGAGAAGAGCCAGTGCCGCCGTCGTTCCCGGAGCTCCCACTCTCTCCAGACCGATCTCTTCAAGGATCTCCGCTACACTGTCTCCCACCGCAGGGGTCGGAGCCAGTGAAAGATCTACAATACCGAAGGGAACACCGAGACGTTCCGATGCTTCTCCTGCTACAAGCTGTCCTACACGTGTCACCTTGAAAGCAGTCTTCTTGATCGTCTCACAGAGTTCCTCAAAACCTTTTCCGCGCACCTTCTCCAGTGCTTTCTTAACAACACCGGGGCCGCTGACGCCGACATTAATCACTGCGTCCGCCTCTGTCACTCCGAGAAAGGCGCCTGCCATAAACGGGTTGTCATCCGGAGCATTGCAGAATACGACCAGTTTTGCACATCCGAGAGAATCTCTGTCTTTCGTTGCTTCTGCCGCCTCCTTGACAATCTCACCGCACAGCCGTACCGCATCCATATTGATACCTGTCTTTGTAGAACCTACATTTACGGAACTGCAGATTCTCTCTGTCACGGCGAGTGCCTGCGGAATAGAGCGGATCAGATTTTCGTCACTTGCCGTCATTGCCTTGGACACAAGCGCAGAATATCCGCCGATAAAGTTGACGCCCACTGTCTCAGCCGCACGGTCAAGAGTTTTTGCTATCTCGACATAATCATCCGGAGTCCTGCATGCAGCCGCTCCCACCAGAGCAATCGGAGTGATCGATATTCTTTTATTTACGATCGGAATACCGAATTCCTTCTCGATATCCTGACCGACAGAGACAAGATCTTTTGCAGTAGTCGTAATTTTGTCATAGATTTTACGGTTCAGTTCATTTAAATCAGAGTCAATGCAGTCTAAGAGACTGATTCCCAGAGTGATCGTCCTCACATCCAGATTCTCATGTTCGATCATCTCATTCGTCTCTGACACCTCATACATATTAATCATAGTATATATCCTCGCAATCTTTTCTATACTGTCAGCATATTTGCCGTATATTTTACCGATGTATGTAAGCTCCGGTCCGGGTACAATGCACGGCGGCTTTTACAGCCTGTGCATTTTTTCAAAAATATCTTCTCTCTGACAGTGGATGCTCACACCGATTTCCTGTCCCAGCTTTTCCATCTCGTCGCAGAGCGCCGTAAAGTCTTTGCCGAGCTCTGTGACATCGGCGATCACCATCATATTAAAATATCCCTGAACAATTGTCTGGGAAATGTCCAGAATATTGATCTTATTGTCCGCCAGATAAGTACACACCTTTGCGACAATTCCGACTGTATCTTTTCCAAGCACTGTGACAATACATTTTTTCATTTTGTTTTCCTCCTTATTCAGACCGTAATAATATCCGAAACAGTATCACGGCTGGCAACAAACATATCCAGATCTTCTCCCCGGTAATCATTGTCCGCAAGCGTGACTTCCAGTTTTACTGTCTCATATGCAAGTTTTGCATAGTTATTCTCTTTGCTCAGATGTCCAAGGACAATGTGCTTCAGATTATCATGTAGTATATCACAAAGCAGCCGCCCTGACAATTCATTTGACAGATGCCCTTTATCGCCGAGTATCCGCTGTTTTAAATAGTACGGATATCCGCCTACCTCCAGCATATGTATGTCATGGTTTGCCTCCAGAAGTACTGCGTCCAGATTTTCCAGATGTTTTACCGTATAGTCATCGTACTTTCCGAGATCCGTCGCAACGGCAACCGATTTCCCGCCGCACTCCAGACGGTACCCGGAAGGTTCATTTGCGTCATGGGAGATAGCAAAGGGATTTACAGTGACATCCCCGAGCGCAAACGGCTCATCCGTGTGAATCGGATGGAGCAGCCCCTCAGGCATGCGTCCCAGTCCGGAATAACTCATGATTCCCTCTATCGTCCCCGGCGTGGCATATACCGGTATCTCATACTTTCTGCTGAACACTCCCAGTCCCTGAATATGGTCGGAATGTTCATGGGTGATCAGGATTCCGTCCAGCTCGTCCCCTTTTATTTCCAGTTTCTTTAAACCTTCCTCAATTCTCTTTTTGCTGATCCCTGTATCGATAAGAAGATGCGTATCATCGCTCCCCACATAGATACAGTTGCCGCTGCTTCCGCTGGCAATGCTGCACATTCTCATAATTTCAACCTGTCTCCTATCTGTTTCATAGTATCCTCAAATGAACCGCTGTTGTCGATTACCACGCTGCAGGTTGAACGGAACCGTTCTTCCTGAGGCTGGGATGCGATCATCTGCGATATTTTTTCATCTGTATATCCCCTGGATGCTTTCAGGCGCTCTCTGCGGGCACTCTCATCCGCGTAAATGTACCACAGCTCGTCGCACAGCTCTTTTCCAACATCCGGGAGCAGCGCGGCTTCCACCACATACAGACTTCTTCCCTGCGCTTCTTTACTTTGAATATCCTTCGCCACATGCCGGATCACCTCCGGATGTACAATCCCGTTCAACTGCGCCAGCTTCTCTTCACTGGCAAACACGATACTGCCCAGAGCCGCACGGTCCAGTTCGCCCTGTGCATCAAGGATTTCATGCCCGAACACTTCTACAATCCGTTCAAAACACCGGGTTCCTTTTTTCTGCAGGCTCCGCGCTGTTTCATCCATCTGGCAGATAACAGCGCCGTACGCCTCCTCCAGGTACGCGAGGACTCTGCTTTTACCCGAGCCCACTCCTCCTGTGATACCGATCACTTTCATCCTGTGTTCCTGCCTCTCATCTCTGTCCATTTATATTTTTCATCCGCACAGATTCCTATTTCGCCTCATACCAGTTCGTTCCGGTATGCATATCCGCAATCAGCGGCACGGAAAGATCTGCCGCATGCTCCATCTTATCTTTTAAAATTGCTTTTACTTCTTCCACTTCATCCTCAGCTGCTTCAATCAGAAGCTCATCGTGCACCTGAAGGATCAGTCTGGATTTCATCTTTCTCTTTCTCAGTTCTTCATCCACACCGATCATGGCGATCTTGATAATATCAGCTGCCGTCCCCTGAATCGGGGCATTCATAGCAACCCTTTCTCCGAAACTGCGCTGCATGAAGTTGCTGGATTTCAATTCCGGAACCGGTCTTCTTCTCCCGAACAGAGTTACGGCATACCCTTTTTCTTTTGCATGTGCTACCGAATCATCAAGGAACTTCTTAATCCCGGGATATGTCTCAAAATAATGGTCGATATACTGAGCCGCTTCCTTTCTCGTAATACTCAGATCCTGACTCAGGCCGAAGGAACTGATCCCGTATACGATACCGAAGTTTACCGCCTTTGCATTGCGCCGCTGCAGATCTGTCACCTCGTCAAACGGTGTATGGAATACCTGCGACGCCGTCATTCTGTGGATATCTCTTGCCTCCCGGTACGCCTGTATGAGCTGTTCATCTCCGGAGCAGTGCGCGAGGATCCTAAGCTCGATCTGGGAATAATCCGCATCCACGAACACACAGCCTTCCTTCGGTACGAAGACTTTCCGGATCAGCCGTCCCAATTCCATCCTCACCGGAATATTCTGGAGATTCGGCTCTGTACTGCTGAGTCTCCCCGTCGCAGTCACTGTCTGATTGAATTTTCCATGTATCCGTCCGTCCGGACCGATAAATGCTGCCAGGCCATCCGCGTAAGTGGATTTTAATTTGGAAAGCTGTCTGTATTCCAGTATCTTTGCCACGATCGGATAATCCGGCGCAAGCTTGTCGAGCACGTCTGCCGCCGTCGAATAACCTGTCTTCGTTTTCTTTGCGTGGGGCATCCCCAGCTTTTCAAAAAGAATGACTCCCAGCTGCTTTGGAGAGTTAATATTGAATTCCTCCCCGGCCAGATCATAGATCTCTTTTTCCAGCTCTACGATCCTTGTTCCCAGCTGATCGCCATATGCTTTCAGAGCTTCCGCCTCCACTTTCACTCCTGCCTGTTCCATATTGTATAAAGTAAATACAAGGGGCATTTCAATATCGCGGAAAAGGCGGTCCATGCCTGCATCATCCAGTTTTTTCTCAAGAACAGGTACGGACGCGTAAGCGGTATATGCTTCATAGCAGGATTTCGCGGCGTCATCCAGCTTTTCGTCGATCATAAGTCCCAGATGTTCTCTTGCCACATCTTCGTAATCATAGTCGCTCTTCAGAGGATTGAGCAGGTAAGCCGCCACAATCACGTCAAAACTGCTGTCACGCTTCACATCCGGAAGCCATGAAAGATTCTCCTTCAGTCCGCACATGGAAAAACATTTCACCTTGCCTGCGAGATGTGACAGACGTTCTGAGAGCTTCTCAAAATTCATATCCATGTCACAGGGGATCGAGACAATCCTGTCCTGTCCCCACGCAAGAGAAATTCTGCCATATCCCGACGGATGGGCAAAAAGGGGAAGCACATTTCCCGGATCTCTGGAAAATGCAGCGCCCACGCACTCCGCCTGCTCCGCCTCAGCAAATACGGCTTCGATCTCCTTTATCTCCGTCACTTCCCGAAAAGATGCCTCTACATCGTTGGACACCGCTTCCACATCAAACCTGCTGAGCATATTCTTGAACTGCAGTCTCTGAAACCACTCATGAGCCGCACTTGTATACGGATTCCCGTGCCGGGCTTTCTCCAGATCGAAATCAATATCTGCATGGATGTCGATCGTAGCCAGCACTTTGCTCATCTTTGCCTGTTCCCAGTACTCTTTCAGATTTTTGCTCGCCCTCGGAGGTTTCAGTTCATCCGCATGGGCGTACGCATTTTCGATAGTCTGGTACTGCTGTATGATTTTGGTAGCTGTCTTCTCACCCACTCCGGGTACACCCGGTATATTATCAGAAGCATCTCCCATCAGCGCTTTCACATCAATAAACTCTTTCGGCGTGACTCCATAGCGCTCTTTCACGTCAGCGGCATTATAATCTTCCACCTCTGTTCTGCCCTGCTTTGTCTTCGGAATCCGGATCTTCACATGTTCTGTCGCAAGCTGAAGCGTATCACGGTCTCCGGAAATAATGGATACATCCATCCCCTTTTCCTCGCACAGATGGGAGATTGTCCCAAGCAGATCATCAGCCTCAAGACCTTCTTTCTCGATAATCTCAATATCCATCGCCTGAAGGACTTCCTTGATCACAGGAACCTGCTGTCTTAACTCCTCTGCCATCGGCTTGCGGGTTCCTTTATAATCCGCATACATCTTATGACGGAAAGTAGGCGCATGCACGTCAAAAGTGACAGTCAGATACTCCGGCTGTTCCTCGTCCAGTATTTTAAACATAATATTCAAAAATCCATACACGGCATTTGTGTGCAGACCTTCCGAATTCGTCAGGTCCGGTACGCCGTAAAATGCCCGGTTCAATATGCTGTGTCCGTCTATCAGTACGATTTTTTCACTCATCAGCTCTGCCTCCATCCGTATCCGGGCATGCCGCAGACCGCGGCCGCCCATAGCCATTACTCAAGTATACACTAAAAATCTTCTTTTTAAAAGGATGTTTTTGTGGTATCATGAAAGACAATGTAACATTTCATTTGTAAAGGAGCCAGATCATTATGGACAGCATTATCTTCGATGTAGACGGGACTCTGTGGGATTCTACAAAATCCGTGGCCGAGTCCTGGAATAAAGCAATCAGGGAACATTCCTCTCTCAATCTCACTCTTGAGCCGGTTTCATTGAGCAGGGTATTCGGCAAGACAATGACCGAGATTGCTGACGCTCTCTTTCCCGACCTGAGTGTAAAAGAACGCATGGAACTTCTTGATGTATGTTTCGATGAGGAGAACCGCTATCTGGAAGACCATCCCGGTATTCTCTATCCGGATGTAGTCAGGACCATAAAAGAGCTTTCCCTCAGCTGCCCCCTCTATATTGTGAGCAACTGTCAGTGCGGGTATATCGAGGTCATGCTCCGCACAACAGGACTCGGTCCCTACATCCGGGATCATCTCTGTTTTGGAGAGACACAGGTTCCCAAGGGTGAAACAATTCGCATGCTGATTGAAAGGAACAATCTGCAGTCTCCCGTATATGTGGGAGATACGCAGGGAGATGCTGATTCCTGCAAGACAGCCGGCATTCCTTTTATTTTTGCAGAATACGGATTCGGCGACGTGCCGGATGCCCAGACCCGGATTCACACGTTTTCCGATCTCACGAAACTGCTCCCGTAACAGGGAGATTAATAACACCGTACATAAAAAGAACCGGAACAGACAACCACTGCTGTTTCGGTTCTTTTTTCTATGTACCGCTTATCTATATTTTTACGCCTTATCTTTTAAGACATTCTCTGTTATCTGCTCATCTTTCTCCTCAAAAGCGCCGATGCGCCGATGGATGCAGATAACGCCATCAAAGCAATCCACAATCCCGGATTTCCTGTATCTCCGGTCTGAGGAGCCCTGCTGCCTGTATCAGTACCCGGGGCCGCGTCGTCCAGTGCGATGACATACGGGGAAAAGCCTTTCACACTGATTGATACCTGCCCGTTTTCCACAACTGCCCTGTAAGTTTCATAACTTCCGTCATCGGCATAATGAAGAATAATCACGTTTTTTCCATTATATTCCGTACCGGTCTGGAATGTAAGCTGAGCATTTCCGTCCAGCATTCCTGTCAGTTTGATATCATACACTCCGAGAATTTTTTTGTCTTTTACCGGATCGGCAGATACATAAGAATTATATTGTTCTGTGTTTGGTTCAATCTGCCGGATATCTAATGCAGCATCCGATGAGAGCTTCCCGCTGACCTTAATTTTCTGATCCGTATTTACAAGTATTCTGTCTGATACCGTAGTCGACGGCTGTTTCTCTGATGCCGCTGCTGACGGTGCCTCTCCGACATTGGAAGTCGGAGCATTTACAGGCTGCGAAGTCTCCTCGTCATCTGACGGGTTTTCAACTTTCACAGACGCCCCGTCTGTATCTGTATCCAATATGATTTCGTTATCCGCAGGTTTCTCCGGCACTGCCGGCTGTTCCACCTCTGTAGATGCATCCGTATCCGTTACGATTTCATCATCTGACGGGGTCTCCGGCTCTGCCGGCTGTTCTGCCTCTGCAGATGTGTCTGTATCCGTTACGATTTCATCATCTGACGGGGCCTCCGGCTCTGCCGGCTGTTCTTCCTCTGTAGATGTATCTGTATCCGTTACAGTTTCATCGTCTGACGGAGCCTCCGGCTCTGCCGTCTGTTCTGTACCCGTGGATGTATCTGTATCAGACGGCTGCTCTGTATCTGCCGGCGGTGTATTATCGGAATCCGGTATGTCTGATACGTCACTCGAGTCGCTGCTGTCATCGGAGCTGACTCCCAGATAGTCATGACTTCCACCCGCTGAATCCAGTTCCCATGCAATTGCAGCCGCTTTCTCTCCCCAGTAAGGATCCGATGCGTAACTTACGTTAATGCCTTCACCTTTATTTCCAAGAAGTTCACCATGATTTCTCCAGTCACTGGAACTGAGATATCCGTCAGCCATCCAGTCAGACATGAATTCACGTATACAATCTTCAACACTTGAAAAATAATTTGAGCTTTCCCCCGGTGTTTTATCAAATGCGCTGAGGCCGAACAGATTATTTTTTTTCATACAAATATTGCTTGTCCCCCAGGCGCTTTCGTTAACAGCAATCCCGAGAGAAAGAAGTGCATTTACGCTGTATTGATTCTGGTATTTAACAAAAAGTGTACCTGTTCCCCGAAGTTTTGAACTTGATGAGGTTATCTTACTGCTCAGGATATTGTTCAGTTCATCACCACTGTAACTTGTGGAACTGTTCATATCAAGGAACTGGAAATAATTATAAAACGGATTTCCCGAATTCACAGCCGAAGCACCGTTTGCACTATTCTGATAATCCCCAAGCATCGTCTTATAATCATCATAAAAATAATGGCCGTCGTAGCTGTAATACTTAACTCCCTCACTCAGATATGCCGGAGCCGGTCCGTTATTTATAGAAGACTTCGGTTTCTGGTTCAGATTATAGGATATATAATGGATCAGTTTTCCGCCCGAGACCTGATAATAACTTACATTATTCCCAACCGAGCTGTAATCCAGCACCTGAACCTCGGATTTTTTCACGGTTCCTGTAACGCCGCCAAGCATAAATCGGATATTGCCGCTTTTATCTGTGCCCAGATATGCCGCATCTGCACCGTAAGCGCCGTTCGTGTAACCGCTTCCGCCTGAATAGCTGAAATCCGTAGTGTCATTTCCTTTTGTGTTAAAATTGACAACTTTCATACTGACAATGTCAGCAGACCGCATGGAAAACATCGCGATCCCGTTTTTCGGAGCCGGTTCCGTATCCTCCGATTCATCTTCAACGGACTGATCGGAGCTTTCGTCCACTGTTCCGTCTGTCTCACCCACCTCATAGATGTCGCCTTCCTCATCCATGGCGGTAACTGTTTCCAGACGCTGACTGTTCTCATCCTGAAGTTCTGTTGCTGCGGCATCCTCCCCCGTTTCTCCGGCCGCATAGCTTTCCATGCCCGGCAGCACAGTCAGAACCATCGACATGAAAAGCGCACATATCAGTAATTTGTTTTTCTTCATTGTATGTATACTTCCCTCCTTACACCTTACTAATTATTTATGGATATAGCTACTGATACAATTTTAGATTAACATTCAGTAACAAAAGATGCAATACAAAAATTTCCAATATAGCATACTTGTATACAATATTGGAAATTTTTGTATTGCATCTTGTAAAAATGAAAAAGCTCCTCAGTCAGAAACTGAAGAGCTAAACTTTAGTGCCGCTGGCCGGACTCGAACCGGCACGGGGTGAACCGCTTGATTTTGAGTCAAGTGCGTCTGCCAATTCCGCCACAGCGGCTAATCATCCGGTTTCCCGCAGGAAACCAGATATGATTATATCATCTTTAAAAACCAATTGCAATACACAAATTATTCACACGACAGCTTTCTTTTTACTTATTTATCCGCATTCAGCAGTTTTTTTCCGATATCAAAGCAATCGAAAGTAGCAAAATAGTCTGCCGGTGTCTCAGCCCTGCGGATGAGCTGAACACTTCCGTCTTCTTTTAAGAGCAGTTCCGCGGATTTTAATTTTCCATTGTAATTATATCCCATGGAAAATCCGTGCGCCCCTGCATCGTGAATAACAAGGTAATCACCGATATCAATCTTCGGAAGCATACGGTCAATGGCAAACTTGTCGTTGTTCTCACACAGAGAGCCTGTCACGTCATATTTATGATCACACGGCTCGTCCTCTTTGCCGAGAACAGTAATATGATGATACGCTCCGTACATGGCCGGACGCATCAGATTAACCGCGCAGGCATCCACGCCGATATATTCTTTGTATGTGTGTTTCTCATGAATGGCTTTTGTCACCAGACATCCGTAAGGACCCATCATATAGCGGCCCAGCTCGGTATAAATTGCCACGTCGCCCATACCTGCCGGTACAAGTACTTCTTCGTAAACCTTGCGCACACCTTCGCCGATCGCATAAATATCATTCGGCTCCTGATCCGGTCTGTAAGGAATACCGATACCGCCGGAAAGGTTAATGAATTTAATGTGTACTCCCGCTTCTTTTGAAAGCCGTACCGCCTGCTCGAACAGCACCTTCGCCAGCATCGGATAGTAATCGTTAGTCACTGTATTACTTGCAAGGAATGCGTGCAGTCCGAATTCTTTCGCGCCTTTTGCTTTCAGGGTTTTGTATGCCTCAAGGATCTGGTCCGCAGTCATACCGTATTTGGCATCCCCCGGATTATCCATAATATCATTGCTGATCTTAAAAAGTCCGCCCGGATTGAAACGGCAGCTGATCGTCTCCGGAATGTGTCCGATGGCCTTTTCCAGAAACTCGATATGAGTGATATCATCAAGATTGATGATCGCGCCCAGCTTATCAGCGAGAATAAAATCCTCCGCCGGTGTGTCATTGGAAGAAAACATAATATCTTCTCCGGTAATGTCAAGCGCCTCCGACATCATCAGCTCTGTATAAGAGGAGCAGTCGCAGCCGCAGCCGTACTCTTTCAAAATGTTGATAAGGAACGGATTGGGAGTTGCCTTTACGGCAAAATACTCTTTATATCCCGGATTCCAGGAAAACGCTTCTTTCAGCGCTTTTGCATTTTCTCTGATCCCTTTCTCATCATAAAGGTGAAAAGGAGTCGGGTATGTCTTAACAATTTCTTCAACCTGTTCTTTCGTTACAAATGGTTTCTTTATCATCAGTTTTATCTCCTTATTTCATTAAGATCCGACTTACTCTACGGTTGCAATTCTCATCATATTGCTTGTTGCAGTGCGTTCCTGGCTGATATTCTGGGACGGGATGCCTGCTGTCAGTACAACCACATCGCCCGGCTCAATATACTGCTTCACCGTTGCCAGTTCGATTGCTCCGTTGCACATGTCATCTGTAGTATTATACTGTATGGTCTTAAGAGGACGCACGCCCCAGTAAATAGACATTCTGCGCAGGGTTCTGTCATTCGGAGTCACTCCGAGAATATCCTGTTTCGGGCGCAGATTTGATACAACTCTTGTCGTTGCGCCGCTCAAAGTCGGAGTAATAATACATTTTGCATTCAGATTTGCAGCCGCCAGCACGGAAGAATATCCTATCGCACTGGAAAGTCCGCTCTTTAACTGCTCTCCTGTCTTATTGAGCATTGTATCATAATCCAGATGCTGCTCTGTATTCTCGATGATATGCACCATCATCTGAAGTGCTTCAAGCGGATATTTTCCCTGAGCCGTCTCACCAGAGAGCATCACTGCATCCGTTCCGTCATAAACCGCATTCGCAACATCTGTCACTTCCGCACGCGTCGGGCGGGGATTGCGGATCATGGAATCAAGCATCTGTGTCGCCGTGATAACAGTCTTAAAATTATTATTACATTTCTGGATCATCATCTTCTGCAGATAAGGCACTTCCTCTGCCGGAATCTCAACTCCCAGATCTCCCCTCGCAACCATAATACCGTCTGCAGCGCGGATAATCTCATCAATGTTGCGGATTCCCTCTGCATTCTCAATCTTCGCAATAATCGGAGTATACGGGGCCCCAAGCTCTTTCAGAAACGCTTTAATCTCAAGAACACACTCTGCATTTCTCACAAAAGAAGCCGCGATAAAGTCGATACCCTGCTCTACTCCGAATCTGATATCGTCCTTGTCTTTCTCCGTGATCGCGGGGAGCCGCACTGCCACGTTCGGGACATTGACTCCCTTCTTTTCACCAAGCTCTCCGCCGTTTACCACCTCACAGCGGATCTCTTTGCCTGTCTTTGAAACAACTTTCAGTCCGATCAGACCGTCGTCGATAAGGATTGTGCTTCCTTTATCCACATCTTCCGGAAGTCCTGTGTAAGTAATGGACACTTTAGTCTCATCTCCAATGATCTCCTCTGTAGTAAGAGTAAAAGAAGCCCC
Organism: Candidatus Mediterraneibacter gallistercoris; assembly: GCA_019119745.1. The sequence goes on along the minus strand of DWWI01000117.1, from coordinate 5,628 downwards.
GTTTTCCAGGATTACTTTCTTTCCATCCTTCAGTTTTCCGGTGCGGATCTCCGGACCTTTCGTATCCAGAAGAATTGCCGTATTGGTATGAAGTTCCTCCCTGAGCTGTTTAAGCAGATCCATACGGCTCTTCTGCTCTTCATGATCTCCGTGTGAAAAATTGAAACGGGCTACGTCCATACCATTGAGTATCAGTTTTTTCATCAGTTCTCTGTCATTTGTATTCGGGCCCATAGTACATACTACTTTTGTTTTTTTCATAAATAATCCATTCCTTTCATGTCATACTGCGTTGCTGTCGCTGAGATTTACTCAGAATTTCAAACTTTTACTTTACATGCTCATGTGTAAACAAATGATCCTGGCAATACTCATAATTGCCGTTACATTTCGAGCAGAAACGGAATTCCAGACAGGGATCATCCAGTTCCGTGCGTCCGCAGACCGCACAGCGGTGTTTTGCCCCGTTTGAATACTTCATATGAGGTGCCGACTGGCGTTTAAACCTTGCTTTTCTCGCCTGCTCTCTCGGGCCAAACCGCTTCATATTCCGGCTGGACAGGAAGAAGATAATAAAGTTAAGGAGTGATGCCCCGATCGCCACCTTCGTCATCAGCCCTCCCCGGAAGAAAGAATATCCTGCCATCACCACATAAACAAGTGCCATCCATTTCATCTTGATGGGCAGAATAAAGTACAGCAGCACTTCCATATCAGGATAAATTGCTGCAAAAGCAAGGAAAATTGACATTGTAATATAGTTTGTGCTGACCAGTCCGATCATGGACAGCGGCATTTCCACACCGTATCTGAACCGGAAATACGCATACAAACCGAATTCTGCAATCACGGTAAACAATAATCCCGAAAAGATATATACATTATACCGGAAACTTCCCCACGTTCTCTCAAGTGCCGTCCCAAGAGAATAATATAACAGTACCAGGAATACAAGGGAAATCACATTTGTCGTAGGCGGGATGAGTACCCATGAGATAATTCTCCACACCTGCCCTCTTAAGATCAGAGCCGGTTCCAGCGTAAGATACCCGATCATGTCAGGCATTAGATACATGATACCGAAGCCGATTACATATCCTGCAAGCAGATACACAGTCAGATTCGGAATAGCAAAACGTCCGAATTTTCTTTCTAATTTGTCAAGCCAGTTCAAAAAAATTACTCCTCACTTTTTTAAAATCTGTTCTTAAATTACATTTGTCAGTACTGCGTTTTGGCTGTTAATCCTCTACAATTGTACATTCCGCCTTACCGTTTGTCAAACAGTTGTTATTTCTTTTCATGTGTTTAACATGATCTTTATATAATTTATCCATATGTACAGGAATTATTTTGAAATACCTCATAATAATAACAATTGTCTTTTTAAAAATTCTGTCGTATAATGTATGGTGCTGCAAAATGTGGAAACACATTAAATAGGAAATAACACATATAAATTATACAGAAGATTGGAGAATTTATTAATGAATCCGAAAGAATTACATACTCTTGGAATCGATATCGGTTCTACAACAGTCAAAATTGCGATTCTGGACGAAGAAAACGAAGTACTCTTCTCCGACTATGAAAGGCATTATGCAAATATTCAGGAGACTCTGTCAGACCTTCTGGGGCGCGCCCTTTACAAACTCGGGCCGATCTACGTCTCCCCGGTCATCACCGGAAGCGGCGGTCTGACACTTGCCAAGAATCTTGGCGTACCCTTCGTTCAGGAGGTTATAGCCGTGTCAACGGCGCTTCAGGATTACGCTCCCCAGACAGATGTTGCCATCGAGCTGGGCGGCGAGGACGCCAAGATCATTTACTTTGAAGGCGGCAATGTAGAGCAGAGAATGAACGGTGTCTGTGCCGGCGGTACAGGCTCATTCATTGACCAGATGGCTTCCCTGCTTCAGACGGATGCATCCGGGCTGAACGAGTATGCCAAAAACTATAAGGCACTTTACTCCATCGCGGCCCGCTGCGGTGTATTTGCCAAATCTGATATCCAGCCGCTCATCAACGACGGAGCGTCAAAGGAAGACCTTGCCGCGTCAATCTTTCAGGCAGTGGTAAACCAGACGATCAGCGGTCTTGCCTGCGGGAAACCGATCCGCGGCCACGTAGCATTCCTCGGAGGCCCTCTTCATTTCCTCTCAGAGCTGCGCGCAGCTTTTATCCGCACATTGAAACTGGATGATGAACACACGATTGCCCCGAACCATTCCCATCTGTTCGCCGCCATCGGTTCCGCCCTGAACTCAAAGAAAGATACTCCGGTAGCCTTAAGGGAACTTCAGAACAGACTGGAGCGCAAAGTAAAGATGGAGATTGAGGTAGAGCGTCTGGAGCCTCTGTTCGCCACGAATGCGGAATATGAAGAATTTACTGCCCGCCACGCGAAGCATCAGGTTCCGGTAAAAGATCTGGCCACTTACCGCGGAAAGGCATTTCTTGGAATCGATGCCGGTTCCACGACCACAAAAGCTGCTCTGGTAGGGGAAGACGGAACACTTCTCTACTCTTTCTACCACAACAATGACGGCGACCCGCTGGGAACAACCATCAGCGCTATCAAGGATATTTATGATAAGCTCCCGGAAGGTGTAGAGATCGTACACTCCTGCTCCACCGGTTACGGCGAAGCGCTGATCAAGGCCGCCCTCATGCTGGACGAAGGTGAAGTCGAGACGGTTGCTCACTATTATGCGGCGGCATTCTTTGAGCCTGACGTAGACTGTATCCTTGATATCGGCGGTCAGGATATGAAATGTATCAAAATCAAGAATCAGACTGTCGACAGTGTACAGCTCAATGAAGCCTGCTCCTCCGGATGCGGATCTTTCATCGAGACTTTTGCCAAGTCACTGAACTATACGGTAGAGGATTTCGCCCATGAGGCTCTCTACGCCCAGAATCCTATTGATCTGGGAACACGTTGTACAGTTTTTATGAATTCCAAGGTAAAACAGGCGCAGAAAGAAGGGGCTTCCGTTGCGGACATCTCCGCCGGACTTGCCTACTCTGTCATCAAAAATGCGCTCTTTAAGGTTATCAAAGTATCCAGCGCATCCGAGCTTGGAAATCATATCGTCGTACAGGGCGGTACTTTCTACAACAATGCTGTCCTGCGAAGCTTTGAAAAGATTGCGGACTGCGAGGCGATCCGCCCGGATATCGCAGGTATCATGGGTGCTTTCGGAGCGGCCCTGATCGCCCGCGAGAGATATACAGACTGCGAAGGTACGACCATGCTCTCCATCGATGAGATCAAGAACATGGAATACTCCACGACAATGACAAAATGCCGCGGATGTACCAACACCTGCCGTCTGACCATCAACCACTTCAGCGGCGGCCGTAAGTTCATCACCGGAAACCGCTGCGAGCGCGGACTTGGAAAAGAAAAGTCAAAGAACACCATGCCGAACCTGTTCGACTACAAGTTCCACCGTTATTTTGACTATGAACCTCTTCCGGAAGAAGAAGCAAAACGCGGCGTGATCGGTATCCCGCGAGTCCTGAATATGTATGAGAACTATCCGTTCTGGTTTACATTTTTTACAAAACTGGGCTTTTGCGTGGTACTCTCACCGGCTTCCACAAGAAAGATCTACGAGCTGGGCATTGAGTCCATCCCAAGTGAATCTGAGTGTTACCCGGCCAAGCTGGCGCACGGACATGTACAGTGGCTGATCAACAAAGGCGTAAAACATATCTTCTATCCGTCCGTTCCTTACGAGCGTAACGAATTTGAGGATGCCAACAACCACTACAACTGTCCGATCGTTACTTCCTATCCGGAGAACATTAAAAACAATATGGACCCGATCGTAAACGGCGAAGTTGATTTCATCCATCCGTTCCTCTCATTCCAGAGCGAAGAGACACTCTCCTACCGTCTGATCGAGGAGCTGGGCGAGAAATTCTCCTTAAGCGAGAGTGAGATCAAATCTGCCGTACACGATGCATGGAATGAGCTTGCAGCATGCCGTCAGGATATGCGCAAAAAGGGCGAAGAAACGATCAAATTCCTGAACGAGACCGGCAACAGAGGCATTGTCCTTGCAGGACGTCCGTACCATATCGATCCGGAAGTCAACCACGGTCTGCCGGAGATGATCACATCCTACAATATCGCCGTGCTGACAGAAGATTCCGTATCTCATTTGAACCCGGTAGAGCGTCCGCTGAACGTCATGGACCAGTGGATGTATCATTCCCGTCTGTACGCAGCGGCAAACTATGTGAAGACAACAGAGAATCTGGATCTCATCCAGCTCAACTCTTTCGGCTGCGGACTGGACGCCGTAACCACAGATGAAGTTGCTGACATCCTGACCGGATCCGATAAGATCTATACAACATTAAAGATTGACGAAGTAAACAACCTCGGAGCAGCCCGTATCCGTGTGCGCTCTCTTCTCGCTGCCATCCGCGTGCGCGAGCAGAAAAACGCCCAGCGTACGATCCGTCCAGCTTCCATTGAGAAGGTACCGTTTACAAAAGAGATGCGAAAGACCTACACGATCCTCTGCCCGCAGATGTCCCCGATTCATTTCGAGCTGTTGGAGCCTGCATTCCGGGCTGCCGGCTATAAGATCGAAGTGCTTCCGAACGACAACCGCCAGGCAGTTGACATGGGATTGAAATATGTAAACAACGATGCATGTTATCCATCCCTCATCGTTGTCGGACAGATTATGGACGCTATCCTTTCAGGCAATTATGATACCGACCATCTGGCCGTTATTATCAGCCAGACCGGAGGCGGCTGCCGTGCATCCAACTATATCGGCTTTATCCGCCGTGCGCTGAAAAAAGCCGGATACGCACATATTCCGGTTATCTCTATCAACTTAAGCGGTCTGGAGGCAAACCCGGGATTCAAGATCACTCTGCCGCTCGCCATCCGTGTTGCTTATGCGGCCGTGTTCGGTGATATCTTTATGAAATGCGTGTACCGGATGCGCCCCTACGAGGCAGTACCCGGCACAACAAACGCCGTACACCGCAAATGGGTTGAAGTCGTACAGAAGTTTGTATCCGAGGGATATCCGTCGCGCAGGAAGTTCAAAAAACTCTGCCGCGATATCATTAACGACTTTGATAACATTGAAATCCTTGATATCAAGAAGCCGCGCGTCGGTGTAGTCGGCGAGATCCTTGTAAAATTCCTGCCGGCTGCCAACAATCATCTGGTAGATCTGCTGGAAGCAGAGGGAGCCGAGGCGGTCGTTCCCGACCTGATCGACTTCATGCAGTACTGCTTTTACAACCAGAACTTCAAAGTATCCCATCTGGGATTCAAGAAGACCAAGGCACTGATCGGAAACCTGGGCATCGCGGCCGTAGAGTGGCTGCGTTCACCGGCTACTAAGGCATTTGCTGACAGTAAGCACTTCGATCCGCCGGCACACATTGAGGATCTGGCAAAGATGGCGTCCGAGATCGTTTCCATCGGAAACCAGACCGGCGAGGGCTGGTTCCTGACCGGCGAGATGCTGGAGATGATCCACAGCGGCGCAGGCAATATCGTATGTACTCAGCCGTTCGCCTGCCTGCCGAACCATGTAGTCGGAAAAGGCGTGATCAAAGAGCTGAGAAGGCTGCACCCGCATTCCA
>DWWI01000116.1 GCA_019119745.1 Candidatus Mediterraneibacter gallistercoris | reverse complement strand
CATACTCCGGATGTTCCTATTATCTGTCCGAGTGCATGGAAAAGCATCTGCCCCGTTTTCTCGACATGGGTATGACAGCGATCATCTGCTGCCAGGATACATTCGCCAGCGCAGCGATTACACAATGCCAGCAGCTCGGCTATCAGATTCCGAGAGATATCAGCATCATCGGTTTCGACGACATACCTCTCTCCGCCTACACGTCGCCGCCTCTGACCACTGTCCGGCAGGATCGCATCCAGCTTGGGAAAAGCGGATTCAACGCACTGAGCGGACTGTTAAACGGGGTACCGCTGGGCACTGTCCTGCTCCACGCAGAACTTATCGTGCGCGATTCTACAGCCGCACCCGCCGTACACTGAAGCATCTTTCCATACGATAAACTTATATTCCGACAGCGGTAAACAGAAAGGAGACTCGCCATGACAGCATTACGGATCGCACAGGTGCAGATGCCCGTATACACAGACAGAAAGGAACTCACTGAAGTACTGAAAGCCCTCGCAGAGCAGACCGTAAATGGAAGCGCCGGCTTCCTGACTCTTCCCGAGATGTTCTGCTGTCCTTATGACGTCAGCTGTTTTCCTGCTTTTGCAGAAGAAGAGGGCGGGCCGCTCTGGCAGATATGCTCTGACCTCGCCCGCGCTTTCGGTATATATCTCTCAGCCGGCACCATGCCCGAAAGAGACTCTGACGGGAAGATATACAACACAGCCTATATATTCGACCGCAACGGCCGGCAGATTGCAAAGCACCGGAAAATGCACCTTTTCGATATCAATGTAAAAAACGGTCAGCATTTTCAGGAATCTGCCGTTCTCTCTCCCGGAAATGATATCACAGTATTTGAAACCGAATTCTGTACCATGGGACTTGCAGTCTGTTATGATATCCGCTTTCCGGAACTGTTCCGGCTTATGGTCACAAAAGGAGCAAAGGTCATCCTTGTTCCCGCATCTTTCAATATGACGACCGCTCCCATGCACTGGGAACTTCTGTTCCGCTCTCAGGCGGTCTTCAATCAGGCGTTTATCGTCGGCACCGCCCCGGCAAGAGATGCGGATTCCTCTTATGTATCCTGGGGACACAGTATCATAACCGACCCATGGGGCAATATGATCTCCCAGATGGAAGCGAAAGGAGAACTTCGGATCACGGAAATAGATCTGAGACGGTGTGATGAAGTGAGAGAACAAATTCCTGTTCTCAGGCATTTAAGAGAAGATGTATATACTCTGAGAGAGCGCCGCGGATAACCGCAGCGCTCTCTCTTTCATCGCTTCGCTTTATGTACATATTCCAGCAGACAGCTCTCTAGCTCTTTCATTGTCTCTGCTGTCTCCGAATCCGTATACGGAATCCTGTGTATGATCCGCCGCACGTAGTCATGCTCTTCCACAATATCCAGACTCTCCCGGAAATTCAAATCGTAAAAGTATGCCAGATAAGAGACCCAGTAGTCCATAAGGGTCACCCTGTCTGCCGACAGGATACTCTTCCCTTCAAAAGCATCTCTGCGTATCTTCGGCGATATCGATGCAGCGCCGATCTCTTCTGCGTCCGCTCCCATAAATGTCTCAAGCGCGTCCACAAGCTTAACCCTGCAATTGTCCAGCTTATCCGCGTCACGTATTATACGTGCATGGAGAAGTGTCCGCTCATCTTCTATACCCTCCAGAACAAAATCACTGTGCTTTGCGATCGCCGCCTCAATGATATCATCCCATGTATCTTCTGACACGAATCTGCGGATCATTCCCTCTCTGAACAAGACCTGCACGCCAAAGGACGCATGGTCCATTGTATCCGGCATGAAACTGTCATATCTTTTGAGCTGCTCGAATCTTCCGATATCGTGGAGAAGAGCGATAATACGCGCAAGTGAGACATCCTCCACAGGAAGCCCCATGCGCTTTGTGATCTCAGTACTCTGCGCCACCACGCCATAGGTATGCACAATCTTAAGCTTCACCTTATCGTTTTCTCTGTCATAGCCGTCCAGATACCGCTCAAACTCTTCTCTCGCCATCCTGTAATCTATCATTATTTCCGTACCTCCATCCGCTTATATCCCAATATAACACAACCGGCCGCCATGTGCAGCTCTTATCCCAATGCCACATCCAGAATCATCATGAGAACAAAACCGGCAGCCACCCCCACAGTACTGATATTTGAATGTGATCCGGTCTGAGCCTCGGGGATCAGCTCCTCCACCACAACATAGATCATCGCTCCGGCGGCAAAGGCAAGAAGATATGGAAGCAGCGGGACTACAAGCCCGGTAAGAAGGATCGTAACAAGCGCTGCCGCCGGCTCTACGATCCCGGAAAGCGCGCCGTATATAAATGCTCTCGCTTTCGACAGTCCCTGACTTTTCAGAGGCATGGAGATGATCGCTCCCTCCGGGAAATTCTGAATGGCAATGCCGGCAGAAAGGGCGAAAGCCCCCGCCAGGGACATTGTCGTATTCGCGGTCAGTACGCCGGCAAAAGTAACGCCCACCGCCATACCCTCCGGTATGTTATGCAGTGTGACCGCAAGGACAAGCATGGTTGTTTTTTTTAAATGTGCCGGAACTCCTTCCGGTTTTTCATCCGTAAAATGCAGATGAGGCGTCAGGGTATCCAGAACAAGCAGGAATCCCATTCCCAGCAGAAAACCGACCGCAGGAGGGAGCCAGGATATTCCCCCTTTCTGCTCCGCCATATCAATAGCAGGGATCAGCAGCGACCACACCGAGGCCGCCATCATAACCCCCGATGCAAAACCCAGAAGCAGTTTCTGCAGCCGTTCATTCATATCTTTTTTCATAAAAAATACCATCGCCGAGCCAAGGGCGGTCCCGGCAAATGGTATTAATATTCCGATCAGTGTATTCTGATTCATATCTTCTCTCCCTTTTATCCGGCAATTATATATCAAATGTATGACTTTTGTTGTCGGTATTTTTTCGTTGTCTTATGATATGCACGAGGAGAAGATTTTGTCAACGCCTTTCGGATATCCGAATAGCATTTTCCTCCGGATATGAGGGCAGTTTTATACTCCTGCCGCCAGCTCTTTACCTGCAGTCCGGCACTCTTCAAGAGCCGCGTCGTCAGGAGCGTCATTTGCGATGATTCCCTCATCTCTTACCAGAACAGCGCCCGCATTCTTCATGCGATCCGCCCACTCTCTCATCCACTCTCCGTCTCCCCATCCGTAGGAGCCGAACAGCAGAATCTTCTTTCCCGACACCAGAGGCTCCAGAGACTCCACAAAAGGCTCCATCTCCGTCTCTTCCAGCTGCTCTGCCCCCATAGACGGGCACCCGAGCGCAAACGCATTCTCCAATGCAAGGGCTGCCGCATCGGCATCAGCTACTTCTACAACATTCGCTTCTGCTCCGGCTGCCTGAATCCCCTCCGCAACAGCTTCCGCCATAGCCTGAGTATTCCCCGTTCCGCTCCAATATACTACTGATACACTCATTTTTTCTCCTCCGTTCCACATATTTCCCGGATACTTTTTCCGGTGATAAATTCATTTACCGCACAGTCTTTCGCGCGGTCATATTCCTTGAAGATCATTCTGGCTTTAGCGAGATCGCTGTATACTTTCCAGTATCCGATCATCAGATATCTGTTCCCCCTGTTCTCAATAAATCCCTTCACATCGTCAGCAGGATATCCGAGAAACGCTCCGATCTCATGAGGGAATCCCATCCCCCGCTTTGCAAAATCCTCCACACGGGAGTACAGACGATCAAGCATTCTCTCAAGATACGTATCCGTATATCCGTATTCCCGTATCAGACTGCGTATCTTCGGACTGTTCAGGTATCTTTCCAGCTCGTCAGGTCGGTAAAAAAGGACAAGGCATTTCCCTTCCTGGCAAGAAAGTCTGTGATATAAGATACCCGTATCGCGGAGCAGATCTGAAAGCTCTTCATAGAGAGTCTCCTCCAGCGATATGACACAGGATATTTTCAATCCTTTCAGAAAAGGCGCGCACTGAAGCACTACCTGAAACGCCAGTCTCAGTCTCCGGTCACGATTTTTGAGAAAATATGATAATACTTCCGCAGGCATGTTTCCTCCTTGATTATGAGAATGATTTTCAATTGAGCTAATACTATCATATCTGATTTTTGTTTTCAATAAGCTTTTTGAGAACTTTTATCATTTCTCCGTTATAGTCAGATTGCTCAATTAATTTTATTTTTTTATCCTTTTTTTAGTTGTTCCCCACATATCTTTAGTGTATAATGAGTATATGATATTTGAGAGGTGATATTCTCAAACAATACATACATAAAGGAGAGATTCGCCATGGTAAATTTAATTACAGGCCCAAGAGGCAGCGGAAAGACACAGCAAATGATCGAACTTGCAAACGAGAAGGTGAAAACTTCCAACGGAAACGTAGTATTTATCAAGAAAAGCCACAAGGATACTTACACGGTAGATTTTAACATCCGTGCGATCCGTATGGCTGATTATCCAGATATCCTTACCCTTGAAGAATTCGTAGGATTCCTTTACGGCATGGTAGCCGGCAATCACGACATCGAAACAATTTTTATCGACAGCGTGCTGAAACAGGCAAACATCACTCTTGAAAGTCTTCCTGTTTTCCTGCAGAAACTGAGTAAGATAAGCTCCGAAAACAACATCGATTTTTATCTGAGCATCGGCGCGGATAAAAAAGAGATTTCCGGTATTGATTCATCTGATTACAATGTAATTTCCTAGAAAGAACATACCGATATATCAATGCAGATGCACAGTCAGCTGCATAAGAAATTTAAAAGAGAACAGCGGCGGCAGGTAAATAATTCTGCCGCCGCTGTTCCCTTTATTGTTCTTTTCTGAAAATTTCATTCCCCGTCCGCCGCATCCGGGCCGGATTTATCTGTCGTTCCGGATACCTGCGTCCCGTTCATCGACAGAACCGTATTGGTCTCCTCTCCTTCTTTATACTCAATCGTCACCTCGTCTCCCACATCAAAACGGATGACGTCGATATAATCCACAACAGACACATCAAATATTCCTTCTGACCCTTCTACCATAATATAGTAATGAGAGTTTCCTTCAATAACGCCCTGGGCAATTTTTGTAATTTTCCCTGTAACTGTCTGAATTTCTCTTGTATCTTCTTCTACTTCCTTTATTCCGTTCTGATACATCAGAGTTGTATACTGCTCTTCACACTCGCTTACCGTATTTCCCGTAGCTACGATCTGGTATTTCTGCACATTGACCATAGCATACATCTTCACCAGCCCCGCATCATCCTTCAGGGCAATAAAATACGTAGGCTCGCCCGATATATTGAGCAGAAGCGGGAAAGTCGCGGTGTAGTGCAGATTCTGTACCTGTCCTTCCGCCGAATCCATGGCCGACTGTTCCGTTGCCCCTTCAACCTCGTAGAACTTTGTCTCCATCGTCCTCTGATTCATCAGAACAAAACCGACATTTGACTGGTCACCGGTAATGGAGGTAACTCCCGTATACACCCACACGTCATCATCGATCGCCAGATAATTGTATCCGTCTGTGGTCGCCAGACAGTCTTTCTGTCCGAGCACACTGTTGAGGAAACCATGCTGCAGAGTTCCATGGTAATCGTACAGTTCTACAAGAAGGTCCGCCGAATACGCCCGGTCGATCCACTGCGGCGCATCCTCGATCGCATAATCTTCCGTTTCTCCTGTAATCGCATTGCAGAGTACTACTCTTCCGATCGTCACTCCCCCGAACAGTCCAATATTAAATTTCTTTACCGGACAGATCCAGTAGGGAGTTCCTTCTTCGTCCACCTCGAAACTCAGGTCATTAAAAATATAAGTCGGATAGCGGAACCTGAGATGCCGGTAGATATTCCGGTTAAAATGATCGCTCGTCGTATACTTCATTCCTTCGTCCAGCTTCACAAGCTCTGTATCCTGAGTCGCCATATCAATCTTCATATATGCAGGGATACCTTCACCGTTATTTGTCAGCCATTTGATAATACTGGCATATCTCAGCGGCGACACGCGTACCGGGCGGTCCTGATAATTGATCTGGGAATACAGCTCATCCACCTCGAACTGAGACACCATATCCACCATACTTCCCATCTCCCGGTTTCCCAGAAGAGTAGCGGAATCCCTGTCAAGGAGCGGAATCTGGTCAAATGAAAGTTCTTCTATATCCGCGGCAAATTCTCCGGATTCAACTGTCATAAGCTTCTGGTACTTATCCGCGTTGACGATCGGTGATGACAAAAGCGAGCCCGCCAGATACGCAATAACCACCACGGCAAACAGTCCCAGGATAACTTTCAGCCCCTTTGATTCTTTGAGCTCATATCCGTTCAGTCCCTTTTTCTTCACAAACAACGCCGCGCCCAGCAGGATGAGTATGCCGATAAATATCCAGAATTCTGTGGAGTGGATATTAAATGCCGGAAGCGCCGCATAATAATAAATTCCCAGCAAAAGGATCACGACTACTATAGCAATTATTTTATGTCTGATCTTTTTCATATTTTCCCCTTTCTTTTAAAAAAGCCCCGCAGCAATCCCTGCGGGGCATCATTCGTTGATACTTCTTCCGAATCTTCCTTGTCAGAATTTCTTTCTCCAGAGTGCCGGTGATAAAAGGAGCAGGAATGGAATAATCTCCAGTCTTCCCACAAGCATGTCAAAACAGAACACGATCTTGGAAAGAGGTGAAAACATATGGAAATTCTCCACAGGTCCCACTTTAGAGATTCCCGGTCCTACATTATTTATTGTTGTCAGGACTCCGCTGAAAGATGTAGCAAAATCAAAATTATCAATAGACACGATCAAAACGGATGCAACCAGTATAAATACATATGCGGCAAAATACACATTTATACCTCTGAGTGTATCCTGCCCTACTTTCCTTCCGTTCAGTTTTACAACACTAATGGCATTCGGGTGGAGAATCTTATGGATCTCCTGCCGGATCGACTTGAGCAGGATCACAAAACGGCACACTTTAATACCGCCGCCGGTGGACCCGGCGCTCGCGCCTATAAACATAATCGCCAGAAGAATCGCCTTCGACAGTTCAGGCCATAGTTCATAATCCGCTGTATAAAATCCTGTTGTTGTAATGACCGACGCCACCTGAAACGCCGCATACCGGAACGCGTGGAATACATTCTCGTATATGCTCAGAATATTTACCGTTATCACCGCAATAGAAGCCGCTATGATTCCGAGATAAGCACGGAGTTCCTCATTCTTCAGCACACTCTTCCAGTCCTTTAAAAGAAGCAGGAAATACAGGTTGAAGTTTACTCCGAACAAAATCATAAATACAGTGATCACACCGTCGATGTAAGCACTGTCATAAAAAGCAACGCTTGAGTTCCGGTTATTAAATCCTCCGGTTCCCGCGGTACTGAATGAATGGATCAGGGCATCGCAGAGATTCATTCCACCCAGCATAAGCAGTACGACTTCCACCGCCGTCATCACAAAATACATTCCGTAAAGGATCGCCGCTGTATTTCTCGCCTTAGGAACCAGTTTATCCGACTCCGGGCCCGGCATCTCCGCACGCATGAGCGGCATAGAATTTTCATCGTCAAGGGATGTGATCATAAGCACAAAGACCAGCACTCCCATTCCTCCGATCCAGTGAGTCAGACACCGCCAGAAGTTGATTCCCATAGGCAGGCTCTCAATCTCCTGAAGGATCGTGGAACCGGTCGTAGTAAATCCTGATACTGTCTCAAAGAACGCATCGATATAGTTCGGGATACTGCCAGATATCACAAACGGAAGCGCCCCGAAAAGCGACCATAAAAGCCACGCCAAAGCCACGATGGCAAAGCTTTCTTTTCCGTATATTCTCGTGCACTTGGGCCTCTTCCTTCCGAATATGAGAAAAATAACACCCAGAATCACACTTACGATCAGGAAAGAAAATCCGCTCTTCTCCCAGTATATAAGTGAGACAAACGCAGGGATCAAAAGCACCGCGCCCTCGACGCCCAGCATCTTTCCCAGTATGTATATAATCATCTTTTTATTCATTTTTCCGCACCTACACCAAAATATCCTCAAGATCTTCTATGTGAGTATCCATCGTGACCACAATCACACTGTCTCCCACCTCTATACAGTCATCTCCTCCCGGGATAATGATCTGTCTCTTTCTTGATATGCACGCGATCAGATTGTTTGTTTTAAGCTCCAGCTCCTTGAGCGGGATCCCGGTATATCTGGTTTCGGATTTTATAATAAATTCCAGCGCTTCGATCTTATCGTCGACCAGCTGGTAAAGCGTCTCCACGTTGGAACTTCCCTGCGAGTTCTTTCTCGCCCTGACATAACTCAGAATCGCATCTGCGGTCGCTGTCTTAGCGGAAACAATACTGTCAATGCCAAAGTCCTCCACCATGCTGGCACGCTGGTCTTCATTGATCTTCGCGATGATCTTGGACGCACCCTGCTTCTTGGCGAAGAGCGCTGTAATGATATTCTCCTCGTCCATTCCCGTCAGGCCTACAAACGCGTCTGCCTCTTCGATTCCTTCTTCAATCAGAAGATCATGGTCCGTGGCATCTCCATTGATGATCGTTGCCTTCGGAAGCAATTCGCAGAGTTCCTCACAGCGGTTCACATCGCGTTCAATAATCTTAATCTGCATTCCCAGCCTGCAAAGCTGTAAAGAAAGATAGTAAGCCACTCTTCCGCCGCCGCAGATAATAACCTTTTTGATCTTTCCCTTGTGTTTTCCGAACATACGGAAAAAGCGTTCCATCTCACTGTGAGAAACCGCAATATGCAGTTTATCCCCTTCCCGTATCTCATAATATCCGTCCGGAATAAGTACATCCCCGCCGTGTTCAACCGCACAGACCAGCAGCTTAATCTGGAATTTACTGTACATATCGGCCAGAGACATTCCGATAAGCCTGCTTTCTTTCTGGATCGGGTATTCAATCAGCTCCACTTTACCTTTTGCAAACGTCTCTATCTTGCTTGCATCAGGGAACAGCAGAAGCCTGCTGATCTCATCCGCCACGATCAGTTCCGGATTCACCGCCATACTGAGGTGCAGATCTTCTTTCAGAAGTCCGATCTGTTTAAAATAGATCGGGTTACGCACACGCGCAATCGTGTGTTTTGCGCCGAGCCTCCTTGCGATCAGACAGCTCAGCATATTGCACTCATCTTCCGACGTACATGCAATCACAAGATCCGCATGAGGTACATCTGCCTGTTTCTGTACCTCGACGTCCGCCGCATCCCCTGTCACACAGGCGATATCCAGCCGGTCCACAGCATATTTCAGTTTCTTTTCATTGCTGTCGATCATCACCACATCATAGTTTTCGACGGAAAGCTGTCTCGCAAGCTTGTACCCCACTTTCCCGTCTCCAATGATAACAATCTTCATTACTTTTCCCTCTGTAGTATCAATAGTATAGTGCCGCAATACAGCATTTTCACATTGTCTGCATATACAGCAGAGCAATTATAGCACCTTTAAAACCAAAGTACAACAATCTTAGCACTTTCTTGACACGGATTCTAAAACGCTTATAAACATACAGAAACAGGGAGGCAGAGGCCGCCCTTACGGACGGCTCCCGCATCCCCGCGTGCGCGGATAATTATTTCCCCGCTCTATTCTTCTGCTGCCCTTGCAGCAATCTCTTTCTCCTGTACGTCGGACGGAGCCTGCTCGTATCTCGCAAATGTATACTCATAGGTTCCGCGTCCGCCAGTCATGGATCTCAGTGTGGTACAATATCCGAACAGTCCTGTCATAGGAATATCCGCCTCAATGACCTGTTTGCCGCCGGCCACCGGGTTCATGCCGAGCACACGCCCCCGTCTCTTATTCAGATCTCCCATTACGTCTCCTGTATAATCATCCGGAACCGTAACTTTGATCGAAGCGATAGGCTCAAGCAGTACCGGAGACGCCTCCATGAATCCTTTCTTGAACGCCTGGATGGTGGCTGTCTTGAACGCCATCTCTGAAGAGTCTACCGGATGATAGGATCCATCGTAAAGGATGGCTTTTACGCCGACTACCGGATATCCGGCAAGAGGTCCTTTGACCACAGATTCCTGAAGTCCCTTTTCAACTGCAGGGAAGTAGTTCTTCGGAACCGCTCCGCCGACAACGCATTCTTCGAATACGTAAGGTGTGTCAAGATCGCCCGACGGTTCGAATTTCATCTTAACATGCCCGTACTGTCCGTGTCCTCCGGTCTGTTTCTTATATTTCATATCCACATCGGAATTCTTGCGGATCGTCTCACGGAACGCAACTTTCGGAGTCTCCAGAGCTATCTCCACTTTATATCTTGCAGCCAGCTTGCTCGCCGTAATCTCCAGATGCTGGTCTCCCATACCATAGATAAGGGACTGCCTGTTCTCACTGTCGTTCACAACCTTGAGCGTCACATCCTCGGCTGTCATTCTCGCCAGCGCCTGCGATACTTTGTCCTCATCTCCCTTATTCTTCACGGTATATTTCATATATGTATAAGGTACGGAATAATCTGTCTTTGCATATGTCACCTGATTTGCTTTTGTGGACAATGTGTCGCCTGTGCGTGTATTCGCAAGTTTTGCAATAGCACCGATATCACCGGCAAAAAGCTCTGATACCTCTGAAGGTTTATTGCCGCACATTGTGTAGAGCTTGCCCGGTTTTTCCTCTGATTCCGTATTTGCATTGTAGAGAACGTCATCTCCCTT
>DWWI01000115.1 GCA_019119745.1 Candidatus Mediterraneibacter gallistercoris | reverse complement strand
TTATAAGATTAAGTCAGCAACTGCATAGCCTTAACTTTTCAATATTCAATTTTTAAAGCAGCCACCGAAAGATGGCTTGTTTGTCATGCAATTAAGGGAATGGATACCCTCTACTTTTCATTTTCAATCTTCTCCCTCCTGATACAGCTGACGGCCGGACAGACATCTGCTGTCTGCCGGCCGCTTTCACACTTTATCTATATTTATCTGCCGCCCTGCTTTGCCTCTGTCACTTTCCGGATTACCATGAGCACTCCTATAAGAAGAAGCAGGCTTACGCCGAGCACGATCCACCAGACGTGTACGACTCCGGCGATCAGATATCCTACAATGCAGACCGCAGCGACAACCGCCGCATACTGCATCTGCGTGGATACATGATTGATATGATTGCTCTGGGCTCCCGCCGAGGACATAACCGTGGTATCGGAGATCGGGGATACATGATCACCGCACACAGCCCCCGCAAGAACTGCCGATACAGAGATCACCATCATGTCCAGATCAGCGCCACCGGAGAACATAGCTGTCGCGATAGGCACAAGAATCGCAAACGTTCCCCATGATGTTCCGGTCGAAAATGAGAGAAATACCGCTGCTGCGAACATTACTACCGGAATGAAAATGCTGGCGGATGCATTATCTCCAACAATATGCCCTACGAAATCCGCAAGGCCGAGAGCATCTCCAACTCCTTTCAGCGACCATGCAAAGATCAGGATCGTCACCGCCGGCACCATCAGCTTGAACCCCTCTGCCAGACTGTCCATAAAGCCTTTGAATGTAACTACTTTCCTCGGAAGGTAAAGGATAAGCATAAAAAAGATTGTGATCATTGTCGCAAAAATCAGACTTGTCTCCGCGTCGCATCCGGAAAATGCCGTGATCACATCTGTGGCTCCGCCCAGATATCCCGTATAAATCATGGCTCCGATTGCGGATATGATCAGGACCGCAACCGGAAGAACAAGGTCGATCACCTTCCCGTTCGGGTTGACCTCATCTTCGGATATCTGCTCGAATTCCTCCGCACCGCTTGTAAAGAGATCCCCTTTCGCGGCATTTTCCTCGTGCTTTTTCATCAACCCGAAGTCAAATGCCGTCACGGTGATGAAAATGACCATGAACAGCGTGAGGATCGCATACAGGTTGTACGGAATCGTGCGCAGGAAAAGCTGAAACCCGGTAATCCCCGCATCTTCCGGCACATAGGAGTTGACTGCGGCCGCCCAGCTTGAGATGGGTGCGATGATGCACACCGGTGCAGCGGTAGAATCAATGATATATGCCAGCTTTGCCCTGGACACTTTATAGCGGTCTGTCACAGGACGCATAACCGATCCCACTGTAAGGCAGTTAAAATAATCATCCACAAAGATCAGGATCCCCAGACCTGTCGTCGCCAGAAGCGCACTCTTCTTCGATTTGATCTTCGTTCCCGCCCATTTGCCGTATGCAGCGGATCCTCCGGTCTTTGCCATCAGCACGATGATCATGCCGAGCAGAACGTCAAAGATCAGAATATTCAGATTCATGCTGTTCTTCATAATCTCGAAGAAATTCACAAACGACTCCCACGGGTGAAATCCACTGTAAAGCATGGCTCCCACAGCCACACCCAGAAATAGGGAACTGTATACTTCTTTTGTTACAAAGGCGAGTATGATCGCCAGAAGCGGCGGGATCAATGCCCACCATGTTCCGATAAACATAGAACCATCCATAACTTTTTACTCTCCATTCCTTGAATCAGGAGCGCCGTAAAAGGAGCGGCCGCATACGCAGCCGCTCCCTTTGTTTCGACACTCGCATTTGTCTATTATTGTATAAGAAATACAGGAAAATAACAAGTTATAATTTACAGCAGAATCACGGCTGCTTCACAGCTGCCGAGAGTGATCGTTCCTTTCCCGCTGATTTCCCGTGTTCCGGCCTCCTCTTCTCCTGTGTTGGACAGGAGTACTCTTCCTGACTGTCCGGCAAGTTTCAATGTACATGGCTCAGTCCCGTAATTTGCTGCAATAAGTATGTCCTGAACTGCTTTTGCATCGTCTTTCCCGGAGATCCTGTGATAAGCAAAGATACCGTCCTGCTCCTCATAATCAGGAACAAATCTTCCATATGTAAATGTCTCTTTATATTCCGGAGATTTCTTCAGCGCAAGGAGCTTTTTATAATAGGAGAGTACAGAATCCGGACGTTCTGCCTGTTCCTCCACATTGATCTGTGTATAATTCGGATTGAGGGCAAGCCAGGGAGTTCCATGTGTAAACCCTGCTCCCTCTCCAGCGCTCCACTGCATCGGCGTCCTTGCATTATCCCGGCTGTTCTCATAACAGCATTCCAATGCCTGATTTCTGCTGCATCCTGCTGCCAGAGCTTCCCGGTACTGGTCTTTTGTGCTGATATCGTCATATTCCGAGATATCATTTCTCCGGCAGTTGGTCATACCGATTTCCTGTCCCTGATAGATGAAGGGGATGCCGTACAGAAGCATGGATGTAGTAGCAAGCATTTTCTTGCCTGTCTCATTCTGCGCATATTCCGGAAGGAAACGGCTCGCGCCTCGCGGTTCGTCATGATTTTCAATAATATTTGCCGGGAATCCGACTCCCAGCATCCTCTTCTGGGAAGCAAAAATGGTATCACGCCACTCTTTAAATGACGGTTTACGACTGTTGTACCAGCCGTTTTCTCCCTGCGCGAGCATATGCGCGCTGAAGTCAAACATCGTTGAGAAATGTCCGTCATCGCCAATGAACTCTGCAAGCTCATCATCTTTCATATTGAAAACTTCCGCCACGGTAAACGCATCATATTTCTCAAATGTATTCTTCTTTATATCTTCAAAATAGTCTCCGACGCCCTGTACTTCTTCCACCATCTTCACACAGGAAGCAAGCCCGTCCGGGCCGTCCGGCTCAAAGGATGGGAAACTCAGATCTTTCTTAATGTTGATGATCGCGTCGATACGGAATCCTGCCAGCCCTTTGTCCAGCCACCAGTTGATCATCTTATAGATCTCCTGCCTCAGTTCCGGATTCTCCCAGTTGAGATCCGGCTGCTCTTTTGCGAACATATGGAGATAGTACAGATCGGTTCCCGGCACCGGCTCCCATGCGCTTCCGCCGAAATAAGAACGGTAATTGCTTGGCTCCCTGCCGTCTTTTCCTTTTACAAAATGAAAATATCCCGCATACTTTCCATACGGATCTTTCAGCGCTTTCTGAAACCACTCGTGCTTGTCGGAACAGTGGTTCACTACCAGATCCATCAGGACATACATGCCGCGCTTCTTTGTCTCGGCGAGCAGCTCATCGAACTCCTCCATCGTTCCGAACTCTTCCGCGATCTTATAATAGTCGGAAATATCGTATCCCTGGTCTACAAAGGGGGACTGATAGATCGGGGACAGCCATATAATGTCGATCCCCAGATCTTTGAGATAGTCCAGTTTTGAGATAATTCCCCTGAGATCTCCGATCCCGTCGCCGTTCGTATCGAGAAAACTTTTCGGGTAGATCTGATATGCCGCCTTATCATGCCACCATTTCTTTTTCATAGAAGTCCACTCCTCTCTTTAACGGATGCTCTCTTGTATTTCTTGTATGATGCTGTTATTATAGGCTTAAGATAAAAAGATTTCTTGCACAATCATTTGATTTAATAACACAATTCTGCTTTTTAGGAGGGTGGTTTATGAAATCTGCTTTTGATCTGTCACCGGAACAAAAAGAGAAAGCCCAGCACGGAGAAAAGATGTTTCCGCTGAAAAGATACATCACAAAACTTTCAGATCTCTACCCAGCGGTCACCGCTCACTGGCATGAAGAGGCCGAGCTGACCCTGATCACCGAAGGATCCTGTACATACCATATTCATCTTGAGAATTATGAAGCGCAGTCCGGTGATATTCTGTTCATCCCTCCCGCTGAACTTCATTCAATCAACATAGAACCGGGCACGGAAATGACATCTACGACTTATGTCTTCCACATGGATTATCTGAACGCTGATTCAGCCGATATATGCGCTGTAAAATATCTGCATCCGATCAGCCGGCACACGCTGATGCTTCCCTATATCATAAAAAAAGACCACCCGGCTTATCCTAAGCTTCTGGAGGTCTTTCAGCAAATGGAGCGGGCATACAGTGAAATGCGCCCCGGTTACGAAATGATGCTCAAAGCGCTGCTTCTCTATGCCACAGCGCTCCTGCTGCCCTACAGACAGGCAGAAAACACACGTCCGCAGCTTGAAGATGAACATACATCCAAGCTTAAACTGGTCCTTGAATATATCGGGGAGCACTACGCGGAAGATCTGACGATCCCGCAGCTCGCACGGCTGTGCTTTTTCAGCGAGTATCATTTTATGCGCTTTTTTAAAAAGTACATCGGCGTATCCTGTCTGGAATATATTAAGAACTTAAGGCTGGAAAAAGCCGCCTCGCGCTTGGCGCAGGGCGGCCAGTCAGTCCTCGATATTTCCATGTCGTGTGGCTTTTCCAATCTGTCGTACTTTTACAGAGAATTCAAGAAAAAGTACGGCATGACCCCGAAAGAATTTATTCGGAAAATGCCTGAGCTTCCTTTTCTTCCAGAACAGAAGTACAGTGCGGGCACCGGGTCGCCTCGAGCGGAATCTCGCTGAAGCAGTACGGACACTTCTTCACAGTCGGCGCAGCAGGCTCCTCTTTCTTCTGTCCAAGCGACATGATTTTATTGATCGCTTTGAGCAGGCAGAAAAGGACAAAAGCCAATATCAGGAAGTTAACCAGATCTGATACGAACTTTGACGCAAAACCGGCGATGTTCTGGAGCGTATAAGTCTCTGCTCCTGTGACAAAATTCAGGATCGGATTGATAAAGTTATCCGTAAGTGATGTCACGATCCCGGTAAAGCCGCCGCCGATGATAACACCGACTGCCATATCCATCATGTTTCCCCGAAGGGCAAATGACTTGAATTCCTCAATAAATTTTTTCATAGGTTACTCTCCTTCGTATTCTCTTTTGTCAGATTACCAGTCAGAGATTGTAACATGCCGGCCGGAAAAATGGAATACGGGATCTGTGTTTCTACCTGTTTCTCTTTACTTTTTACACATTTTACGCCCGGACGCTTTTCCTGATATTTCCTCCACGATCAGACAGATCACGATCACCACCGCCATATCCGGCAGCGTATTGCCCACCGGTATATCGATCGTCATGAACCATCGATAGACAATAAATCCGATCAGCCAGATCACCAGATTCTTCCAGTCGAAATCTGTCAGCTTCTTCGCTTTTCTCAGGATGAACACATCCGCGATCTGTACCGCGATCATAGGGGCGAACACGGAACCGATGAGGTATAGGAAATCCGTGATATCATCCATTGGGAAAATGATGGCCGCGATCGTACCGATGACCGTCACCACGATACCCACATGATTTCCTTTCAGTTTCGCAAATACGGACTCGGAAGACACACCTGCTGAATATGCGTCAAGGAACGTAGTCGTAACAGTGGAGAAGATTACAATCAGAAGCGCCGCGATACCGAGCCCCGCCTTCGCCATGATTACAGCAATGTCTGTCTCGCCGGTGTAGATAGCGGTTCCCATACCGATCACATACATCCAGCAGCTCACCAGACCGTAGACGATCACGCTCGCCGCAGTGGCCTTCACCGGTTTCTCGGCCTCTCTTGTATAATCGCTGATAACGGGCAGCCACGAGAGCGGCATTGCCACGGACAGTTCCACCGCCGCGCCAAAGCTCATCGCGTCACTGCTCAGATCCGCGCCCGCGTCCGAACCGTCGAAGAAGATAACTCTGCACAGCAGGATGGTCAGAATAAAGAGTGCTGCCATGGCAATCGTATTGATCTTTCCAAGATTGGTCACTCCGACAGCGATCCAGAGAACGATCAGCGCTCCGATCACGATGCACCACACCCATGCGCCGGTGTGGAAGATACCGTCTGCGGCAAGGGCTCCGTCATAGATCATGATGGCTGTCCATCCGACAAGCTGGAGGACATTGAGTACGGCAAAGAGCAGCCCGCCTTTGCGTCCAAAGCTCATTTTCACAGTCTCCATGGCGCTCTTTCCCATTCTCGCGCCGATCAGTCCGGCAAAGAACATCATACAGCATCCGATAATGTGTCCGATGATGACCGCTGCAAGGCCTCTCTGGAATCCAAGGGGAGCCAGATAGGTTCCGGTCAGGATCTCGGCAATGGATACACCGGCGCCGAACCAGATTAGGCCATTTTCATATACTGAAGTACGTTTTGTTTCCATGTCAGACTGTCTCCTTTCCGGCAGAAGGCATATCTGTTTCTGTCACTGTACTTTCCGGTGTTTCTTTAGCTGTATCTTCCGGAGTCTTTACATATTCCCCTGTAATGTCAAAGGCATGGTTCATCGGCCCGCTGCCTTTTCCCAGATCCAGCATAGCTCCCAGCGCACCGGAAATATATGCTTTCGCCCTCTCTACGGATGTATCCATGTCAAAACCTTTCGCCAGATTAGACGCAATGGCACTGGACAGCGTGCATCCTGTCCCGTGAGTATTCGGATTGTCAATGCGCTTTCCGTAGAACCAGCGGTAACTTCCGTTTCTATAAAGCAGATCATTGGCGTCATTTAACTGATGTCCGCCTTTTAAGAGAACAGCACAGTGATAGTTCTCACTGATCTTCTCTGCGGCTTTTATCATATCTTCCTCAGTTCTTACTTCCATGCCTGAGAGTACTTCCGCCTCCGGAATGTTGGGTGTCAGAACATCCGCCATGGGGAGCAGTCTTTCTTTCAGCGTATCTATCGCGTCATCGCTGATCAGTTTTGCCCCGCTTGTGGCTACCATAACCGGATCGACCACAATATTCTCTGCATGATATTCCGTAAGTTTCTCTGCAATGGCAGTGATCAGCTCTGCTGATGATACCATTCCGATCTTGACCGCATCCGGACGGATATCTGTAAAGATACAGTCAATCTGCTCTTTTAGAAATTCAGGAGATACCTCCATGATTCCTGTTACGCCGGTCGTATTCTGTGCAGTCAGTGCAGTGATCGCACTCATGGCAAACACGCCATTCGCGGTCATTGTCTTGATATCTGCCTGAATTCCGGCGCCTCCGCTGGAGTCACTGCCAGCGATTGTTAATGCTGTTCTCATTTTTCATACTTCCTTTCCTCTTTCGTGTTATGCGTATCCTTATCCGCCATATAAGGCTGCCGTCATTTTCCGGATATGCACTCAGCATTAATTTTATATAGCGGCAGAAAGTGGTGCCCCCGGCCTGCCGCTGAAAAGTGCCCGCTGTTATACGGACGCTCTTTTCCAGAATATATTAAAATCTTTAAACTCCGGCAGATAGATATCCGCCGTGTTCCAGATATGGGCAAGATCCCGGTCGCTTGCCTTGTCGTAAACTCCCACTGTCCTAAATCCCGCCCTTTTCGCGGTCTGAAGCGCGTGTAGCGCATCTTCAAACACCCATGTCTCAGAAGGTTCCGTATCGATCTGCAGTGCCGCGGCGTAATAGATATCCGGCTGGCTCTTGCTGCTTCCGATCTCGGAGCAGGTAAAAATCCCCTGAAAATACGAAAAGACCTTCAGTCTTTTAAGGGCGGCTTCCGCGTTCTTCCTGTCACCGGATGTAGCAATTACCATGGGAATCTGCCTCTCCTGGAATTCCTGAAGATACTGCCGCACTCCCTCTTTCAGAGGAACCCGGTTCTCATAAAAGTCCTGCACCTCCCGGTTCAGCCCCTTTATAATCTCCTCCGGCGTCTTATCAAGGTGATAACGGGAAATCAGATAGTCTGCTCCCTCTTCAAGACTCATGGTAAACAATATATCTCCGAGACCTTTCTCTGCCTCGACCCCCAGCCTGTTCAGGTAGAGTTCTCCCAGATTTTCCCAGACGGGCATGGAATTTAACAATACCCCGTCCACATCGAATATCACTCCACGGATCATCTTTTCGAATCCTCCTTTTTTCAGTCAGTTCGCTGCATTACGCTTGAATTACGCTTTACGCCTGCGTCTTCAGCATCTCTTCTGTGCGGCTTTTCAGATGCCGCGCTGCTTCATCTATCTCTTTCTGCGCAAAGATGGCGCTGATCACGGCAATGCCGCAGATGCCTGTGCCGGAAAGTTCTGCCACATTATCGGCAGTGATGCCCCCGATGGCGATAACCGGTATATCTACGGCTTCGCAGATTTCCTTTACCGTCTCATGGCTTACTTCCACTGCATCAGCCTTTGAGCCTGTAGGAAATACCGCTCCCACGCCAAGATAATCTGCCCCGTGTTCCTGCGCTTTTAGCGCCTGCTCCACAGTCTGGGCGGACACGCCGATGATCTTGTCCGGCCCCAGCTTCCTGCGCACATCGCCCGCTTCCATATCGCTCTGTCCAACGTGGACGCCGTCTGCGTTGATCTGCGCGGCAATCTCTACATTATCGTTTATTACAAAGGGGACGCCGTACTGTGCGCACAGCTTCTGGATCTCTTTCGCCTCTTCGAGAAATGCCTCCTCGTCCAGATTTTTTTCTCTGAGCTGTACAAAAGTCACTCCGCCTTTTAACGCTTTCTCCACCTGAGCGTAAAGAGTCTCCCCGTTCAGCCAGCTGCGGTCTGTTACTGCATAGAGGAGCAGATCCTCTTTCCTGCAGTTTCCCTCATTATCTGATCTCATATTTTGCCCCTTTCTCGAGCTCTTCGCCCGTCATGTTGTAGATAGCGTCAATGATCCGGTTACGGTAGGTTGCGTTTCCGTCGCCCTCCTGCATCCGGCTCCATCCGATCTCTCCTGCAAGTCCCATGACACAGACAGCCGCAGCGGCAGCCTCCAGCGGATGATCCGGATTTGCCGTCACATAGGCTGTCATCATTCCGGAAAGCTGACATCCGGTTCCGGTGATCTTTCCCATCTCTGGTCTTCCGTTGCGGATCACATAGCAGGTCTTCCCGTCAGACACAAGGTCGATAGCTCCGGTCACGGCAATGATTGTTCCTGTTTCTTCCGCGAATTTTTTCACAAATGCCACTGCCTCATCCAGACTTTCCTCGGTCACTGCGTCCGCCACGTCTGCATCCACACCCTTTGTCGTGCCGCTTCCGAGAGCCAGCGTCTTGATCTCGGATATATTTCCGCGGATCACGGCTAATTTCAATTCTTTCATCAGCCCCAGCGCTGTATTCGTGCGCAGCGCGCTGGCTCCGGCACCCACCGGATCAAGCAGTACGGGATGCCCCAGTTCGTTCGCTTTCTTTCCCGCGCGGAACATTCCTTCAATGCTTGTCTTGTGAAGGGTGCCGATATTGATATTAAGACCGCCGCAGACAGACGTGATATCCTCCACATCCTCCGCCTCGTCGGACATGATCGGACTTCCGCCGCAGGCCAGAAGCACATTCGCCACATCATTTACGGTTACATAATTTGTGATATTATGTACCAGCGGTACTGTATTCCTTACATTTTCCAGATATTCTCTCATCGTATTTCCACCTTTCATTTGGATGTTCCAAAGAACAATCGGATAGGGGTTCCCCCCTATCCGCCCGCGATACCGCACAGCTCTCAGCTTCGCTGCTCGCTGTCCGTTGCCCGGCAAATATCTGCCCGTGCGAGCACGGCAGCCGCTTGCTGCTTCCAGCTCACAGCTTCGCTGCTCGCTGTCCGTTGCCCGGCAAATGTCTGCCCGTGCGAGCACGGCAGCCGCTTGCCGGGCTTATCGCACAAAAAAACGGGGACCTCATAAGGGTACGCCCGCATCAGTAGTTTATCTATGTTCCCTACGTTGGCATTACCCAAATCAGGTGGCGGGTCGAAGCGATTCATCTTCCTCTCAGCCTGCTTGATACGCAAGCTCCCCGTTTTTTCATATGTGTTT
>DWWI01000114.1 GCA_019119745.1 Candidatus Mediterraneibacter gallistercoris | reverse complement strand
TAAGGCGGAGGCGCTGAAAGAAGCATTGATGTCCGGTACTTTTCCGCCTGATATCAGGGAGAAGTTCAAGACCTTGCTGGAATATTTCGGGCAGAGCCCGATCATTGTCCGTTCCTCCAGTTTTCTGGAAGATGGGTTCGGAAATGCATTTGCCGGAAAGTACGAGTCGGTGTTCTGTGTGAATCAGGGATCCCCGGAGGAACGTCTGGAAGCCTTTGAATCGGCAGTGCGGACGGTCTATGCAAGTACTATGGACATCTCTGCACTTGAGTATCGGAAGCAGAGAGGGCTGCAGCACAGTGACGAACAGATGGCGGTTCTTGTCCAGAGAGTATCCGGTTCCTATCATGGAGATCTGTTCTTCCCTGCAGCGGCGGGAGTGGGATACAGTTACAGCTCTTACCGGTGGAATAAATATATGGATCCGTCGGCAGGACTGCTGCGGATCGTAGCCGGACTAGGGACAAGGGCTGTGGACCGCCCGGATCACGATTACCCGAGGCTGGCAAATCTTGACCGTCCGGCGGTTCCTATGCAGAACAGTGTGGCAGACCGGCACCGGTTTTCCCAGCGCATTATGGATGTGCTCGATACAGGAAAGAATAAGTTGACAGAGATAGGAATCGATTCTCTGATTGAGGATCTGCCCCTGTGGTATAAGAAAGCGGTCATGGAGCGTGATTATGAGGCGGAAGCGGCTCTGAAGCGGATGAACCGTCCGCGGCAGGTATGGTTTACCACCTGTCAGGGGCTTCTGGAGAACAGGCAATTTACAGGACTGATGCAGAAGATGCTCAAGACTCTCGACCGGATATACGGGAATCCTGTAGATATTGAGTATACTGTAAACCTGGATGATAAGGGAGAGTTTGTCGTGAATCTGCTGCAGTGCCGTCCGCTCTATACCGGAGGAAGGGGAACGGTCACGGAGATTCCGGAATTACCGGAGAAAAACGTATTTTTCCGGCTGAAGGACTCGGCTATGGGAAGTTCAGTGAAAGAGAAGATCGATGTGGTCGTGCAGATTGATGCAAGAGCTTATTATGAGTATCCGTATGCGCTGAAACCGCAGGCGGCGGAAACAGTAGGAGCTATTAATGCGTATTATAAAGGAAAGAAAAAACATATCCTGCTCATGACTCCTGGCAGGGTGGGCACATCATCGCCGGAGCTCGGTGTGCCGGTGAGTTTTGCACAGATATCGGGATTCTGCGGAATCTGCGAGGTGTCAGATAACCGGGCAGGATATATGCCGGAATTGAGTTACGGAAGCCATATGTTCCAGGATCTGGTGGAAGCAGGAATATTCTACTGCGCACTGTGGGGAGACGAGAGGACAGTACAGTATGACGAGACATTTTTCAGAGACCTTGAGAATTTGTTCTCTGTGATCTGTCCGGAGCGGAAAGAGATGGAGGGCATGTTCCGGGTAAGCGAGCCGGAAGATCTGTGGTATTGGAACAATGAACAGACCGGGGAGACAATGTGCGGGATATTGCATGAGTAAAATAGCGGCGGTAGCCGCAATAAGCACGAAGTGCGGTTTTACGAATGGCGCGTGCTGAACTGTTAATCCTGGATGGAAGAGGAATATTTCCCCTCTGGAAATTTTGTTGAAAATGTGCTATATATTTATTTTGTATCATTTTTGGCATTAAAGAGAAACTGTATTTTGACATCAGTGTGAAATCTGGAGGGATTACAATGTGGATCGCTGATAAATATATTGATCATGTAAAAGAAGAGACGACGGCACATCCCGGTAAGAGCTGGGATCAGATGCTGCTTGGCTTTAAACTGAACAAACTTCGCACAAAGCTGCTTCCGAAGAAAGGAATATCGAAGGGCTATCAGAAGCTGGAAGCCATGATGATGTCCTTTGTGGCGGACTCGCTGGCCCGCCCGGAAAGCTATGTGTGGGGCAATATTTTTTCACCCTGTGAAATCATGGAGTGCTTCGGACTGAACACCCTCTCGATCGAGTGTCTTTCCTGCTATTTCAGCGGGTATCATCTGGAAGATTTCTTTATCGACTACGCGCAGAATACGGGAATCGCCCCGACGCTGTGTTCCTACCACAAGACATTTGTGGGAGCGATCGACAGCGGGTCGGTGCCGGTACCGCAGTATGCGGTGACGACCTCGCTGTCCTGCGACGGGAACCTGAATACATTCCGCTATCTGGAGAAGAAGAAGGGAGTGCCCTTTACTTTTCTGGACGTTCCTTACAGGGATGACGAGGCGTCTGTGGATTATCTGGCAGAACAGTTAAAAGAGTTCACGGCAGAACTTGAGAGACGTTTCGGAAAATCCTTTGACGAAGAGAAACTGAAAAATGCAATACGCATTGAGAATGAGACGAGAAAAGAACTGATGCGCTTCTTTAAACTGCAGAGTGAACGGTATTATCCCGGCGAGCTGATCAGCCATCTCTATATGATGATGGGAATGCATCTGCTCATCGGCAAGCAGGAATTTCTGGATCTGATCCGGTTTATGATAAAGGATATCGAGAACTATCCGAAATTTGACGGCAAAAAGATCCTGTGGGTCCATCTGCTTCCGTTCTATCAGGAGACGCTGCAGAGCTATTTTAACTCCAACAGGAAATACCAGATCATCGCCAGCGATATCATCATCGATTCCATGGAAGAGATGGACGAGACAAAACCGTTCCATGCGCTGGCGAAGAAGATCATCCGCAATCTGTACAACGGCTCCTATTCCCACAGGGCGGATATGGTCGGAAAGCTGGCGGATACCCTCCATCCGGACGCTGTCATCCAGTTCTGCCACTGGGGATGCAAGCAGTCTTCGGGCGGCAGTCTTCTGCTCAAAGAGAAATTAAATGAGATGGATATTCCCATGCTGATCCTTGACGGAGACGGCATTGACCGGAGAAACAGTCATGACGGCCAGATCAAGACGCGTCTGGAAGCATTCCTGGAGATGCTGGAAAACGGAAACCCGGCAGAGACGGACGGAGACGCCGGTAAGAACAGCAGGGGTCAGATTACAGAGGAGGAGCAGGAGAGAGCATGCTAGGTTATATATGTAAATACGCACCGGTAGAAGTGTTTGAATCCATGGGAGTTCAGATGGAGCGGATCGAGCCGGATGTGACCAATTTTAATCAGGCGGAGATCCGGATGCATCCGAATATCTGCAGCTTTGCGAAGGGCGTGCTGGAAGAGGTCATGAGCAGTGATTATGAAGGGGTGATCCTGACGACCTGCTGTGACAGTATCCGCAGGCTCTATGATGTGCTCAGAGAAGAATTTCCGGACAAGTTTATCTATATGCTGGATACGCCCCGGATCACGAAAGATGCGGGGATCACTCTGTATGAGCAGCGTATCCGTACAATGATAGAAGAATTCGAGAAGTTCTCGGGAAAAACATTTGATGAGGGAAAATTCTGTGCATATTTAAAAGAAAAAGAGGAAGCACGGCAGTATGCCGTAAAGGACAATGCCCTTAACATCGGTATTATCGGAGCCCGTGCCAACGAGAGTATAAAAAAGATCCTGGCGGAGAACGGGGCAAATGTGGCATTTGACCTTACCTGTACGGGGCTTGGCAGAAAGATCCTTGTCGACGAAAAAGACGTATTGACCGGATATGCGAGAGGACTTTTGAGCCAGTTCCCATGCATGAGGATGGAGCAGGCGGCAGGCCGCGATGAGCTGATCCGCAGAAGCGCGGGAAGTGTAGACGGCATTATCTATCACACGGTGCAGTTCTGTGATAATTATGCCTATGAATACGCATGGCTCAAGGAATGGCTGGACCGTCCGCTTTTACTGCTGGAGACCGACTATACGAGACAGAGCGGAGGTCAGGTGCGTACGAGGATCGAGGCGTTTCTCGAGTCACTGACAGCGGAGAGAAAGAAACCGGAAAGAAAGAGAAAGGAAGACGGGACAATGTATGTAATGGGAATAGACAGCGGATCCACATCGACCAATGCGGTCATCATGGATCAGGACAGAAAGATCAAGGCATTTTCCGTGGTCCGTACCGGAGCCAAATCCGGTGTCAGCGCGGATAAGGTACTCCATGAAGTGCTTGAGAAGGCAGGATTGAAGCGGGAGGATATCTCATGGATCGTATCTACCGGATATGGCCGTGTGAGTATTGAGTTTGCCGATGAGAATGTGACGGAGATCAGCTGCCACGGCAAGGGCGCGCATTATTTCAATCCGAACATCCGCACGATCCTCGATATCGGCGGGCAGGACAGCAAAGCAATCCGCTTAAGCGAGAGCGGAGAGGTAAAAGACTTCGTTATGAATGATAAGTGCGCGGCGGGAACCGGCCGTTTCCTTGAGATGATCGCCCGGACGCTGGAAGTGTCTCTGGACGAGCTGGGAGCGATCGCCCTGACGTCTAAGGAGAAGATCGAGATTACCAGCATGTGCTCGGTATTTGCGGAGTCCGAAGTGATTTCTCTGATCGCTAATAACAAGGAGAAAGCGGATATCGCGGACGGAGTCTGCCATGCCATCGCCAACAAGGCTTCCGGTCTGCTGCGGCGTGTGGGCATGGAGCCGGAATTTATGATGACCGGAGGCGTGGCGAAGAATCCGGGCGTGGTGCGTGCGGTGGAAGAGAAGATCGGCTCAAAGCTCTATATCTGCGAAGAGCCGGAGATAGTGGGTGCTGCGGGAGCGGCTATCTACGCGCTGGAGAAGATGGGCGCTTAAATTTCGCTGTTTCCGGACAGAGCAGGCGTGAGTTTTATTCGCTGTTCCTTGCCAATCCATGCCCCATGTCGGACGAAGAGTGTGCAGGGATCTTTGAGGAATCTTACAGGTAAGAACGATCGGAAAATAGAATAGAAGTACTGAAAATACCTCGTCTGCTTTAGGGCAGAACCGGGGTATTTTTGTGTTTCCGGTAATAAAAAGTATGGACCGGACAGATTTATAATATCAGCGGATGGGACTAACTGCACTGCGAATTTTACAAAAATAGTTGCGCCCGCTACAAAAATGTGATATAGTTCCCATTCGGAACGGGAAATTCCCATTCAATCATAGTATCTGATGAATATGATAAGGAGGCGTTTCAGTATGTGTGAGCATTGGTTCTCGGAAATGGGACGCTGGGTATCCATTTTTGACCGTCTCATGAAAATGTATTATGACCGGGGACTCTCGGAATTTGAGATCGGCTGGGGCCAGCAGTTCTATGTGGAGTATCTTTACACTCATCCGGGTGCGACTTCTCAGGAGATGGCGGAGCGGTTCCGCGTTGACCGTGCCACGCTGACAAAGACAATAAAGAAACTCGGTGAAGTAGGATATATACGCGTCGCAGGAGATGAGAAGGACCGGAGGGTGAAGCATCTGTATCTGACAGAGAAAGCCATTCCGGCAGCTGAGAGGATTAAGACAGTCCACGCAGACTTCTATGAGACGCTGAGCCGGGATATCCCCCGGGATGAACTGGCGCTGACAGAACGTACCCTGCAGCGGATGGCTGACAATATCAATCAGAAAGTATGGCACAGAATGGAGGAACATCATGGAAAATAAAAAAGAAATACAGTTAAGCAGCGGCAGAAGGACAATGATTTTTCTCTGTCTGGTCGTATCAGGAATCGCATCATCAATCTTATCCACAGCGATGACAACGGCCCTGCCCAATGTAGTGGAATATTTTGGGATCAGTACGTCGATCGGACAGTGGATCACCAGCGGGTACTCTCTGGCAATGGGAATGATCATGCCACTGACTGCATTTCTCATAACAAAGTTTCCTACGAAAAAGCTGTATCTGACGGGGATCGCCGCCTTTATCATCGGACTCCTGATCAGTATCTTTGCCGGAAATTTCGGGCTGATGATGGTCGGAAGAGTGATACAGGCGTGCGGCAACGGCATCCTGATGACAGCGGCGCAGGTCATCATCCTGACGGTTTACCCTGTTGAGAAGAAAGGAACAATGATGGGAACCTACGGGCTGGCTACCACAGCAGCTCCGGTAGTGGCGCCGACGATCGCAGGACTTATGATCGATGCATTCGGATGGAAATCGATCTTCTGGGTGGCTCTTGTGATCATGGCGGTATCCTTTGTTATATCGAGCATCGTCTTTGACGACGTACTTGAACTTCAGGACAAGAAGTTCGACGTGATCTCCTTTGTGGAGAG
>DWWI01000113.1 GCA_019119745.1 Candidatus Mediterraneibacter gallistercoris | reverse complement strand
GGAACCCGATATGCCGGTCATAATTCCATGACAGGGATTATGAAGGGAAACAGGATGTTAAAAGGTCTGGGAGAACGCCATGACTCAGGGATAAAGATCACACTTCTGACTCTGCCGGCAGATGGTTACCCGAAAGAACGGATTGAAAAGACAAAAGAACTGCTTTCCGAACTGACGGAGCTGGGAGTTGCCGTGATGGAAAAGCCCGGAATACATGAGCATTTTGCTGTTATTGACAAGGAGATTGTCTGGTATGGCAGTGTGAATCTGCTGTCCAATGCTAAGGAAGAGGATAATCTGATGAGGGTGAAGAGTAAGGAAATTGCGCAGGAGCTGCTGGAGATTGGATTTACTGTTTCTGATAGATAAGCATGAGGTTGTGTGGTATACTAAATATACTAAAAGCAACAGAGAGAAAGAGCCTTATTTTGAAATTATTTATCCGGGAGGTCTGAGCATATGGAAAAGATCAAGGATGAAAAGTTAAGAAAGATTTTACAGGAAATGGCGGAACTTCTTCACGGTGTGTATGGAAATCGGCTGAAGGCGGTAATCTTATACGGCTCTGTCGCCAGAGGAACCCAGACGGAAGATTCCGATGTGGATATCATGGTTTTAGTAGATGGCACGGATGCACAGTTGCGAGAATACGATGAAAGACTCAGTGATGTGTCTACAGATCTTGCCCTGAAGTACATGAAAGTGTTTTCCATCATTGATGTAAAATATCAGGAGTATCAGGATTGGAAGACAATATCCCCGTTCTATCGGAATGTGGACCGGGAAGGAGTCGTGGTCTATGCAGCATGAGAGAGAAACCCTGTGCAAATACCGGTTGGAACGGGCAAAAGAAGATTTGCAGGCCGCTCATGTGAATCATGAATCCGGACTGTTCAAGGCAGCAATCAATCGGTCATATTATGCAATTTTTCATAGTATACGTGCGGTGAATATTCTGGATGGGTTTGATGCCTCCAAACACAGTTCTGTGATTGCCCATTTTAATCAGTATTATGTGCATACCGGTGAATTTGACCGAGGAATATATAAGATTATTGATGGTGCTTATCGTATCAGGGAAAAATGCGACTATAGTGATTTCTTTCTGGCTTCAAAAGAAGAATCCTCTATACAACTGGAACATGCGGAGACTTTTGTAAAGACCGTAGAAGCATATATTCTCAGGAAAGAGGAAAATCATAATCATACCTCCCGGGCATGCTCCGCCATGTAAACTAAGCATTTGTCTATAGCCTCAGCCGGTTATACAATATATACAGATAAAAAGAAATTGTATAAAAACTGGAGGCGTTACACATGGATACAGAGAAAATGAAACAGGACTTAGGCGGCGGAAACGTATTTGAGGTCGGCGAGCCGAACACAGCATTCGCCCAGTATTTCATCGGACAGAGCTATCTGAAGATGCTTACTACAGAGAGAGTAGGAATAGGCAACGTAACTTTTGAGCCGGGTTGCCGTAATAACTGGCACATCCACCACAAGGGCGGTCAGATTCTCCTTGTAACAGGCGGACGCGGTTACTATCAGGAATGGGGTAAAGAGGCACAGGAGCTGAAAGCCGGAGATGTTGTAAACATTCCGCCGGAAGTAAAACACTGGCACGGCGCGGCACCGGACTCATGGTTCCAACATCTTGCTATCGAGGTGCCGGCAGAAGGAGCATCCAATGAGTGGCTTGAGGCGGTGTCTGACGAAGAATATGGAAAATTAAAATAGTATGCTATGCATTTATAAGCACTCCCTGAACAGAAAATCACGGTTTTTTGTAAACATGGGGGTGCTCTTTGCATTTTCTTTGTAAAGAATACGTCTATCTTAGGATTTCACTCTGGATATTAAACCTGTGATGATGTTATAATAACTTTAACGGTTCGCATTAATAAAGAACTGTGTCGTTTAATCAAAGCAAGGAGTCATCCGGAAAGGAAAGAATATGAGAAAGACAAAGATCATCTGTACACTTGGACCGGCCACAGACAAAGAGGGTATTCTGGAAGCTCTCATCCGTGAGGGAATGAATGTGGCCCGTTTTAATTTTTCACATGGCACTCATGAAGAACAGAAAGCGCGGCTGGAGAAACTGAAAACACTGCGCAGGCAGTTCGACAAGCCGATTGCAGCTCTTCTTGATACGAAAGGTCCGGAAATACGGATCGGATGTTTTAAGAAGAAGAAGATCACGCTGGAAGAGGGACAAGAGTTTACTCTTGTAAATGATGAGGTTGAAGGAACACAGGAACAGGTGACGATCAGCTACAAGGATCTTTATAAAGATGTAAAACCCGGTGATTCTATCCTGATCGATGACGGACTCGTCGGCATGGAAGTCGTAAATATCGTGGATAAGGATATCGTCTGTATCGTAAAGAACGGCGGAGATATTTCGGATCATAAGGGTGTCAATGTGCCGGGGGTAGAGCTGAAGATGCCGTTTATCAGCCCGAAAGACAGAGACGACCTTCTGTTTGGAATTCAGGAGGATTTCGATTTTGTAGCTGCTTCATTTACAAGGACGGCTGAAGACATCCGCGAGATGAGACAGCTCCTTAATGATAACGGCGGAAATGAAATTCACATCATTGCCAAGATTGAGAATCAGCAGGGCGTGGATAATATTGATGCGATCATCGAGGCGGCAGACGGCATCATGATCGCAAGAGGAGACATGGGCGTGGAAATTCCTCTGGAACATGTGCCGATCATCCAGCAGAAGATTATTGAGAAGGTATATGCGGCAGGAAAGGTTGTCATCACTGCGACACAGATGCTGGATTCTATGATGATCCATCCCCGTCCGACCCGTGCGGAGACGACAGACGTTGCGAACGCCATTTATCAGGGAACAAGCGCGATCATGCTTTCCGGAGAGACGGCTGCAGGCAAGTATCCGGTGGAAGCTCTTAAGATGATGGTCAAGATTGCGGTGCATATGGAACGGAATATTGATTACAACGCGATCTTCCGCAGCAGGGCGAGAAGTGAGGATCCGGATATTACAAATGCGATCTCTCACGCGACCTGCATGACGGCCATCGATCTGAAAGCAAATGCGATCCTTGCAGTCAGCAAGACCGGGAATACCGCGCGGATGATTTCCAAGTATCGTCCGGAGTGTCTGATTGCAGGATGCTCCAGTTCAGAAAGGGTATGCAGACAGCTGAATCTGTCGTGGGGCATCCTGCCTCTGCAGATCAGGGAAGAGTACAGCTCGGAAATTCTCTGCCTGCGCGCCATCGAGGCGGCACAGGCCCATGGTGTCGTAGAAGAGGGAGACAAGATTGTATTTACAGGCGGAATCCCGCTTGGCATTCCGGGCCGGACAAACCTGATCCGCGTATGTATCGTTGGAGAATAAAAATCTGTTATGAGTTTTCTGTATGTGCGGCAATCAGCCGCAGCAGTATTTATACAAGAGACATTCCCACGATCGCCGCAGCACCGACGGCGTACATCAAGGTGATTACAAGACAGATTTTCATTAAATTATTTTTTACCCCTGCTGTCGTATATGACAGCAGGGTGAATATCCCGCTGAATACCATGAATGCCGCATAACTGTATACGATGATCTCAGCAGCAGGAGACTCCAGCGCCCAGTTAAATGTGCGCAGAGGCAGGATTGTCCACGGAATGAAGATCATAAGTGTGCTGACAGCGGTCAATATTTTTTCTTTCATTTTTTCTTATCTCCTTTCAGCCCGCCCGAAATACAGGCAGGAAATCAGTAAACAGATCAGTGTAATTCCAACAGCAACAGGAATCCATGGAATCGGATCCATCCGGCTTTTTCCAATATTTTCCGCCACTTTTCCGTATTCTGTCATTACAAGATAGAACGGGTATCCCATGGGATAGACAAACCATGCTTTTGTATTATTGATCAGCACGATCGGCACGATTGAGATAAGTCCTGCGCCCACAGAAAATATGGGAGTTGATATGCACACGGCGATCAGCCAGAATACGGACAGCATAGGTAGGGAAGCCAGATACAGTTTCCCGGCAAAGGGGAGTACATAGTCCGGCGCAAGGATGAAGCTGTAGTCATTCAGCGCGCCTGCTGCAGCCGCGGCAGTGTAGTATCCGGCAGTCATAAACAGGATAAATGCCGCTGCGGTCACTGCAAGGACAATGAATTTGGCAAGACACAAAAGAGGCGTGCCGACCGGCAGGGCGAGCATCTTGAGGATACCGTGGTTCGTCCGTTCCGTCTGGACGAGAATGACGGTTGTTACGACCATGACCGCCGGATAGATAAACCATGCCATTCCCATGAATCCCTGAATGAAGAAGCTGTTTTCCGGAGAAATGCCTATATCGCTCATATCGAAATTCAGATCTGCGTTCAGTGTATTCGGAAACCAAAGAATGACCGTGGCGGCGATCAGGATCAGCAGAATCTTTGATCGCTTTATTTTCTTAAATTCAACTGCTGTTAATGTAAAAATATTCATGCAAATCTCCATTCCGCCGCCTTTCAGTTGGCGGCACAAATAGTAATGAAAGTTTCGACTTCCTCTGTCTTTTGCTCTATACTGAAAGCGAGAA
Organism: Candidatus Mediterraneibacter gallistercoris; assembly: GCA_019119745.1. The sequence goes on along the minus strand of DWWI01000113.1, from coordinate 441 downwards.
GCTATACTACAAAGCACGGGAGGAGGAGTCGTAAAAACTCTCTCGTTTTAGACAGCATGTAAATCAGTGTAAGTTCCACCTTTCAAGCACAAATAAGTGGCTCTCCAAGACCGTACACTAAGAATTGTTTTAACTCTTGTTAAATGTGTGGTGGAACAGTCAATGGCTTCTCTCCATTTTTCAGAAAGGAGTTTTGCCTGTGAAAGTTGTTTATCAAACCTGCTGCGGCGTCGATGTCCACAAATCTTTTCTTGTCGCCACCATCATCAAAACCACTTCCGGAGTTCAGCCTTCTTATCACAAGAAACGCTTCTCCACCTTCAACAATTCCATTCTCGAGTTTAAGCAATGGCTGTTGGATAATTCCTGTCGTGATGTCTGTATGGAATCTACCGGTAAATATTGGGTTCCCGTATTTAACCTTTTGGAGGACGAGTTAAA
>DWWI01000015.1 GCA_019119745.1 Candidatus Mediterraneibacter gallistercoris | reverse complement strand
CTGCATCTGCCCCGGTATATTACGATCCCTATGTCAGTTATGTTCCGGTTCTTCCCCACAGTTGCGGAAGAATGGAATGCGATCGGAGATGCGATGAAGATGCGTGGGATCCGGCCGGGAGGAGGGAAGGCGGGGGCGATCCTGGAGTACAGGCTGGTTCCCATGATGATTTGTTCTGTTAAGATCGGGGAAGAATTGTCTGCCGCCGCCCTGACCCGGGGACTAGGCGGACCTGTAAAGCGGACGAATATTTGCAGGATTGGATTCGGTTTTCAGGACGTCTGCCTTCTTTTGATCTGCGCAGGCGCTTATGCCGCGCAGATCTATGTAATGTTGAAATGATATCGGATGATGGAGGTAATCGGATGGTCGAGTGTAATGATGTATCGTTTTCTTATCCGGCGGACAGCTCTGTCGGAGGTGAATATAACGAAAAAAAGAGAGACGGAGCGCTGCGGCATATTTCCTGCCGGATAGAGGATGGTTCATTTGTTCTCTTATGCGGAGAATCAGGATGCGGAAAGACAACTCTGACCCGTCTCTTTAACGGATTGATCCCCCACTATTATGAAGGGAATTTTACGGGGACTGTCTGTCTGGAAGGGAAGGATACGCGGAAACTGTCTTTGTATGATATTTCTGAAAAAGTGGGTTCCGTGTTCCAGAATCCACGTTCCCAGTTTTTCAATGTGGATACCACCAGTGAGCTTGCTTTCGGCCCGGAAAATCACGGCCTGCCGGAAGACGCTGTGCGAAAGAGAGTAAAGGAGGTGTCCAGGAGACTGCGGCTCAGTGAGTTGCTTGACCGGAGTATCTTTTCGCTTTCCGGAGGAGAAAAACAGAAGATTGCATGTGGATCGGCGTCTGCCATTGAACCGGATCTTTTCGTCCTGGATGAGCCGTCGTCGAATCTTGACGCCTTCGCGATCGAGGATCTCAGGAACCTTCTTGCCATTTTGAAAGCACAGGGAAAAACAATCATAATATCCGAACATCGACTGTATTATCTCAGGGAACTGATCGACCGGGTCCTCTACCTGAAAGGCGGAGAGATACAGGGAGACTATACTGCAGAAGAATTCCGAAGTATACCGGAGGAAGAGCGTGCCCGCATGGGGCTGCGTCCTTTGGATCTGAATAGTCTTATGGCTGCCGGAGATCGCCAGATACGGACGGGCGAATCCGTATGGCAGCTCAAAAATTTTACTTTTGCATATAAACATCAGCCGGTTATATTGAACATAGAGAGGGCTTCTTTCCCATCCGGCAGTGCGACGGCAGTGATCGGGCAGAACGGGGCGGGAAAGTCTACCCTTTCACGGTGCCTGTGCGGGCTGGAACGGCGCTGCCCTGGGATTGTGGATCATGAGGGAAAGGAATATTCACAGAGAATGCGGCTGAAACTCTGCTACATGGTGATGCAGGATGTCAATCACCAGCTTTTTACGGAGAGTGTGTTGGATGAAATTCTTTTGAGTATGGAGAAAGAAGATATGGGGAAAGCAGAAGAAATCTTAAAAGAGACGGACCTACTGTCATTTAAGGACTGCCATCCGCTGGGGCTCTCCGGCGGGCAGAAACAGCGCGTAGCCGTGGCTTCCGCCATCGCATCAGAACGTCCGCTCATCCTGTTCGATGAGCCTACCAGCGGACTTGATCTATTCCATATGAGACAGATGGCGGACGTGGTAAACCGGATCACAGAGAACGGGAAGACCGTAATTGTGGTGACCCATGACCCGGAATTTATCCTCCGATGCTGTGATTATGTCCTACACATGGAGAATGGAGAGGTAAAGGAAAGCTATTCACTGAAGAGCAGAGAAGAGCGGAGACGGCTTCTGGGCTTTTTCAGAGAATGTACTGACTGCAGGGAATTTTTTCCCCGTAGATCAGTCCAATCCCATGCAGCATCCACGGAGCCTGCACAAATCCGGGGATGAATCCCTGCTTTTCGACAAAGGGGATATAGTGGATTTCGCCGATCCCTTCCTGCCGTAGCTCTTCGATGAATTCAGTCATATCCCCGTAAAGCTTTTCCTGCGAAAATAAGTCCTGGAAGGCAAAGGCACCTCCCTGTTTTACGACCCGCAGTGCCTCACGGACAACTTGTCGTTTATCCGGCTGGGTGCGTACTTCATGGAAGACAAAATTACTGACAGTAGCGTCGAAAGACTCGTCCGGAAATTCGAGAGCGGCAGCGTCGCCTTTGCAGAATGTGAGTCTGTCTGCGACATGCTCCAGACGGGCGTTCCTCTCACATTGCTCCTTTGCGTAACTCCACTCCGTACTCCAGTAATCCATTCCCGTGATCTTCGCGTCCGGAAAACGGCAGGCGCAGCGAATTGTCAGAGCTCCTGCGCCGCAGCCGATATCGAGTAGAGTCCCCTTTCCGTTCCAGTCCAGATGATCTATAAGATACTGATGGATCTCGCCCATGAGCCCACCCCTGCTGAAATCAAAGATAACCCGGCATCGCCACATATAAATGGTGAAGAGGACCGTGGCTATGAGGAAAATCCCTCCGATCACGCTCAGAATGACATTTTCAAGAAAAAAGAGAAAGAGCAGTTCTGCGGTCAGAAGAACTACAGTCAGAGCTGCTAGTATCTTCATCATTGCAGCGGGAACCCAGTTCCCGTAATCAGGTTCCTGATTTTCCATGCGTTTCATTAGGCACACCTCCTTAGATAACGGTTGTTGCATTTTATCCGTTCCGGTTTCATCTGATACAATCTATGACAATGATAACTCACTGAATTAGATGAGACTAACTACAAGGAGTATAACAGCGCTTGATGAAAAATGCAAGGATCACAGTTTTGGTAGTTCCGTTGTTTTCCATGAGCAGGTCGCGGAAATGGCGAAGTAGGCTTGCCGCCATGAGTTTATCTCTGAACTTTCCGATGGACATGATTTTGCAGAAAAAAAAATACCATCAGGTAATGAAAATATGTTATATTTGGGTTAGTAATAACTAACGAAAGCACTCTGGTTTTAGGCTGCCTTGAAGGAGAAAGCAATGGAAAAGATAAAAATTGAAAAGGACTCTGTTCAGGAGACACTTATCATTCCCTTGTATGGGAGGAGGC
>DWWI01000112.1 GCA_019119745.1 Candidatus Mediterraneibacter gallistercoris | reverse complement strand
CAAATCTTCTCGAGCGCGTGAGGAATGTCTATGAGATAATCTCTTCCGATGCTGTGGATAATACTGTGAAGAACGAGATCTTGAAGAGCGTGATCGAAAAGATCGTGTACGACAGAGAGTCTGATGAATTAAAAGTCTATTATTACTACAAGCCGCAATCCCAGTAAAATCAAGGGGTTGCGGGTGTTTGTATGTTGTTGCTATAAGGTCATCCAGTTCGGGCAGGTCACGCGTCTTCCATCGCAGTACTGGGTCAGGATCGGCTGTCTCACATTCGGCCTGGACAAATAGGCGGCAAACAGTTCATCCACGATCACGGATATAGTATCATAGAAATTCCGTTCCGGTATCCACTTGTGGTCAAAAGCTGTAGACGATGTAATTGTAAAATCATATCCGCGATTTCTGTACCATTCTGTATAGACCCGGTTCAGGGTAAACGACATGATCGCCAGTACATTCGCACGTATGGTATTCGCGGGCCATGTGGCGTATATCTCACTGGATGCCACATTTTTGATGTAGTCTTTATATTTTACATAATAGTTCGTCGCTGTCGTATCTCTGGGAGAACCGTCATGAACCACAATGTACTCCGGCACGACCACACGGCTTAAGACAATTTCGCCTGATTCGTTGGTCGGCTTGATCTCATCCTCTGCAATCTTAGGCGGATAATCCCCATATAAAGTATGGGCGGGGATGACGAATACTTCCTCTTCCTCCCCGCCCGTATCACTCGGCCGCATCCTGATATTCTGGATGGCTTTTACATTTGCAAGTATCTCTGTGCCGGCAATGCTCACCGGCTCATATCCCGGAGCGCTGACGTCCAGCGTATACTCGGAATATGGCTGTCTCTCGTTATTCGGATCCAGGCTCCACTCTTCCGGCGGGGCATCCAGAGTGAGCACTTCGCTCTGTCCGGATGAATCCGTCGTCACCTGCTCCAGTGTCTGTTCCGGCACTCCTGTATAAGAAATGGATATCCGTGCCTCCGCAATAGGATGTGAATCCAGTGTCGATGTGACATTGATCTGAAGCTCTCCCTTTCCCGAAGCCTCTTCCTGCATTGCTTTTATATACTGCATAAATGTCTCCCGCATAAATTAAAATGATCAATTAATTATATATGCGGAAGACAATCTTTAGAACAATTTCATGATATCATTGAACATAACTACTACCATGAGCACCATGAGTAAGGCAAATCCGGCAAAATGTACCATTCCCTCTTTCTCCGGAGGGATCCTCTTGCGCCGGACCGCCTCCACAATAAGAAATACAAGTCTTCCTCCGTCCAGCGCCGGTATAGGAAGAAGATTCATCACACCCAGATTTGCCGACAGCAAAGTACCGAAATTCATCAGGCTTAAGACAATTGTCACAAGTCCTGACGGAGCAGCCGACTCATAGACGTCATCCACGACCGCAACAATCCCCACTGGTCCGGACAGATCCTTAACCCCGACCTGCCCCGTCACGAGCATACGCAGACTGTCCGCCGTATAATGCATCCAGTACTCCAGCCTGTAAAATCCGTACTGCATAGTTCCGAAAAATCCCGGACGCTCATAGTTTCCTCCGGTTACTCCCAGCATAGGAGATGCATCTCCCTCCAGCTGTCTCGGCTCAATCTGAGCCGTATACTCTTTCCCGTCACGCTCATATACAACTTCATAAGGCGTATCATCCGGGTGTGTCAAAGTATAAAGCTGCACATCTTCCCAAATATGAACGTTGCGTCCGTTGATTTCTTTTATCACGTCTCCGGCCTGTAAGCCCTGTTCCTGGGCGGAATAACCGTCGGATACAGCACTGATCTCGGTGGACAGATAGCCTGTCGCTCCCACCAGGACCATGCAGAAGATCCATGCGAGAAGAAGATTAAACAGCGGACCCGCAGCAATGACAGATATCCTTGCCCATACAGATTTACTGTTGAAACTTCCTTCTGACATATCGTCCGCGTCATCTTCCCCCATCATGCAGGCCCCGCCGAACGGAAGCAGTTTGACACAGAAAAAAGTTCCTCCTATCTTCCTGCCAAACAATGTCGGCCCCAGCCCCAGAGAAAATTCATCTACCCGGATGCCATTCGCCTTTGCGAGAAGAAAATGCCCCAGTTCATGAAAGATAATTATAAAACTGAATAGTAGGATCGCTATGATTATACCCATGTATTACCACCTGTTTTTTATAAATTCATATGTTTCCTGCTCTGTCTTTAGTATCTCTTCCACGCTCGGGTCAGCGATATTCTTATGGTTTTCCATACATGCCTGGATGATCTCGGGTATCTGGAGATAACGGATCTTCCGGTCAAGGAATAATGCCACTGCTTTTTCATTGGCAGCGTTGAATACTGTCGGAAGAGAACCGCCTTTCTTTCCCGCTTCGATCGCCAGCCTCAGTCCGTAGAAAGTCTCTATATCAGGCTTTTCAAATGTGATCTGCGAAAGCTGTCCGAAATCCAGCCGGTCTCCGGGCAGATATCTCCTCTCCGGATAATAAAGCGCATACTGGATGGGAAGCTTCATATCCGGTGTTCCGAGCTGCGCGATAACTGCACCGTCTTCATATTCTACCATTGAATGAATGATGCTCTGCGGCTGGACAACCACCTGTATCTGGTCCACCGTAACTCCGAAAAGCCATTTTGCCTCGATCACTTCCAGTCCTTTGTTTACCATGGTGGAGGAATCAATCGTGATCTTTCGCCCCATCTCCCAGTTCGGATGCTTCAGGGCGTCTTCCACCTGTATATTCTCCAGTTCTTCTCTCTTCTTTCCGCGGAACGGGCCGCCCGACGCGGTCAGAAGTATCTTGTGCAGCGCTTTTCTTTGTCCTCCCTGCAGAGACTGGAAGATGGCACTGTGTTCACTGTCTACCGGAAGAATAGATACATGGTATTTTTCAGCCAGCGGCATGATGATGTGTCCTGCTGTCACAAGTGTTTCTTTATTTGCCAGGGCAATATCTTTTCCCGCCTTGATTGCCTCGATAGTCGGAAGGATTCCGATCATCCCGACTATCGCCGTCACAAGAATCTCCGTCTCCTGTTCGGAAGCCACAGCCAGAAGTCCGTCCATTCCTGAGACAACCTCCACATCAAGATCTCTGACACGCGTCTTCAATTCCTGTGCAAGCTCTTCACTCCAGACAGCGGCCAGCTTCGGCCGGAATTCTCGGATCTGTTTCTCCAGAAGGCTGATATTTCTTCCCGCCGCAAGTGCTGTCACTTTAATATCTCCATTTGTCCTTACGATTTCAAGAGTCTGAGTTCCAATAGAGCCTGTAGAACCCAGAACAGCAATTTTTTTCATCGTTTTCGTAAACCTCGTTTCTGATCATTAATATACGTTTTTCCGGATCATCGCGTTATTGCAGGATCCTTTTCTCTGCTCAGTGCAAAAGGAGCGCAAGATAATATATGATCGGAGCCGTGAAAATGACACTGTCAAACCGGTCCAGGATCCCGCCGTGCCCGGGTATCAGCTTTCCGTAATCTTTGATATTGTGATACCGCTTGATAGCAGATGCCGCCAGATCACCGATCTGGGATATCGCACCGCCGGCGGCTCCGATAATCGCATAAGAAAGAACGTCTGCCCCTGCATTTCCCCAGTAGTTGATCGCCAGAGCGTAGAGCACGCCGATAAGCGCCGCTCCCAGAATACCGCCAATACCGCCTTCCACTGATTTCTTCGGGCTTAAGACCGGCGCCATCTTATGCTTTCCGATCAGCATACCCACACAGTATGCGCATGTGTCGCATCCCCATGAACACACAAAGACGAGCCATACAGTAAAGATACCGCCCTCCAGCAGTCTCGTCTGGTAAATGTAGGACAGCATCACCGTCACGTAAAACATTCCGAAAAATGCGGCGAATATCTGCTGGGTATTATATTTCGGATAGGCAAATACAAGTGCAGCCATCTCGCAGATCAAAAATGCCATGAACAGCATCATGAACCAAGTCATCTTATCTCCCGGAAGCTGCTGCTCAAAATATACAAGCGCGTAATATACAATCGCAGCGATATACCCTATTGTACCCGGCGGTTTCTTTTCGATTCCGAATACTTTATAAAGCTCTGTCATACCGATCAGACTGATGATCAGCAGGACAAAGAAAAGCAGATCTCCTCCTCTGATCAGAGTCACGAGCGCAATGACCATCAAAAGGATTCCGCTCAACAGCCTTGTTCTGAACATAAACTTTACGCCTCCTCTACTCCGCCGAATCTTCTGTGTCTGTGGTTATATTCCTCTATTGCTTTCGCCAGCTCTTCTTTCGTAAAATCCGGCCATGGAACATCTGTAAAATAGAATTCCGAATAGGCAAGCTGCCACAGCAGATAATTGGACAGCCTCTGTTCACCGCTGGTGCGGATCATCAGATCCGGATCCGGAATACCATGGGTATCAAGATAGGACTCAAACACCGCTTCGTCGATATCATCAGCCTTCAGCTTCCCGTCTGCGCAGTCCCGGGCCATCTTCCGGGCCGCTCTTGTAAGTTCATCCCTGCTGCCGTAATTGAGTGCTATAGTAAAATTAAGCCCTCCATTATTCACTGTTGCCGCCTCAAGCTCCCTGATCCTTTTCTTGATGTCGTCATCCAGCGGCTCGATATCCCCGATGACACGGATCTTCATATCATTCTTAGCCGCTGTCTTCAGACAGGTCTTCATATAGTTGCGCAGAAGCGTCATAAGAGCCGCCACCTCGCTGTCCGGCCGGTTCCAGTTTTCCGTGGAAAACGCATAGACCGTCAGATATTTGATACCCATGCGCCACGCTTCTTCACAGATACGCTCTACATTTTTACTTCCCTGGGCATGACCATAATTACGCGGCATTCCCTTTGCCTTTGCCCAGCGACCGTTTCCGTCTAGTATGATCGCAATATGCTGAGGTACTTTCATATTCTTTTCCTCTCACTTTACTATTATATACGCTGTAAAGGGGGCTTAAACTTCAAAGCCCCCTTCTTAACTTCCCGATGTAGTTCTCCGTATTTACAGTTCACACCCGTCCCCGCCCTCATGCGCACTCGTCGCGCTAACGCGCTTCCGTTCCGCACTGCGTGCTAAGACTGCTTATGTGAGCGGGGAATACGGGTGTGAACTATATTCCTATACTGTCATGATTTCTTTTGATTTTGTCTCGACCATCTTATCGATCTTTGTGATGTATTTGTCCGTGATCTTCTGAAGTTCATCCTCAAGATCCTTGATACCATCCTCAGAGATTTCTGTTCCTTTGAGTTTCTTGAAGGCCACGTTTCCGTCGCGGCGGATATTGCGGACGGCTACTTTTGCCGCCTCTCCTTTTTTCTTCACATCTTTTGCCAGTTCTTTTCTCCGTTCCTCTGTAAGTTCCGGAAATACAAGGCGGATGGATGCGCCGTCATTGGTCGGATTAATTCCGATATCTGAAGTGAGGATCGCTTTTTCGATTGCCTTTAACATACTCTTCTCCCAGGGCTGGATCTGAATCATCCTTGCCTCCGGAACAGACACATTCGCCACCTGCTGAATCGGTGTCGGCGCTCCGTAATAGTCGACAGTCAGCTTGTCCAGTACATGCGGATTGGCGCGTCCTGCACGAATCGTAGCCAGCTCGCTGTCAAGGTTATTGATCGTCTTTGTCATCTTTGTGTCATACACAGCCACTTTCTCATTCATAGTGAAATCCTCCTACACTGTTACTTTTGTTCCGGTAAAATTACCGCTCATCGTTTCTACGATGCTGTTTTCTTCATTAAGCCCGAATACGAGCATCGGCATCTTATTTTCAAGGCAGAGAATCGACGCCGTAAGATCCACTGCTGCAAGTTTCTTGTCGATCACTTCCTGGATGGATATCTCATCGTACTTTACAGCATTCGGATTTACCTTTGGGTCACTGTCATAAATTCCGTCGATTGCTTTTGCCAGAAGCATTGCGTCCGCTTCAATCTCGATGGCACGTAAAACCGCCCCTGTGTCAGTTGAAAAGTACGGATGTCCGGTACCGCCCGCGAAGAAGATCACTTTGCCCTCATTCAGCGCCTCCAACGCCGCATCCTTTGAGAACAGGGATGTAAAGGAGCCGCACACAAACGGAGTGAACACCTCTGTCTTCATACCTACATGTCTGAAAATATCTGATACATAGATACAATTCATCACTGTTGCCAGCATCCCGATCTGATCTGCCTTTGTGCGGTCAATTGTCTCGCTTGTACGTCCTCGCCAGAAATTACCGCCGCCTGTAACAATTGCCACCTGAATCCCGTCGTCGACAAGCTTCTTGACCTGTTCCGCAACACCGATGCATGTAGCTTCGTCAAAACCTGTCTTTTTATCTCCTGCGAGGGCTTCCCCGCTCAGCTTAAGTAGTACTCTTTTCATTATAGTAAACTCCTTTGATTTGTCTGCTAAAATGAAGTATAACATAAGTTTTCCAATTTGTCATGTATATATCCCGCATCCCTTTCATCTGTCATAACAGTCAGCCGGTCTCCCGCCATAAGCCTTGTCCTGCCGCGGGGAATCATCTCTTTTCCATCCCGTTCAAGAGCTACAAGAAGACAGTTATTCGGCCAGTGGATTTCCATGACTGTGCGGTCTTCGAGAACCGAACCGCCCATGATGACAAATTCGCTTAAGACTTTCTGGCTGCCCGCTCCATTTCCCTGTCTTCCGCCGTCTCCGCCCGTCTCATTTTTCTTTCCGTCCAGCAAACGGTTCAGCAGGCTCTCATAGATCGGTTCTGACTTTAACAGAGTAGCCGTGATATACGCTGCAACGGAAACAACCGCAAGGGAAAGCATCTGGCTTACAGAACCTGACATTTCAAAAAGCAGAATGATCCCGGTGATCGGAGCCCTTACAATAGCAGTAAAGAATCCAGCCATGGCAAGCAGTACAAAATTGTTGATATATACCGGATCCAGTCCGAACAATTCCACTCCGGTCATGGCAAAAGCTCCTCCGATCAGTGCGCCGAGGATCAAAAGAGGAAAGAATATTCCGCCCGGAGCCCCGGAACCGAAACTGACCGCGGAGAACAGGAATTTCACTACAAATGTCAGAATGACAAGCTGCAGTACCATCTCTCCGTCTGTGAGCGACACGATCAGGTCGCCGCCGCTTCCCAGCACGGAAGGCATCAAAAGCCCCAGCACTCCTGCAGCCAGAAACGCGATCATCAGTCTCGTAGTCTCATTCAGACATTTCGGTTTCTTATAAAGTTCCTGTGCTTTTATCATAACTTTATTGTAAAACGCGCCCAGTAGCCCGAGAATCACTCCAAGGACGAGCAGCATCCAGTAATAATTCTGAGGCAGTACATGTTCAAGTTCAAATTGAAAGACCGGGTCTATTCCCATGATATGTGAGCAGATATAATCCGCTGTTACAGAAGCCGTCATCACGGAGATGAGCAGACTGACGGAAAACCCTTTGTGGATCTCCTCCAGCGCAAACATCACTCCTGCCAGGGGCGCGTGAAACGCTGCCGCCAGTCCCGCACTCGCTCCGCAGGTCATGAGATACCGCTCCTCCGTCTTTCCCCGGTCAAAAAGTCTGGAAATTCCCTGTCCTCCCATAGCTCCCAACTGGATTGACGGGCCTTCCCGCCCCAGTGAGAGACCACCGAACAGACAGAGAAATCCGCCGATAAATTTGGCCGGAAGAACACGCTTCCAATTCTGGCTTAATTTCCCCATCACTTCGCCCTCTACCTGGGGGATACCGCTGCCCGAGATCATAGGCTCCCATTTTACCAGGCAGCCGACCAGCACTGCCAGCAGGAGCAGCACGACAAACCATCCCAGAATCCGAAGCGGATGGCCGTTTATGTATCCAAGAATCTGATTGAGCCACTGCCCCGCAAAAGTGAGGGCAATCCGGTAGAACATCACGATCAGCCCCGAGACGACTCCTACAAGAAGTCCTTCACCTATCAGAATAACAGGGAATCTCTGTGCCCTTTTCAATGTATGCGACGTATCTTTTTTCATTTTTCCCTACTCCCTATAATCGAAACCGCACCCGGTGGTCATCTGTAAACCTGTTACAGCACCAGCATCGAAAACAATACAGTAATAATCCCGCAGATGCCAATGGCGAGCCCGCTCATCGCACCTTCTATCTCGCCCAGTTCAATCGCCTTGGACGTTCCCACTGCATGGCTGGAAGCTCCGATAGCAAGGCCTGCCGCCACCGGATCTGCCACACGGAACAGCCGGATAAGAAGCGGCGCGAAGATTCCTCCCAGAATCCCTGTAAATATTACCGCCACAACTGTGATAGGCACCATTCCGCCCGCCGGTTCTGCAATGCTGACGGCAATCGGCGTAGTCACTGATTTCGGCAGCAGTGACACCGTCAGACTTTCCTCTAATCCGAACAGGCGGCACAGCAGGTACACACTGCCCATGGATGTTGCGGATCCGGCGGCGCAGCCGATCAGAATCGGAAACCAGTACTGCTTCAAGATCTGAAGTTTTGTGTAAACCGCAACTGCCAGACATGCAGTTGCAGGCGCAAGAAACATATTGATAATCTCGCCGCCTTTATTATAATCCTCATAAGGTATTTTGAAAATAAGCAGTACTGCTGACACCAGAACAATAGCAATGATCAGAGGATTGCAGAACGGCGTTTTAAACTTCTGGTTCAGCTTTACCCCTATACCGAAGGCGATTACACTCAAAGCTACTCCAAAATACGGAGATGAAAATACTTCACTCACTCTTTTTTCTCCTCTCTATCAACCGGATTGTCAGCCTGACACTCCATGCCGTAACTGCAAACGTAACTATTGTAGAAATGACACAGATGATCACAAGCTGTATCCACGTACTTTTAAGCACATCAAAATAATTAATGATGCTCACTCCCGCAGGCACAAAGAAAAAAGCCATATTTTCCAGAAGAAAATCCGCCTTTTCCTGAATATGTTCAATTTTCAGCGCACCCGTAAACAGGCAGATAAACAAGAGGATCATACCGATCACACTTGCGGGGAAGGCAACCGGCAGAATCTTTTCCACCAGAATACTCAGCCAGCACACGGCAAAGATAATTCCGATCTGTCTTATGATTTTCATATAAACTTATTCCCTTTCTTATTATTAAAACTGTTGACAATCCTATTTCTATGATTTATGATACTATTGTTTTCGCACTTTAAACAACTAAAATTTTACAGTGCGAAGTTGCTGTTGCAAATGTAACAGTTCAATTCATCTGATTGTCAAAAATACCTTTCTATTATATAGGAAACCGGAGGAAAAGCAAGAATGATTATTGTATTAAAGCCGCACACATCAGAAGAAAATATCACGCGTGTTGAAAATCTGGTAAAAAACAGAGGGCTTGACACCCATGTAGTTCGTGGTACCGAGATGACTATCATCGGATGTATCGGTGACACTACGCTGATCGATCCCCGCCTTTTTGAGGTAGATAGTTCTGTCGATAAAGTCATGCATGTGCAGGAGCCGTACAAACTGGCAAACCGCGCATTTCACCCCGAGGACTCTGTGATAGACGTCTCGGGAGTCAAATTCGGAGGCGGACATCTCGGACTGATTGCAGGTCCATGCTCTGTGGAATCATTTGACCAGGTCCTGGAAGTTGCAAAAGCTGTCAAAGCCTCCGGTGCCACTATGCTCCGCGGAGGCGCATTTAAACCGAGGACCAGTCCGTACTCTTTTCAGGGACTCGGACTTGAAGGTCTCGATATCCTCTGCGCGGTCAGGGACGAGGTAGGACTCCCGATCGTAACCGAGCTGATGTCCCCTCAATACCTGGATGTCTTCAATGAGAAAGTAGATCTCATCCAGATCGGAGCCCGCAATATGCAGAACTTCGACCTGCTCAAACAGCTCGGCCAGGTTGACCGTCCGATTCTCTTAAAGCGCGGACTGAACGCAACTTATGAAGAGTGGATCATGTCCGCCGAATACATCATGGCTTCAGGAAACGAGAATGTTATTCTCTGCGAAAGAGGAATCCGTACTTTTGAATCATTTACCCGCAACACACTCGATCTGCAGAGCATTCCTGTGCTCCACAAAAAGACACATCTTCCGGTTGTCGTAGATCCAAGCCACGCCGGCGGAAAGTGGTGGCTCGTAGAGCCGATGGCTAAGGCTGCCGTGGCTGCCGGAGCAGACGGGCTCATGATCGAAGTCCACAATGATCCGGAGTGCGCACTCTGCGACGGAGCACAGTCCCTGAAACCGGAAAAATACGACGGGCTGCTGCAACAGGTGAAACAGATTGCGGAAGTTGTCGGAAAAGTTCTTTAATTGATTCGGGGACGTAGTCAAACCGAGTTTGACTACGTCCCCGAATCAAAACTAACCTGTCCCCGAATCAAACAATTGTGTCTACAGGAGAAAATTTCTATGAAATTAACAGTTAATTTAAAAGAAAATTCATATCCAATCTATATCGAAAACGGTATCCTTACAAAATCCGGAGAGTATATTTCCCAGATCTTCAAAGGTCAGAAGATCATGATTGTCTCGGATGACAATGTATTTCCTCTGTATGGGCAGCAGGTGATAGACTCTCTGAGGGATTACGAGTGTCATTTCCTTGTCCTCCCCCACGGCGAGCCGACAAAGAGTTTTCAGTCTTTACCGAAAATTTATACAGCCATGCTGGATGCAAAGCTTACGAGGAGCGATCTCGTCATTGCGCTTGGCGGCGGTGTAATCGGAGATCTTGCAGGGTTCGCTGCCGCCAGTTATCTGCGTGGCATCAAACTTGTACAGATTCCTACTTCCCTGCTGGCTCAGGTGGACTCATCCGTAGGCGGCAAAGTAGCTGTAGACCTGCCGCAGGGTAAAAACCTTGTCGGTGCATTTTATCAGCCGAAGATGGTGCTGATCGATCCGGATGTCCTCAACACGCTTCCGGAGCATTTTATAAAGGACGGAATGGGCGAAGTCATCAAATACGGCTGCATCAAGGATGCAGGTCTCTTTGACAGACTCTGTGCTCACAGTTCTTTTGAAAACCTGAAACCTGAGCTTTCCGAAATCATTGCCCGCTGTGTTGACATTAAAAGAATTGTGGTAGAGGCAGACCAATTTGATACCGGCGAACGCATGCTTTTAAATTTCGGGCATACTCTGGCGCACACGATTGAACAGCATTACAACTATGAGCGTGAAAGCCACGGAGAAGCCGTGGGAATCGGAATGTATCAGATCACCAGAATGTCCGAAGAGAAAGGTCTTACTATTTCGGGATGTTCTGACCAGATAAAAAAAGCTCTTGATATATATGGTCTTCCGTCTTCCTGCGGACTTCCGGTTGCCGATCTGACAAAAGCGATCACTCTTGATAAGAAAAATCTGAACGGGAACC
>DWWI01000111.1 GCA_019119745.1 Candidatus Mediterraneibacter gallistercoris | reverse complement strand
TTTACCCACTGGCACTGTCTGCTGCGGCTGTAATAGGTCATACGTCCGGTTTTTACCGTGTGATCAAACGCCTCTTCATTCATATATGCCATCATAAGAACTTCATTTGTCTTGTAATCCTGTACAATGACAGGAATCAGACCGTCGGAATTCAGCTTGAACTCAGAGAAATCCAGTATACTCTCAAATGACGTCATTTTAATGCCGGCATCTGCACAGATTTCTTTAAATTCGTTAAAATCCATGTTCAGGCTGCTGATGAAAAGCCCGGATACACCTTTGATCCCTTCGCATTTTAATATTCTCAAGATCTCACTCTGCTCCATCGTATCCGTGAGGACGACGCAGGGGAGCTTGGTGATGTTCATAACCGAGTTGAGATCCAGACGATGCATAAATACGATTTCAGTACTATACTCCTCGATCAGATGCTGCTGCTTGAACAGTGTATCAAAATCATTAAGAGAAACTGCGATTCTCTCCTTTCCGAAACGCTTGGAAACTTCCTCGATCAGATCAAAAGAAAGTGCTTTTGAGAAATTGAGGATTGCGCGTTTTGCACCCGCATAGAGGATTTTCTTTACATCCTCGGCGCGGCGTATATTTCCTCCGGCGATCATAGGAATGCTGATCACCCGGTTCATTTTCTTTATCAGGTCTATTGCCTCGTCATGTTCCTCATCGGATGTAGACAGGTCAAAGACAATCAGTTCATCCGCACCTCTGTCGCAGTACTGCTTCGCAAGGGAGACAACGTCATCAGACAACAGTGTCCTGTCGTCAAACCACTGCACTGCCTTCCCGCTGTCGATAAAGATGCACGGAGTCAGTCTTTTATAGCTCATGTATATCAATTCTCCTTTTATCAGTTCTTGTTAATTTATATATAACCGTGATTTAAACGGTTTAATGCAGGATTAGAGAGATCCTTTTGTAGACCAGACTTCTTTAATCCGCGGCTCTTCCGAAACAGCCATATCGAGAGCTTTGCCGAAAGCTTTGAACAGAGCTTCGGCCATGTGATGGTTATTGCCAGGTTCCATGATCTTCAGGTGAAGATTCATGGCGGCGCTGTAGGAGACAGCGTAGAAAAATTCCCGGACCATCTCTGTGTCAAGAGTGCCGAGTGCAGGCACAGTAAATTCAGCGTTATACTTCAGATACGGGCGTCCCGACAGATCCACAGCCGAGAGGGCAAGCACTTCATCCATAGGAAGGATGAAATAACCGTATCTCTTGATCCCGGCTTTATCTCCGAGCGCCTTTGCTATTGCCTGTCCTAATACGATACCGGTATCTTCAATTGTGTGGTGGCTGTCCACTTCCAGATCGCCGTTTACCTTTACGTTCAGGTCAAAAAGGCCGTGACGGGCGAATCCGTCCAGCATGTGGTCGAAGAACGGAATCCCGGTATCAATCTGGTTTTTGCCCTGTCCGTCTAAATTGATGGACAGAGTGATATCCGTCTCTTTTGTTTTCCTTGTACAGGTTCCGATTCTGTTTTCCATGGCAGCCTCCTCTATTCTTTTCCGTCAAACCGTACTTTGATGGAGTTTGCATGTGCTGTGAGATGTTCGGCTTCAGCAAACTTTTCAATGTCTGTATGGATCTTTTCCAGCGCATCCCTTGAGTATGAGATGATGCTGGACTTCTTAATAAAGTCGTCCACGGAAAGCGGGGAGAAGAACTTGGCAGTACCGTTTGTAGGAAGCACATGATTCGGTCCCGCAAAATAGTCACCGAGCGGTTCACTGGAGTATTCTCCGATGAAGATCGCTCCTGCATTGCGGATCTTAGTCATCACCTCAAAAGGATTGGCTGTCACGATTTCCATATGTTCCGATGCGATTTCATTTGCAGCGTCGATGGCGTCTGCAATAGTTTCTGCGACAAGGATATGCCCGTAATTGTCCAGTGATTTACGTATGATGTCTCCTCTTGAGAGCTCCTGGATAAATCGGTCTGTCCAGTCGGACACTTCATGCGCGAGTCTCTCGCTTGTTGTCACAAGGATCGCGCTTGCGAGCTCGTCATGCTCAGCCTGTGAGAGCAGGTCGGCCGCAACATATCTCGGGTTGGCGGTTTCATCTGCAAGGACGAGAATTTCACTGGGACCGGCGATGGAGTCGATGCTCACATAACCATATACGGCTTTCTTTGCGAGAGCCACATAGATATTTCCCGGTCCTACGATTTTGTCCACTTTCGGGATGCTTTCTGTTCCATAGGCAAGTGCAGCGATTGCCTGGGCGCCGCCCACTTTATAAATACGGTCGGCTCCAGCCTCATTAGCGGCGACAAGAGTTGTAGGAGTCACTTTTCCGTCTTTTCCCGGCGGGGTTACCATGATGATCTCCTCCACTCCTGCAACCTTGGCCGGCATGATGTTCATGAGTACAGAGGAAGGATAGGCCGCTTTTCCACCGGGAACATAGACGCCGACCCGTGCCAGAGCCGTCACCTTCTGTCCGAGGATCGTTCCGTCCGGTTTGCTGTCAAACCAGCTGTACTGCATCTGTTTTGCATGGTAGGACTCGATATTTTTAAGTGCTTTACGTATGATTCCCACCAGTTCCGGGTCTACATTGTCGTACGCTTCTTTGATCTCTGCTTCTGTTACAAGAATATTATCGGCATTGATCTGTGCGCCGTCGAATTTTTCTGTATATTCAAAGAGAGCCTGATCTCTCTTCTCTTTTACTGTATCGAGGATCTCACGCACGCTGTCCTCATATTTTCCATAACTGTTCGGGCTGCGCTTTATAAGGGTCTCGAGCAGATCTTTTTTCGTATTTTCATCCAGTTTTTCGATTCGCATATTAACCTCCTGCGTACCGGGCTATGCCCGGGATAAATATTACTGATCTTCACGGAGCAGTGCCCTGAGATCTGTGATCAGTTTCTTGATTCTGTCATTTTCCATCCGCATGCTGACCGGATTCACGATCATGCGTGCCGACAGAGGGCAGACTTCCTCAAGTACGACAAGCCCGTTTTCCTTCAGAGTGGAGCCTGTCTCCACAATGTCTACGATTATTTCGGAGAGCCCGACGATCGGCGCCAGCTCGATGGATCCGTTCATCTTGATAATCTCAACGGTCTGGTGCTTCTTGTTATAAAAATAGTCTTTGGCAATCTTCGGATATTTTGTCGCGACACGGATCAGTTCATGATGCTGCAGCAGTTCCGCCGCACTTTCGTATCCGCAGACACACATCCTGCATTTTCCAAATCCGAGGTCAAGTACTTCATGCACCTTTCTCCCCTCTTCTACGATCGTGTCTTTCCCGACCACTCCGATATCGGCGGCACCGTATTCCACATAGGTCGGTACATCCGGTCCTTTCGCGAGAAAAAATTTCAGTTTCAGTTCTTCATTTGTAAAAATCAGTTTCCTGGACTCTTTATCTTTCATCTCGTCACAGGTGATGCCAAGTCTCTCCAGCATCTCCAGTGTTTTGCTCGCCAGGCGCCCTTTTGTCAGGGCAAATGTCAGATATCTCATAAGTCATGCTCCTTTAATCCTGCTTCTAAAGATCCGCAACCTTTTCTTCACCTGTCTTAAGATTGACCATTTCGATCTTATCATCATCCCGGAGATACAGAAGAGCGGAGGCTCCGGAACGTTTTGCATACGTTTCAAATACATCTCTTTCCTCTGTTATCTCACGTTTGATCAGTTCGATATTTCTTCCTTTTTCCCGGAAGCTGCAGGCGAGTGAAATCGCGCGTCTCTCTGTCGCCTCTGTATATACGATCAGGTTCTGATGGACTGTATCAACAGTAATTTTCTGCCGGTTCAGCGCATTCATCAGTTCATCCAGAATAATGGCAAATCCGATGGAAGGTGTATCCTTGCCGAATTTGGCGAGCAGATGGTCGTAACGGCCGCCCCTTACAACGGCATCGCCTGTACCGTAAGTGTAGGCGCGGAAAATAATACCGGTATAATAGCCATAACTTCCGCTCATACTCAGGTCAAAAGTGATGTGGTCTTCTGCTCCGTACAGTTTTAACAGACGGTAAATCTGCTGGAGTCTCGTGACGCCAAGACGCGCATTCAGATCAGGGGCCGCTTTGAGTGCTTCCTCAAGTACTTCAGGTCCTCCTACCAGTTCGGGCAGAACGGCGAAAGCCTCTTTTACACTCTCCTTTACATTTTTGCTGTCCAGAAGTTCTTCTACACCGAAGAAATTGCGGTTCGTGATCAGTGTGCGGACTTCACGGCTCTCTTCTTCCTGCAGATCCGCTGCATTCATAAGTCCCTGTATAAAATCAACATGACCGATACTTACCTGAAACTCTTTCAGGCCGGTCTTTTTCAGCCCGTCGACTACCATGGCGATCATTTCAGCGTCCGCTTCGATAGAATCCAGTCCGATGAGTTCGGCTCCCAGCTGGGTGTTTTCTTTTAATCGGCCCTGATAGCTTGAATGATTGATAAATGTATTTCCGGCGTAGCAGAGACGGATCGGAAAATCTTCATTTTCAAATAATGTGGCAGCTGCCCGCGCAATGGACGGTGTGATATCCGGTCTGAGTGCCAGGATATTCCCCTCCCGGTCAAAGAACTTATAGAGTTCCTGTGTCGACGTGGAACCGATCTCCTCACGGAACACGTCATAATATTCAAATGTCGGCGTCTGTATGTCTTTATAGCCGTACAGATGGAGTACTGTATTTAACTTTTTCTGAAGTGCAAGTTTGGTTTCGCATTCTTTGTTGTAAATATCCCGGACACCTTCCGGAGTGTGAAGTTTCTGTTCCATATGCTCTCCTCTTTCACTTTAATGTGCTAATACGTTAAATTCCTATGTAATTATACGGATTTTACAGGATTCTGTCAATCCCTGAAGCGAGATATCCTATTCTTCACGGCAGTCCAGATCTTTCTGGATCATGTCGAGGTACGGGATAAAGTATCCCTGTTTGAATTCCATAAACCATCCCGGATCCAGTTCGTCATAGCGAAAGCTTTTTCTTCCGCCGTTGTTTCCTCTGTCCCAGAACCTGCGGATCTGACTGTATCTCATATAGTACAGTTCATCTCTGGTACTGTAGTAGATGAGAAGGAAAGCGATGCCGCCCTGTTTCTCAAACTTCTCCATAAAGTCCACCTGATGTTCGTGAATATTCTGGAGCGGAAATGTATCGACTTTGCATTCCTTGGCGTCGAAGCAGACCGGAATGCCCTGGACAGCCCCGATATAATCGACAGTACTGATCTTGTCAAAATAAGCCAGAGTAATATGCCGGTGCTCCTGATCGATCTTTACCGGTGTGATGGGGGTAGGGATCTTCTGGATCAGTGCAAGGCCCATTTCTGTATAACGTTCATTTGTATGATTGACAAATTCTTCTAATGTAGATCCTCTAAGTCCTCTTGAACCCCATGTGGCCATATAAGACAGCTCCTTTGTATCTTTTTGTCCTCACATATTTTCCGGAAAAGTTTAGGGACAGGCGCCGTGATCACTTTACCCGACAGGTCCGCAAGCGCGCCGGAACATTCAGGGATACAGAGCCTGACGGAATGCAGAAGCTGCGAGGTGAGCCCGTACACTTCACGGTATCTGTCGTTGATCTTCCGGCTGCCATATTTGTAGTCGCCGATGATGGGATGCCCCATGGAAGCCATATGCGCGCGGATCTGATGGGTCTTTCCCGTGATCAGATGAACCTCGAGCAAGGTTACGCCTTC
>DWWI01000110.1 GCA_019119745.1 Candidatus Mediterraneibacter gallistercoris | reverse complement strand
CGAATGCTGAAGAAACAAACGCAGAAGAAACAGCAGTGGAAACAGAGATACCAGAAGATGAAAGTGCTTCAGCAGACGAAGAAGAATAAAGTCATAATAAATGAAAAATACATCCGCAGGGAATTCCCTGCGGATGTATTTTTCGTTATATAGCAGTTTGCGATATCACTCTTCCTCGTCTTCAGCCATTCGATATCCGACGCCGACTTCCGTGAAGATATATTTCGGCTGCGCGGGATCATCTTCAATCTTACGACGGATATTCGCCATATTTACACGCAGGATTTTGTTATCCCCGTCGGCGTAAGGTCCCCATACATTTGACAGAATAGCAGAATAGGTGATCACTTTTCCGGAATTCTGGGCAAGGTAGGCAACGATTTTATATTCAATCGGTGTCAGATGAACCTCTTCGTTATTGACTTTAAGCAGACGCTTTGAAAAATCCAGTATCATGCCGGCGTGCCTGTACGGGCGGATATAAAGTTCACTGTCAGTCCGAAGGCGGTTGCTGTGACGCAGTGAAGCACGTATCCGGGCAAGAAGCTCTGACGTCCCAAACGGCTTGGTTATGTAATCGTCTGCGCCCAGATCCAGAGCCAGAACTTTTTCACGTTCCGCCGTACGTGCCGATATTACGATGATAGGAATACTGCTCCATGTTCGGACTTCGCGGATGAGACTGTCGCCATTCATATCCGGAAGCCCAAGATCCAGAAGAATGATATCCGGACACTGGGAACGTATCACTTCGAGGCCCTGGGTGCCGGTATCAGCATACAGAACCCGGTATTCATGGCGTTTAAGAACCTTTCCCATAAAGGTCTGTATATTCTTTTCGTCTTCTATAATCAGAACTGTGCATTTAGACATTGTCGTAATCCTCCTTTTCCTTCGGGAGCGTAAAAGTAAATTCGGCTCCGCAGGAATGGTTTGAGGCTCTGATCTCTCCACCATGTGCCTGAATAATCGTCTTGCATATGGAAAGACCGATCCCGATTCCTTTGTGGCTGTCCGCGGTTTCGGAGACAGTCTGCTGACCCTCGAAAATATACGGAAGTTGTTTTTCACTGATACCCCTGCCGTAATCCCGGACTGTAAATGAAATGTATGCCGGACTTTCAGCTATGATCAGGTCAATAGGATCAGCACTTCCGGAATGGACCCGGGCATTTTCCAGCAGATTGATCAATACCTGCTCGATGAGTGTCGGATCCATAGAAAGCATGAGAAAATCATTTGGCATATTTACGCGTATTTTGATGTCTGGAAGTCTTTTGCGAAGCCGGAGTATAGCCTCAGAGACGACTTCTTCAACAACTTCGGGAGACTTTTTTACCTTATCTATGTCATTATCTTTGATGCGGGTGACTGTGAGCAGATTTTCCACCATATTAAGGAGCCATTGAGAATCTTCCTTTATGTTCCCCACAAGTTCCGTCCGTTCCTCCTCTGAAAGATCAGCATAATTTTCCAGATAGGATGATGAAGATCCGATAATACTGGTAAGCGGTGTCCTCAGATCATGGGATACAGCTCTGAGAAGATTGGCGCGCAGTTTTTCTTTGTCGGCTTCTGCAAGCGCTTTCTCGCGTTCCGCAATAGCCTGTCTCTGGCGTTTCAGAGTGGTAGTGGTCGCACTCGTAATCAGTGAGATCGCAAGCATTCCTATAAAAGTGACAGGATATCCGTTCAGGGAAAAGTTGATCCTGAAATATGGATATGAAAAGAAATAATTTATAGCGATCACACAAAATAACGAAGTGATGATCCCGAAGAGATAGCCTGAAGTATAAAGTGCGGTCAGGATCAGCGCAAGTGTATAGACAATAGCGATATTTGCCACATTTTTGTTGCCGAGATAAAAGAAACCAAAAGATATGGCGGTTGCAGCCGCCAGCATCAGGAGAGTAAATACAATCTCGGATATAAGTTTTTTATTCATAGCCATATGATAGTCAGAGCGCGCTTCAATTGAGCGCGCTCAGGATAGATAATATAGTCAGGGTACACCGGATTAGATCGGTTCTCCGTTTTTGTATTTGCGGAGTACATTCTGAATTCGTTCATTCGGGCTCAGGATGGAGCTGATTGAGCCGTCATGGTTCAGAGTATCGATGATAAGAGCGATATATTTACTCATATCACAGTTAATATAATAAGGTTTGGAGAGAAGTTCCGGTGTCTGATAGATCAGATTGGTTGTCAGTATACCGGTTATAATTCCTTCTTCATAAGCTTTGTCAAACTTCTCCATACCGTTTGTGAACAGACCAAATGTTGCAGCGGCAAAGATTCTATTCGCTTTTCTCCGTTTAAGCTCCGTTGCCACATCGATAATGCTGTCACCGGATGAGATCATGTCATCGATGATGATCACATCTTTTCCTTCTACAGAACTTCCGAGAAATTCGTGAGCCACGATCGGGTTGCGTCCGTTTACGATCTGTGTATAATCACGGCGTTTATAGAACATACCCATATCCAGGCCAAGAACGTTTGCCAGATAGACAGCACGGTTGGTGCCGCCTTCATCCGGGCTGATCGCCATCATATGTTTACTGTCAATCTTAAGATCTTTTACGGTGCGCAACAGTCCCTTGATAAACTGATAAGTAGGCGCGACAGTCTCAAATCCGCTTAAAGGTATCGCATTCTGGACCCTGGGATCGTGGGCATCGAAAGTGATGATATTTTCCACTCCCATGCGCACGAGTTCCTGAAGCGCCAGGGCACAGTCTAATGATTCCCGGGAACTTCTTTTATGCTGACGGCTTTCATACAGAAACGGCATAATGACATTAATACGTCTGCCCTTTCCGCCGATTGCGGCAATAATTCTCTTCAGATTCTGGAAATGATCATCCGGAGACATGTGGTTGACCTGCCCGGTAAGCGAATAGGTAACGCTGTAATTGCAGACGTCCACCATCAGATAGAGATCCTTTCCACGTACGGATTCTCCGATGATGCCCTTTGCTTCACCGGAACCGAAACGCGGTACTTTGGCATTGATCAGATAAGTATCTTTTTCATATCCGGAAAATGCGATGTCATCTTTATATTCGTGTGCGCTTTCATGACGCCACTGGACAAGATAATCATCTACTTTTTTTCCGAGTTCCTCACATCCTTCCAGTGAGATAAGTCCGAGACTTCCCACGGGTATGTTTTCCAAGATTCGTTCTGTTCGGCGTACCATTAATGTTCCTCCCTGTGTTCTAACTTTTTCCTGATACGTATATCATCACCGATGATCTTCAACAGTGCATAACTGCTCGTGATTCTGGAAAAAGACCGCTCTGTATAGAGATCGGCGATCGATTCCAGAGACAGATTTGTTGAGATGATCGTTGACTTCCTGTGTATGAGCCTTTCGTTGATGCACGTAAAAAACTGTGCGGAAATAAAGGCGTTTGTGTATTCGCTGCCCAGATCATCAATAATCAGGAGATCGCAGTTGTATATATAGTCTGTCATATTTTTAGCGTCTGTATCGCCCTTATTGAATTTGGTCTGGGCAAGTGTGTTGAAAAGCTGCGGCGCTGAAAAATAGACGACAGAGAATTCTTTCTCCATAATTTCGCGGGCAATGCATGTGGAAAGAAAAGTCTTTCCCACGCCGACACTTCCATAGAAGAAGAGGTTCTGGAACTCTTTGCCAAAAGTGTCGACAAAGCGATGGCAGATTTTCAAAGTATCCTCCATCATAGCGCGGGCACTGCGCCCGGTTGTTTTATCATAAAGTGTAGAAGGGTAAAAATCAAGCCTGAAATGATCAAAAGATGCTTCTGTCGGAAATTCTTTTATATTTGACTCTTCATACAAAAGCTTTATGACGGCCTGTTTAAAACAGTGACATTTTTGATTTCCGATATATCCGGTGTCCTTACAGTCAGGACAGTCATAGATCGGTTCAAGATAATCTTCCGGAAATCCTGCAGAAGTCAGAAGCTGTTTTTTGCTGCTGCGCAGGATTTCCAGTTCCTCTTTCAGCGATGAAAGAGCGCTCTCATCCCCGTTTAGGAGTTTCTTTCCGTACTGGACGGAGAGAATGGAGATAGATTCATCCAGTGACTTAAATTCGGGAAGCTTCTCATAAACTTCTTCGTAGCGGGCGTTCAGAAGATCATGGTTTTTCAGGCGGATCCTTTCGTATTCCCGCATGATTGCGTAATATTGTGAATTCTTAAGTGCCATGGATATGCTCCTTTAATTGCTGTTTAATAACTGTTCCTCAAGAGAATCCATATCGTAACTGCGGCGCTCAAAATTATTGAGATTCCGGGCAGTTGTTCTGGATCTTGCAGACGTCTTTGACGCGCTGTGTTCTTTCTGATATTCTTCGTCCAGAGAAGTGATATCTCTGAGATGGCGGATGTTTCTGCCATGCCATTTAGTAAGGATTTTATCCGCATATTCAAAACTCGGCTGATGCGTTGCGCTTATGGTGCGGCGGCATGCCTCTTCAATGATATCCGGAGAGAATCCGTATTCCTCCGCCCACTTTTTGATATATGTAAGTTCTGAAGCGGCAGGACCACGGTTTTTGATTCCGAAAGCATTGAGCACCGTATAGCAGTTGCGGCTGTATAGCGTTGACTGTTCCTTTGCCTGCGCAACTGATTCAATCCCGGACTCCGCCCATGAAAAGGCGACTTTCTGAATATAATGCATACTTTTATGACCATTCTCAACGCATGTTTCGAGCAGATATTCAATCAGGTCTGCTGACATATGCAGTGTATCATAAAAGTAAGTGATCGCCTCCATCTCGGAATGTGTCAGTGTTTTTCCCAGATATTGTTCTGCAATGAATAGCAGTGACTTGATCTCTTTCTGCGCCCGGAATGTATCGATCTGAACAGCCTTGGAATTTGCTTTCGGACCATCGGAAGCTTTTCGGACAGGCTGCTCCTCCTGATGATTTTCTTTTGGTGTGACAGTAGCTGTTTTGCCGATCCGCGCTGTCTTCTGCAGCTCCAGCCCTGTAATCTTGCCGTCTGTATCGCGTTCGACGCAGAGCAGACCTTCTTTTTCCCAGTAGCGGAAAGCGCGAAGTATATCGTTCTCGGTATTATTAAGGCAGTCGGCAATCATGGAGATCGTGATCGAAGAACACGGATCATCCAGATGGCGCAGTAAAAAAAGATAAACCTTTACAAATTCTCCGTTGGCATCGACCATGTAATTGTCTATAAAATCATTCGGAAGCAAAGTCGCGTTAGTCTGGAATCTGTTCTTCAATGTTAATGTTTTCATAATCTTTTTGTCCCGCTTTCTTTCTGTCTCGGTTATTTATCTTAAGAGTTTAAAATAGAAAGCAGACCGGACAGATCCGCTTTCCTTGCTTAAATAATAATAGCATTTTCTCTACAGGTTAAAAAGAACTTTTTCGTGGGTAAGTGGCTCTTTTTTGTAGATAACTCTGTGTAGAAAGTGTGGATAACTCTTACAGGCCCGATAAACAGGACGTTTCTGCTGCCGACACTGCTGTGTTTTTTCAGGCAAGAAGATCTTCTCCGACTTTGACGATATCTCCCGCTCCCATTGTGATGAGCAGATCGCCTGCTTTGCAGTTTTCCCTTAAAAATTTCTCGATTTCTTCAAAACTCGGGAAATAATGAGTGTCTGTACCAAGCTTTTTCACTTCTTCCGCAAGATCTGCGGAGGAGACGCCCAGTGTGTCCGTCTCACGCGCGGCATAGATATCAGCCAGAACCAGATGGTCAGCATGAGAGAGCGCTTCCGCAAATTCGTGGAAGAACGCCTTGGTACGGGTATAAGTGTGCGGCTGGAATACACACCACACTTTATTATGCGGGTAGTGCTGGGCCGCTTTTAATGTAGCCGCTATCTCGGTCGGGTGATGAGCGTAATCATCAACTACCGTGACGCCGTTGAACTCTCCTTTATATTCAAATCTGCGGTCTGTTCCGGAAAATGACAGAAGCCCTTTTTTGGTTATATCCATAGGGATATCAAGCAGATCTGCCACGGCAATCGCAGCGAGAGCATTGGATACGTTATGGTCGCCTGTTACGGATAATGTAATATGATCAGTATGTTCGCCGTGGCGGATCAGATCAAATGAAACATGTCCGTTTTCGTCATATGTGATGTTGTCGGCGCTGTAATCAAATTCGGCGGAAGATCCGTATGTTACGACATTACAGCTGAGTCCGCTGTAAATTTCGCGATAATCTTTAATATCTCCGTTGATGACCAGGGTGCCGTCTTCCGGCAGCAGTCCGGCAAACTGATGAAATGAATGACGGATATCTTCCAGATCCTTAAAGAAATCAAGATGATCTTCTTCGATATTCAGGATCACGCTGATCTTCGGGAAAAAGTGAAGAAAACTGTTTGTATATTCACAGGCCTCCGTAATAAAAGTTTCTGAATTGCCGACACGGATATTACCTCCGATCGCTTTGAGGATACCGCCTACGGAGATTGTAGGATCCATGTTGCCCTCCAGCAGTATATGGGAGATCATGGAAGTTGTCGTCGTCTTTCCGTGGGTCCCTGATACGGCGATAGGTGTGTCATAGTTTTTCATAAGCTGTCCGAGCAGCTCGGCCCGTGTCAGCATCGGGATCTTCTGGGCCACTGCTTCGATCAGCTCCGGGTTGCTGCGGCTGATAGCTGCCGTGTAGACTACACAGTCGATATCCGGAGTGATATTTTCCGCTTTCTGACCGTAAGCGATATGTGCGCCTTCAGACTCAAGCTTCTTTGTAAGCGGAGACTCTTTTGAGTCAGATCCGGATACAGTGAAGCCCTCTTCCAGCAGGATCTCGGCGAGACCGCTCATGCTGATACCGCCGATACCGATAAAATGAATATGGATAGGTTTTTCAAAATTAATCTTATACATAGGTATTCCTCTTCTCTAATTTTTTGTTTTACCAGTCATAAAATACCTCAGCCTTTTATATTATACTATATATGGCAAAAAATGAAAGCGGTTCTTTTTTGTGCGAAATCAATAAAAAGTTAAAAAAAAATAAGAAAAAATTGTAAATAATTATTCTCTAAAGACAAATATATGGTATAATAAACGCATATAACTAGAAATGAGGTGACGCAATGTATAAAAAGGAAATGATTGCCATGCTGTTGGCGGGCGGACAGGGCAGTCGGTTGGGAGTCCTTACTGCAAAGGTTGCAAAACCTGCTGTGGCTTTTGGCGGTAAGTACCGTATTATTGATTTTCCGCTTAGTAACTGTATTAATTCAGGCATTGATACTGTCGGAGTACTTACACAGTATCA